>NZ_AP023272.1:2817131-3134569 GCF_013426735.1 Agrobacterium vitis
GCACCTCTGTTTTCACCATCGGTCGGACGGTTCCCGCAGGGCATGATCGTGCAGGTTCCGTTGTTCCTGGAGGATCTGGCCGATGGCGCGACCGTAGAAAGCATCCATGCGGCGCTTTCCGCCCATTATGCCGGGCAGGACATCGTCAAGGTCGTCGCCCTGGAAGACAGCGCCAAGCTCGGTCGCGTCGATGCCGAGGAACTGGTGGGCCAGGACACGATGAAGCTCTTCGTGTTCGGCAATCCGGGCTCCGGCCATGTCAATCTCGTCGCCGTTCTGGACAATCTCGGCAAGGGTGCGTCCGGTGCAGCGGTCCAGAACATGGACTTGATGCTGTCGGCGTGATCGTTTGAAAAGCTCTTTGAAAGCCCCCATCTTTCCTCCATCTCTGATGGAGACATGGGGGCTTTCGCATCTCCGGCAGATCGCCGATACCCCTAGCAGCCTCATTTACCGTGCCACACAGGACGAACGCCCCGTCGTTGTCAAAGCCCTGAAGCCGGAGGGTAGCGGCGAGCGACCCGGCCTTGTTTTTTTGCGCTGGCGGGCTGGCATCGGTGCCATCAAGCTCATTGATCAGGCTGGCGACATCGCCCTGCTGGACGATGCGGGCGACCTGTTGCTGCGCCATCATCTTGGCAAGGTCGGAGACCCGGCAGCAACGGAGATCATTGTCAATGTCCTGGCGCGCCTGCATGCGCCCTCGCCCGACCCTGTTCCCGATGCGTTGACGCCGTTAAAGGCCCATTTCAACGCCCTGTTTGCGCTCGAAAAAACCATTTCGGACCCTGCTATCGCCGAGATCATCCATTGGACGGCAGCACTTGCCCGCAGCCTGCTTGCGGAGCAACAGGATATCAAGCCGCTACACGGCGACCTGCACCACGATAATGTCATCAGCGATGACGGTGGCAATTGGCTGGCCATAGATCCGCAGGGCCTGCTGGGCGATCCGGCCTATGATGTCGCCAATGTATTCGGCAATCCTCTCCACGCCCCAGATCTCGTTCTCGATCCCCGGCGCGCGAGGGACCTCAGCCAGCGGTTTTCGGTGGCGCTGGGCTGTTCGCCGCGCAAAATCCTCAGCTATGCCGCGGCTCATGCGGGTCTCTCCTGCGCCTGGACACTGAACCGTCCGCTGACCGCATCCGGCAATGCCAATCTTACTGAGCGGCTTGGCTTTGCACGACTGGCACGGTCCATACTTGCTGAACAGTTTGTTGACTGATCCGCCTATCGTGCGGGTTGCCACGACGACGTATATTCCGGCCATATGTTCAGGAGCAAACCATGACCAATAGCCGTCTCCCCGTTTATTTTATCCCCCATGGCGGCGGGCCATGGCCCTTCATGGATTTTCCGAAGGACGAGCAGGGCAAAGGCCCCTGGGACGATCTCGCGGCCTTTCTGCAAGGCCTGCCCGACGATCTCGGCGTCACGCCGAAAGCCATTCTCATCGTCTCCGGCCATTGGGAAAAGGAACCGCAGGTCACCGTCAGCACAGCAGCAGCCCCCGGCATGCTCTATGATTATTATGGCTTTCCCGCCCATACCTATGAGATAACCTATCCCGCCAAGGGCGATCCGGCACTGGCGGCCCATGTGCGCGACCTGCTGCAACAGGCAGGCATCGCTTCAGCGGAAGACGATTCGCGCGGCTTCGATCACGGTGTCTTCGTTCCGCTGATGGTCGCCTATCCGGATGCGAATGTGCCCGTCGTGATGCTGTCGCTGAAAAATACGCTGGATGCGGAAAGCCATCTGGAGATCGGCAAGGCCTTGCAGTCGCTTCGCGATGACAATGTGCTGATCATCGCATCCGGCATGAGCTACCATAATATGCCGATGTTTCGCCGCCGCGATGCCGACCACGAAGCCGTTGCCAAACGGTTCGATGACTGGCTGACGGCAGCGGTCGAACTGCCCGACCCGGATGCCCGTGCAGCCAAGCTCAGCCTCTGGGATCAAAACCCGGATGCACTTGCCTGCCATGTGCCGGACCATGACCATCTTGTGCCGTTGTTTGTGGCCGCGGGGGCTGCGGGCACCGACAAGGGCGTGCGGACGTTCAACGGTCTGGCGCTGGGCAAGGCCTATTCAGGCTATCGGTTTGGGTAGCGGATAGGCACCATAGAAGCCGCGCAGATGCGCGACCGTAAAGCCGAGCAGGATCAGCGCACCGCCCTGATGGGCGAGCGCTGCATCCAGTGGCACCTGCAACAGCAGTGCAGAAATTCCCAGCGCTGCCTGACAGCAGACGATGACAAACAGCACGACGCTGCGGCGCGCATGAGTCGTTCCCGGTGCGGCCCGCAGCGACGAGACCATGTGATAGAGCGCCACCAGCAACACGGTATAGGCACCGATGCGGTGCACGAACTGCACCGTCTTCGGGTTTTCGAAGAAATTCAGCCAGACCGGCTGCTGAACCAGAAGATCGCCGGGGATCAGCGCCCCATCCATCAGCGGCCAGGTATTGTAGGACATGCCAGCATCCAGCCCTGCCACCAGCGCGCCAAGATAGATCTGGAACAGCACAAGGCACAGTAGCGCTATCGCCCAATGCTTCGAATGCGCGGTTGGGGCCGGATCGGCGCTATGGCGGGCAAGGCCACGCATCACCCAGACACAGGATGAAAAGATCAGACAGGCTGTAACCAAATGAGTTGCCAAGCGGTATTGGCTGACCTCGGTGCGTTCCGATAGCCCTGATGAAACCATCCACCAGCCAATAAAACCCTGAAAGCCACCGAGCGCCAGAATGCCCACCAGCGGCCAGCGCAGACGCTTCTCGATGCGTCCTGTGACCCAGAAAAACACCAGCGGCAGGGCAAAGATCACGCCGATGCTGCGGGCCAGGAAGCGATGCGCCCATTCCCACCAGAAAATCGTCTTGAACGCCTCGACCGTCATGCCCTTGTTGACCAGCTCATATTGCGGGATCTGCTGGTAGAGCTTGAACTCTTCCTCCCATTCCGCCGCGTTCAACGGGGGAATGACACCGTGGATCGGCTTCCACTGGGTAATCGACAAGCCCGAATTGGTCAGCCGGGTCGCGCCCCCAACCAACACCAGGGCAAACAGCGCGAGAATCACCAGGCCCAGCCAAAGACGAATTGCGCGGCGGTTGCGGCTCTGCTGGTCGAGGGCGGCAGCTGCCGGGACGGGCGAAGCGGTGCTGGCGATGGTCATCGGTCCAATCTCTCCATTCTACAGCATAATCCCGGTCCGAACGCTGTCTTGCGGGCGGAACGGGTGCATTCCAGTTGATTTGCATCAGCACCCGGTGCAAAACAAGGGCGGAAGGTTTGCGACATCGCGTCGCGTCCTGCAATCAGGGTCATAGCATGCCGGTCAGACTGCGCAAATTCATCGGGACGATTCTGATCGTCGTGCTTGTCATGCTTTACGCGGTGCTGGCCACCACCATTGCCACACTGACATTGGCACAGTCGCCCTGGTGGGTACATCTCACCTATTTCCTGCTGTCGGGCGTGGTCTGGATTCTGCCAGCCATGGCGATCATCAAATGGATGGCGGGTCCGGTTCGCAAATAATCCGCGCATTGCATAATCCTTAAATACAAACCGGATAAACTGGTGCTGCTTCGACAGGACCGGAGAATGCAGCGTGGCGATGATCGATCCGAAACGGCTGACTGAAACGGCCAGCGGTCAAACTTTTGTGGCAGATATCGTCGTGGACGTTCTGCCCGTGATGGAGCCGCTGGAGGCCGACTGGCGCTGTCTGGAGCGCAACAACCATCTGTCGCTGCATCAAGGTTACGACTGGTGCCGCGCCTGGGTGAAAACCCACGGCAACCCGCTGGCCATCCTGCATGGCAACAGCAACGGACGCAGCCTGTTCATCCTACCGCTGGAAATCACCCGTCACGCCATGGTCCGCAAGGCCAGCTTCATCGCCACCCGCTTCACCAATATCAATACCGGCCTGTTCGACCCGGCTTTTTTCCAGCAAATCGAGCAGGACACGGCCAAACAGTTGGGAAAGCAGATTGTCCAGGCGATGACCGGGCATGCCGATCTCGTTCACCTCGGCAATATTCCACTTTCCTGGCGTGGATTGTCTCATCCTCTGGCCAGCCTACCAGCTGTCGAACATCATAACCATGCCTTCCAATTGCCGCTTCTAGGCGACTTCGAACAGACACTCTCCCAGATCAACGCCAAGCGGCGGCGCAAGAAATACCGCAATCAGGTCCGCAAGCTGGAAGCAAGCGGCGGCTTTGAGCATATTATTGCGTGTGGTGAGGAGCAGAAAGCCTGGTTGCTGGATCTGTTCTTCCGGCAAAAAGCCGTCCGCTTCGAAACCCTCGGTCTGCCGGACGTGTTTCAGGAGCCGGAGACACAGGCATTCTTCCAGTTGCTGCTGCAAAGCGAGGCAGGTGGATTGAACGTGCCACTGGAACTGCATGCACTGCGGTTGTCGGGCAGCCATCATAACGGCAAGATTGCCGCCATCGCCGGTCTTTCACGCAAGGGCGATCACGTTATCTGCCAGTTCGGCTCGATAGATGAAAGCATCGCCCCGGAGACCAGCCCAGGCGAATTGCTGTTCTGGCTGATGATTGAACAATGCAGCGCCGAGGGGGCCGCCCTGTTCGACTTCGGCCTCGGCGACCAGATCTACAAGCGAAGCTGGTGCCCTATGGAAACCGTGCAACACGATATTTTGCTGCCCGTGACCCCTCTGGGGCACCTCGCAGCCACAGCCGAGCGCAGCCTGATCCGCTCGAAGGCGTTCATCAAGGGGCATCCCCAACTCTATAGCGCGCTGCAAAAACTCCGCGCTCGTAGCGATGCGCAGGCACATGATCAGGGTAAGGAATGAAACCTGGAACCCGTCAGAGAAACCCGGGTTCAACCTTTCCTAAGGCAAAGTCTAAGCCACCCGCCGGTCCCCATCATCCGGTGGCACCGCATTGTCGTCGCTCATCAACACCAGGTCACTATAGCCCACAGCTTCGAAGGCGGCCATGATCTGTGCCAATTGCTTGCGGTCCGGATTGGGTGCGGAGAGAATGACTTCATGGTCCTGGGCCTTGCACAGGCCAACGACATTATCGGCGCTGGCCGGACCGCATTCGATCAGGACCAGATCATAGACATCAGCAAGCGCTTCGACCACCATGGACAGGCGCTCGATGCCGCGCAGCGCCTGACGGATATCGCTATTGCCCTTCGGCACGATATGGGCGTTTGACAATCTGTCGGAATGGATGGTTTCGCCAAAGGTAACGTCGCCGCAGAGCAGATCGGTCACGCCGGGCAGATCGTTTCGCTCGGCCATCAGCGCTGTCGGATAGCCGGAGCCAGTCATGTCGATCAAGATCACCGTGCGTTCGGCTTTGGCCACGGCGCGTGCCAAAAGCACGGTTGCCGCTGATCCGTCATCGCCGGAAGGCGAGATGACCACCGCTTTGGAAATGCCATGCCGCGTCAGGTAACGCGCCACCGAGGCAACTGAAAACTCATGATCGGCATCGGTCGCCGCGTGATAGTGATCGCTATCAGTTTCAGCATCTGCCGGTGCGATGGGCGGAGTTTCTTTTTCGATTCGTTCGGCCGCTGCCGTCGCCGCGACAGCGGCAGCCGCCGTATCCAGTCTTGGCTTCTGCCTTGCAGGCGCTGATACCGATTCGTTAAAAGCAGGTTCACCGGTCCGACGACGAGGATATTCCTCCGCAAACCGCCCGCTGCGGTCTGGATCAACAGGGCCGACAGGCTTCAGCGCCCGGCCGCTGAACAGCTCCGCCAACATGATGACGATCACGCTCAACACCAGAGCCGCCATGGCGGCCACCAAGGTGATCGGCAGAACCTTAGGGAAATTCGGTTCACTCGGCTCGGACGCACGGGAAATCACCCTGGCATCAGCAGGGCTGGCATTGCTATCCAGCCGGCTGGTGGCTTCGCGGTAGCGGGCAAGATAGGTTTCCAGCAATTGCCGCTGGGCGCTCGCTTCCCGCTCCAACGCGGCAAGCCCAACCTGGCTGTCCCCGGCCTTGGCACTTTGTGCCTTAAGGGTGGTCAGCTGCCGGTCAAGCTCCGCTTCACGCATCCGAGCGACATTGGCCTCGGTTTCCAGGCTGGAAACGACTTTTCTGGTCTCTTCGGCCAGTTGCTGGCGCAGATTTGCCAATTGTGCCCGCAGCGCCTTGATGCGCGGATGGCCGTCTAGAAGACTGGTGGAGAGGTCGGAAATCTGCGCCTGCACGGCGGCCTCCGCCTGTTTCAATTGTTGCACGGCGGGAGAGGCCATGACGATATCGAGATTGTCGGTCGATCGCCCGGCCTTCAGCGACGCCTTGGCGTTTTCGGCCCGTGCCTGCGCACTGGCCCGGTCGGTGCGCACCCGCGCCAATTCCGTGGATATATCATTGAGCTGCTTGGAGGCGAATGTACCGCCCTCGCCGGTCGATAGCAGATCGGCGCTGCGGCGATAATCCGCAACTTTCTTTTCGGCGTCGGAAACCTTCTGACGTAGATTGGAAATTTCCGGCTCCAGCCAGCGGGCCGCGTCCTCATTGCTATCAAGCTTGGCACCGCTCTGAATTGCCAGATAGACCTTGACCATTTCATTGGGAATGGCGGCGGCGAGCCGTGCATCCTTGGAGGAAAACTCGATGCCGATAACCCGCGACTTCTCCACCTGATAGACCTGGAGTTTTTCCAGGAAGGTGCGGATCACCCGGTCTTCGGGCGCCAGATCGAGCGGGTTCTTTTTCAGATGCAGCATCACCATCAGATCCGACAGGGCGGATGGATGCAGATCAGGATCGAATTCGGTCAATTCGTAGAGCTTGAGATCCCTCACCACCTGGCGGATCAGATCCACCGAGCGGAACAATTGCACCTGACTGGCAATATTCAGCTCGTCCAGCACCGGTTCTGAGGCCGCCGATTTGGCGTTTTCCGCATCGTAATTGGGCGCGCGTGGCTCGATCAGCACCGTGGTTTCGGCGCGGTAGGTTGGACGGATCATGCTGGCCCCGGCGAAGGCAACGCCCGCGGCCAGGCAGGTGATGAGCAACACCCTGCCCTTTCGCTGCCAGACGGCGCGAAACAGCTGCAAGAGATCGATATCCACGTCCTGATGGGCGGCGACCGGCTGACCCGACATTCCATCCCTCCTTCAAATCTGTCCGGAGCGTAAACGAACATAGTAACTCAAGCGTTAACCGTCTGTGCTCATTACGGTCATTGCGAGATAAACTAGCCGGACTTGCGCTGCGATCTTTACACTCCCTTAACCATACTGGCCGATAAGAACATGATTATCTTCTATGGGAGCGTGCGCATGGTCACCGCCAAACAGATCTTGCTGGCTGTTGCCGTCACCCTGCTGGCGGTGCTGTCCAGCTGCGCCACCTATAAGCCAGCTTCGAAAGTCTTCCAGGAAGCGACGATCCAGCCCTACCGGCTGGATAGCGGCGACCGGTTGCGCATTACCGTGTTCGATCAGGCCAATCTAAGCAATACCTATACCGTCGATCAGGCCGGTTATATCGCCTTTCCGCTGATCGGTCAGGTCGCGGCGCGCGGCACCACCATGCCGCAGCTGGAAGGCACCATTGCCCAGCGGCTACGCAAGGGCTATCTGCGCGATCCCGACGTCAGCATCGAGATTGATCGCTACCGCTCGATCTTTGTCATGGGCGAAGTCGGCCAGCCGGGGCAATATTCCTATGTACCGGGCATGACGGTGCAAAATGCCATCGCCGTTGCTGGCGGGTTCACCAGCCGCGCCAACGAGCGCGACGTGGATGTCACCCGCAAGGTCAATGGCACCATCGCCACCGGCCGGGTGCCGATCACCGATCCGATCATTGCCGGTGACACGGTTTATGTGCGCGAACGGCTGTTCTGATGCCGGATGAAGACGGGCTGCGGATCATTCATTGCTTCCGCTCGCCAATTGGCGGCATTTTCCGGCATGTGCGCGATCTCGTTGAGAATCATGACGCGCTTGGCCATTCTGTCGGCATCATCTGCGACAGCAGCACGGGTGGCGCCCATGAGGACGCCCTGTTTGCGGAATTGCAGCCCCGCCTGAAACTCGGTCTTATTCGCCAGCCGATCCGGCGTGCCATTGGATTTGACGATATCAGCGCGGTGCGCTCCTGCTACCGGCATATAAAGAGCCTGAAACCCGACGTGCTGCATGGTCACGGCGCCAAGGGCGGCGCGCTCGCCCGCATTATTGGCACGGCCCTTCGCATGCAGGGATCCAAGGTTGTCCGCCTCTATTCACCGCATGGCGGCAGCCTGCATTATCGCCGCAACAGGCCAGTTGGCAGACTGATCTTTGCTCTGGAAAAGCTACTGGAACGCCAGACCGAAGCCATCGCCTTTGTCTGCGGCTTCGAGCAATGGTCCTACGGGCAAAAGGTGGGAAAACCGAGCTGCGACTCCCGGCTGATTTTGAATGGGATCAGCGAAAGCGAATTTCGACCTGTGCCACTCCGTGACAAAGCGGTGGATTTCGTCTTCATCGGCATGTTGCGGGATCTGAAAGGCCCTGATGTCTTCATCAACGCCGTGCTGGAGGCTGAAAGGCTGCTGGGTCGCCCGCTGACCGCCGCGGTCATCGGTGACGGCCCGGACCGTGACAGATACGAGCAGCAGATCCACCAGCGCGGCCTTGGCCTTCGCATGCAATTGCTGCCCGCCATGCGGGTCTCGGAAGCCTTTACCTTCAGCAATATTGTCGTCGTCCCCTCCAGGGCCGAATCCATGCCCTATATCGTGCTGGAGGCGATCGCCGCCGGAAAATCGGTGATTGCCAGCGCCGTTGGCGGCATTCCGGAGGCGCTCGGCAAAACCAGCGCCGCACTTGTTGCGCCCGACAATGTCGAGGAACTGGCCGCGACCATGGTGCAGGCCCTGACCCAGCCGGACTGGAAACAGGTTGTCATGCCGGACCCAACGCTCTTCCATGCGCGATTTTCAGCCTCTGCCATGGCCGCGCAAATGCTGGCGCTCTACCGCGATCATTCGGTTTGACAGCCGCCACGACCTGCATCATCGTGGGACGGGTCCTGCCAAAGCTAAAGATTTTTTAGCACATTTGCGGTAATCCAACATTGCAAAATGAATTGCCGCGATGAGGACGCTAGAGACTTTGGATGTAGCAAAGCTCCGTCAAAAACTGAAGGAAGAGGCTGAACAGACCCGCGCAAGCGGCTCTTCATCGTCTCCAACGGTCGAATTGTCGCCACTCGCCAGCCGGGTGGCGGAGCAATTACGCCGTGCCAATCGCTCGCCAAGCATCATGCTCGGGCAGTTCGGCCTGCTGGAATTTTCCTGGCTGATCGCCACCAGCCTGATTTCCGGCTGGCTGACGATGGACGGACCGATTGACACTGTCCTGCACATTGGTGCCTTTGGCGCACTTGGTGCGGTGGTTTTTATCCTGTTCACGCAATTTGCCGATGGCTACCAGATATACACACTCCGCCGTCCGTTCCGCTCGGTGAAACGGGCCCTGACCAGCTGGTGTTTGGTTGTCGCCTTGATGGTCGGCATCCATTTCGCCTGGAATGCCCAGCTGTTTAGCGCCAGCTGGCTGGCGATCTGGGCAGCACTCTCCGCACTGTTTCTCCTGCTGGAACGCTATGGCATGGCATTGGCCATTCGCAGCTGGACCCGCAACGGCATCATCGAGCGACGCGCCGTGGTGGTCGGCGGAGGGGAGCCTGCCAAACAGTTGATCCGCACGTTGGAAAGCCAGCAGGATAACGATATCCGTATCTGCGGTATTTTTGATGATCGTCAAGGCGACCGATCCCCTAACATCGTCGCGGGCTATCCCAAGCTCGGCACCGTTGCCGAACTGGTGGCTTTTGCGCGCGAAACACGGATCGACATGCTGATCATCGCCCTGCCGATCAGCGCAGAAGCACGTATTCTGGAATTGCTGAAACTACTTTGGGTCCTGCCGGTGGATATTCGGCTGGCGGCCCATTCCAACAGCCTGAGATTCAGGCCCCGCGCCTATTCCCATGTCGGCGACCTGCCGATGCTGGATCTGGTCGACAAGCCGATCCGTGACTGGGACCAGGTTGCCAAACGTGCCTTCGACATCATTTTCAGTCTGGCGGCACTCGCCGTCTTCTGGCCGGTCATGGTTCTGGCTGCCATCGCCATCAAATCCACGTCGAAAGGGCCGGTTCTGTTCGTGCAGAAGCGCCACGGTTTCAACAATGAGGTCATCAACGTCCTGAAATTCCGCTCGATGTATACGGAAATGAGCGATCCGACCGCCAAACTGGCCGTCACCAAGAACGATCCGCGTGTGACGCCCGTCGGCCGCTGGCTGCGCAAATCGTCGATGGATGAATTGCCGCAATTGTTCAATGTATTGCGCGGCGATCTTTCGCTGGTCGGGCCGCGCCCGCATGCGGTCATGGCTCAAACCCGCAACCGCCATTACAGCGAAATCGTCGAGAGCTATTTCGCCCGCCACCGGGTCAAGCCCGGTGTCACCGGCTGGGCGCAGATCAAGGGATGGCGTGGTGAAATCGACACCGACGACAAGATCAAGGGCAGAACCGCCCATGACCTCTACTATATCGAAAACTGGTCGCTGCTGTTTGACCTGAAAATCCTGTTGATGACGCCGATCAGCCTGTTCAACACGGAAAATGCTTATTGAGCGCGGTCAGCCACCATAGCAGCCCGCCGTTTCGGCCAGGCTTTGCAGCCATAACCCTGACGGGATCGGCGCTGGTCGGTTTTGGCGTCTTTCTGCTCGGCTTCGTGTTCATGGAGCCAGCCCCTTACGAATTGTTCATGGCGGCGCAGATTCCCCTGTGGTTCCTGCTCGGTCTGAAAATTTCCCGCAGCGTCGCACCGCTTCTGGCGCTGATGCTCACCTTCAATGTCGGCGGCATGATCTCGCTGACAACAATGACGGACCTCAATGAAGGCCCCCTCTATGTTGCCGTCTCGACCTTCCTGGCCGTGACCTCGGTGTTTTATGCGGCCATCGTCGAGGAGCGGCATGAACGGCTGCGGTTGATTTTCAATGCCTGGGTTCTTGCCGCAGTCACCACGTCCCTTCTGGGCATCCTGGGCTATTTCCACGCTTTCCCCGGCGCCGAGATGTTTACGCGCTATGACCGGGCCATGGGGGCTTTTCAGGACCCCAATGTGTTTGGTCCGTTTCTGATCGCTCCGTCGCTCTATCTCATCCATGGGCTTTTGACTGGCCGGCTGCTGGACGCACCGTGGAAGATCCTTTGCTTGCTGATCCTCGCACTTGGCGTGTTCCTGTCGTTTTCACGGGCGGCCTGGGCGCTTTTTCTGTTTAGCGCCATTGCCATGGTGCTGATCCTGCTGATCAAGGAGCGCAGCAGTGCCTTCCGCCTGAAGATTGTGCTGCTGGCACTGACGGCAGCCATCGCCCTCATTGTGGCGCTGACCGTCGCTCTGCAATTCCAGCAGGTGCGCGACCTGTTTTCCAGCCGCACCCAGCTTGTGCAGGACTATGATGGTGGCCATCTCGGTCGCTTCGAGCGTCACAAGATCGGCTTTCTGATGTCGATGGAAAAGCCACTCGGGATCGGGCCGATGGTGTTCAGCAAGATCTTTCCAGAGGATGAGCACAATATCTGGCTGAAAACCCTGACATCCTATGGGTGGCTCGGCTTTGTCTGTTTTATCACCATGCTGGTTTGGAGCATTTGCTTCGGCTTCAAATGTCTGCTCTATGACCGCCCTTGGCAACCCTATCTGATGATTGCCTGGATCGTGCTGATCGGCCACGCCCTGATCGGCAATGTCATCGATATCGATCACTGGCGACATGTGTACCTGCTGTTCGGAATACTTTGGGGATGCAGAGCACTGGAAATCAATTGGCAAAGACACAGATGAACATCGGGGGGAGCGTTTGGTGGAGGAAAACGTGACGGTTGGCCAGGAAATTGCCGGTGGGCAGCGTCTGCGAATCTTGCAGGTCTTGGAGCCGAGCGGCGGTGGCTCCGGCCGTCATTTCATCGATCTTTGTGCGGGCCTCGCTGCCTGCGACCAGACGGTGACCGCTGTCTACTCTCCGTTGAGAGCCGAAAGCCGGTTCGTTGCCGAATTGCTGGCGCTGCCGCTGCACGAGATCATCGCGCTCGACATGCATCGTGCGGTCGGCCCTTGGGATCTCGCCTCCTATCGGGCGCTGCGGCGGTTGATCCGCGACAAAGGCCCATTCGACATCGTGCATGGCCACAGTTCCAAGGCAGGCGCGCTGACTCGGCTGGCAACCCTGCCCGGGCGCAATCCACCGGTGCTTTACACGCCACATGCCTTCCGCACCATGGACCCGACACTCGGCTCCAAAGGCCGCCTGGTCTATGGCGGCGTAGAACGGCTGCTTGGACGATTTTTCAGTGATCGGGTGATTTGCGTTTCGCCGGACGAATATCATCATGCCGTGGCGCTGGGCATTCCAGCCCGAACACTCCGCATTGTCGCCAATGGCGTCAAATATCCGCCCGGCGACGCGCGCTCGGAAACACGCAAACGCTTCGGCATTACGCATGAGCAACTGGTTTTCGGTTTCATCGGCAGGCTCGTGGCCCAGAAAGCCCCGGAGCGGCTGATCCGCGCTTTTGCCAGCATTGCAGACCTTATGCCCCATGCCCGGCTGGTGATGATCGGCAGCGGCGAGCGGGAAGCAGAACTGCGCGCCATGATCCAAACTCTTGGCCTTGACGGCAAGGCCCAGATCCGCAGCGACATGAGCGGGCATGACGCCATCCAGGCCTTCGACATCCTGGTCGCTCCAAGCCGCTACGAGGCCATGTCCTATGCGATGCTGGAGGCCGCAGCCGGTGGCCTTCCCCTCGTGTTGACCGCAGTAGGCGGAACGAGCGTCGTGCTGGAGGATGGCGTCAACGGCTTTGCTGTACCCAATAGCGACGAGATCAAGCCGCTTGCAGACGCCATGGCCGCTTTTCGCGATCCCCTGACACGGGCAAAGCTTACAGCCGGCGCCTTGAGCCGCCGCAACAATTACCGGCTTGAAAAAATGGTGGCCGAAACCCTGGCGATCTACCGGAACCTTCTTCCGCAGGCGACGCCAAGCGCGCTGTTAACCTCAGCGGCTCGAACCGAGCAGGTTGCAGACGACGAACAGCGGACCTTGCTACTTGCCAAGCGCGCCGTCGTCTAATCCCGCCGATTGAGAATTTTTTCACGCCAGTGGAACATTTTCCCTTCTGTCGCGTTTTGAGCGCGTTCAGCCGAAACAGTTGGCGCACGGACAGAAGAGGGACAGCATGAACCGCACAAACGGTCTTTATTTGATCATCGGCGCATTGGTCGTCATCGTGGTTGGCCTCGGGGCCTATGCCTATCACGAGGAAACCAAGCCCAAGGGCGTTGAACTCAGCATTGGCAAAGACGGCGTCGCCGTCGAACAGAAATAATCTCCAGCCGCTTGGAGCCCGTCACGTTCAGCTAGAACCAGACAGGTTCTCACGTCTCTTGTTTCCGTTTGTCTTTTTAGGAAAATCGCAACCCACTTTTCCTAAAGCAAACATTAGAGTTTTTCTTACAGCTCCATGCGTTAGCTCGCATGGAGCTGTAAGACTTTATAGCTGCGGTATCATTTCAAGTGCAGGCAAATCACGCCACCTTGCGTTTGCCTTCTGTCCCGTCAAGACCCCAGCTTTCCACCAGTAGGGATGGCAAATGCAGGTCGCCAGGTAGCATATAGGGCATTGCCTGCCCCTCACCCGCCTTGATCGGCAGACCATGTCCCAGGCCATCCATTACGGCATATTCCACCTTGATCGCACCGTCTTCGTCATGCCAGACATAGCCGTCGTTCCGACCATAGGCCACGGGCTTTGCCTTGCCGTCCAGCAGGCCATGCACGGCAAGCCATTGGATGACCAGCGCATCGGCATTCTTCTGATGGACGACATTGTCATCCCTACCCTGCCAGATCGAAATCCTTGGCCAGTCCCGACCTTCGGGCGCGGCCTGATAGACCAGTTGCGCCCATTCATCCGGGGCTTTGGCCACACCGTTATGCATGATGTTCAAGGCATTCATTGCATCGCGCGCACCACCAACCGGCAACCCGGCAACCACCGCACCCGCCTTGAAGATATCGGGATAAGCGGCAAGAGCCGCAGCAGCCAGCGCCCCACCGGCCGACAGGCCCATGATGAAAACATTGTCGGTGCCGAGGCCATGAGCCTCGACCATGGTGTCAATCATCTGGCGGATCGAGCCAGTCTCGCCGCGATCACGGGCAACAGCACTCGGGCGAAACCAGTTAAAACACCCATTCGGATTGTTGGAGCTGCGCTGTTCGGGGTAAAGCAGCGCGAAACCATGCTGACGCGCCAGACGGCTCCAGCCGCTGCCATCATCGAAATCCTTGGCCGTCTGCCCACAACCGTGCAGCACGACCACCAGCGGCGCGCGCGGCGGCAAGCCGGGAGGCACATAGGTCATCATCCGCAAATGTCCGGGATTACTGCCGAAGCTGGTGTTTTCAACAAGGCGTGGCTGGGCGGGCTTTCTTGGTTTCGGCGCGACCTTTTCGCGCGGCGTGGCACTCTCAACCAGATCCACAAATGCCTTTTGTAATTTTTTTTGGCGGCGAACCATGGCGGCCACCGATTTTGGAACATTCAATCGCATCGCATCTGCCTTCCTGACGGCTGCATTCTCTCGTCTGCTTCACAAGCCGCCAATACTTCTGGCCCTCAGAAACTCATGGTGAATATCGTCTCATGCTAATCTCGAAGGTTATGAGGACCAACGACAAGGCATATTGCTGCACTGCACCCAATATAAGGCAGAGACCGGACTTTATCGATACCAGTGCAGCACCATTCGGCGCTTTTGCAGCCTGTTCAGTCTCTTCAAAGCCCAGAAAATCTGAGAATAGCCCTTAGAATATAGATGGTTACAGAAAAAATCTGCCTATTATGTGCACCGCAAAAAAAGCATTATACATTATAAACATAAAACTCTTGAGATTAGCTTACGCCCTGACTGGAATACGCGAGCACAAAGCCGCAGCCTCTCCCCAAAATAAAAGGGCTTCAGCAAACCTGAGTGGAAGGCGCTGTAACGCTGAAAATAGACATATGGTTTGAAGAGAGACAATCACCCAAACTTGGGGGAGTGATTGAAATAAATGGTCGGGACGGCAGGATTTGAACCTGCGACCCCTTGACCCCCAGTCAAGTGCGCTACCGGGCTGCGCTACGCCCCGACCCGCTCCTAAGAGCAAGGTTCACTTAAAGTTTTTGACTTTCGGGCGCAAGCGGAATTTTGCCTGAACAGATCAAAAACGCGCAAAACACACCTCAAAGCTCATTCCGCCAAGATCGACGGTGGAAGCCTGACGGTATACGTCGTGCCACTGGAGCTTGTCGCGCTGGCCAGGGAACCGCCGAGTTGCTTGACGAAAGCTTTGACGAACTGGGTGCCAAGTCCCGATCCCTCCGATTTGCCACTGAGGCCGATCCCGTTATCGCTGACGGTCAGCGCGACCTCCCCCTCCCGGCGCTGAAAGCCGAGGACAACCTCGCCCTGCCCCGATGGAAAGGCATATTTCACGGCATTGGTGGCGAGTTCATTGACGATCAAGCCGATCGATACGGCATGATCGGGGAGAATGCTTAACGGCTCGGTCTTCGTGCTGATCGTGATGTTCGAATTCGGGCTTAGAAGGCTCTTGCGGATCGTGTTGTTGATGCCTCTCAGATAGGTTTCCATATTGACAGGACCAAACGCGCTGGATTGAGCAATGACGTCGTAAAGCTCGGCAACGGCCCTGATCCGCGCCTGCATTGCCTTATATCCTTCGGCACAAGGCTCTGCGGCGCGGCGAATCTCATGGGACACAAAAGAGGAGATGATTTGCAGGCTGTTCTTGATACGATGGGCCAGTTCCGCCGCCAATATATCCCTGTGCCTGTCGAGCAGCACGGCCTCCGTCGCATCCTCGAACACCACGAGCATGCGGGTGACATGATTGCCCGGCCGAAATATTTTCCTGGCATTGATCTTGAACACACGCCGTCCCAAACCGGGAAAGTCGTCCTCCAGCAGCAAGCCATCGACATGCTCGTCGCGGGGGAGAACGCGTTCCAAAAGATCGTTGAGCGCCGCCACATTCCACTGGCCGTCGCCCAACGTTTTCAACTGCTGGCCGATCACTTGCGTGGATTGAACACCGAAGAGCTTCAGGAAGGAACGGCTGGCAAACACAACGCTCATGTCGTGCTCCAGCACCAGCAGTGGATCGCGGACCGTATCAACAATATTCTGCGCAAGAATCCAGCTGCGCTCGGCCTCCACGCTGGCAAGACGCGCTTCGGTGACGTCATCAATTGACATCAAAAAAAGGCTCGCTGAATCACACGCGCTTTGAACCCGACGCACATTGACCATCATGATCCTATGGCCCAGATCCGGGAAAACCACGTCAACTTCATGAGCATTGACGACGGTGTCCTGCGGAACGAGTTGCTCCAAAAGCAATCGAAGCCCGGGAATATTCCAATGGCCGCCCTTCAGATCATAAAGTTGCCGCCCAAGCGTCTGTTCCGAAGCAATCTGGAAGTTCGCGTAAAAGGCTTGATTGGCGGCAAGCACAGTCAGATCCTGACTCAGAATCAGGACTGCGTCACGGGATGTATCGATGATGTCCTGAGGCAGAATTTCGTTGAGCGGAAGATTGGTCAAGGGGTGTCGCTTTTCTAAGATGAGATAGGCTGTTTCCAGGTGCGGCTAGGCCGCGCGTGAAATAGGTGAGCTATACCACGGTCCAAAGATACCAATGCATCACTGGCTTGAGCTGTAGACAAGTGAAATAGCAAACATCGTTTTTCATGAGTGTTCGTGTTGGACGATTGAAACGGCATGTATGGCAACCCGTGCCTCATGGTAAGCCATCAGGGCTATCTTTGGTTGACCGCTTATTTGGTGGCAGTGTCTCCCGAAATTTTCGCGGGTTGATCATGCCCGGGGCCTGCAATCAAACTCTCGAAAATCGCATCATTTGTCTTGCGCCATGTCTCATCGGTCAACCACTGATAATCCTGATCCGGCATCAAGGGAACAGCCTTCACCTGCGCATTAGAAATCCGCAGAAAAAAGCTCTTCCTTTCTCGATCGACAAGCAGGTAGCGAAGCGGAACAACGAGACTATCCTTGCCCGGGACAAAGAACCCGCCAGCCGCAACAATGGCGTAGTCCTGCCGGTCCCTGGTGCCGATGACCACATTGCGAACCTCGCCAACGATCTTGTCATCGGCGGTCCGAACCTCGGCGCCGACAATTTCATTGACCAGCAAGCCAGGATCGAGATCGTTGATGCTGATCAATGCCCCCTCATTCGCTGCGCCACGGCTTCCCTTGACCTGGCCCAGCCTGTGCCATTGCGGCTCGCCGGCTGCCAATTGCTGGTCGGTCGCGTCTTCGTCATTCGTACCCAACCGCGCCATAAAAGGGGATGCGATCAATTCACGAATATTGCCCAGCAACCGCTCGCAATCTTTTTCCAGCCCGTAATTCCAAAGAAGAAAGGCCGCATCGGCAGCTTGCGCAGGTCATGCACGAGATAACGGTTTTGAGGGTCCCGAAATTCAGGCTTTTCCAGAATGGCTTCTTCAAGCCTTGCATCGGAAATATTGCAGGCGGCGAGCGCTGGCGTGCCACAAAATGCAAGCACAAGCGCTCCAGCCGCGGCTGATTTCATAAACGTCATTCCTAGTCCGATCGGCGGGTTTTGCTATGACTTCGTGTTGCCCAGCACACTGATCGGAAGGAGGCGCACCGCATGACGCTATTCTTCACCAAGCGTAACGCGCGCCATCCTGATTTGTTCCGAATTTAAGAAAATATTCCTTTTATCGTTCTTTTCTTATTGCTGAAACACACGCCAGACACGTCTTGCCGTCGATTCCACAGCCCGTGATATACGGTCAAAATTTATTATTCACATCGGATTTTTTCTGCGGAACCAATGGTTAACCGTGGCGTTATGAGCCGCGGAGAACATGACATGACATTAGACAGAGACTTTCAGCGGCCGGTCGCCTTGGTCATTGCCGGAACCACCCACATGGTAAGATCGATTCGTGAAGCAGCCTGGCTGCTCGCTGATCAATGGCCGGATTTTTCCTGCGAATATTTTCGCAAGGCCTTGTCGGCCTGCGCAGCCGCCCTGGAAGGACGGCGTTCCGCCACCTATGCGCGGCGCGCGCTGATCCTTGCCGCGCATCGCGCCAATGTGGCGATTGCGCCTGAGCAAACTCAGGCGGCGTGAGGGTGGTGTTTTAGCGCATCGGACCGAAAAGCGGGAACCGGCTTTCGGATAAATCCGATTAGCAAACAAAAACTTAGAGCATCGTTCTGGTTCCGATTTTCTGTACGATGCTCTAGCGGACCTGATCCAATAGCCGCTTGCATTCCAACAGATCAAACAGGGTTTCCTGAAGCAGCGCCCGATCTTCCTTGCCAACGGAACCACGGCCAGCGGAAATGTCGAGAGCGCTGTCGTCGCCACCGCCGAAGTTAAAGAACCGGCTGCTGGTACGCGACTTTGCATGACCGACGACCTGATCGTCGTCGCTGCCGAGTTTGGGATCGTCATTACTGGATTGGCCAGCAGCAACCAGGGCTTCCATGGTCGCCAGATCGCCGGAAGCGACAGCCATGACAAATTTATTGCCATTGGTTTTCAGAAGCTTCTGCACGCCTTTGATCGTATATCCGTGATCATAGAGCAGATGACGAATACCCTTCAGCAGTTCGATATCGTCAGGACGGTAGTAGCGCCGTCCGCCGCCACGTTTCAGCGGCTTGATCTGCGGAAACCGGGTTTCCCAGAATCGCAGCACATGCTGCGGTAAATCGAGATCGTCCGCCACTTCGCTGATCGTACGGAAAGCATCAGGGCTCTTATCCAAGACGGGCTCCATCATGTCACTCTCAACGACAGCATGTCTCTTATCGGAAACGGAGGCTGTATCATCTTGTCTCACAGACAGTGCTGCGAAGATTCGGCAGTAAGCTATCCATCCAGATGGCCACTCGAAAACGTCGCTCGCAAACAATAAAGACCGACACAATCAAGCGAATAACATTGCCGGAAGCGCTGACTTGGCCGCAAGGCTGTTAAGCAGCCGGATTGGCCGGTTTCTGCTTGGCTTTGCGGGCCAGATGCGAGCGCAGGATACGCTGTTTCAACACGTTGGAGGCTTTGAACGTCATCACCTTGCGGGGCGAAATCGGTACTTCTTCGCCGGTCTTCGGGTTGCGGCCGATCCGCTCATTCTTGGCGCGCACCTGAAAGGTGGCGAAAGAGGAAAGCTTGACCATTTCGCCACGCACGATGGCATTGCAAATCTCATCGATAACAGTTTCGACAAGCTCGGCGGATTCTGTCCGGGAGAGACCAACCTTGCGGAAGACCGACTCAGCCAAATCCGCGCGTGTTACCGTTTTGCCAGCCATAGCACCCCGTCCATCATCAGTTCTGATCGTTATACTCAGAGACTATTGATATGAACGCAATCGGTCAAGCGCCGTTAACAACTTGTTTTTGCGGCAACTACCAGCGTAGCAGCAGCGCGCCCCAGGTAAATCCGCCGCCCATGGCTTCCAACAGCACCAGGTCGCCTTGCTTGATCCGGCCATCGGCGACCGCAACCGAAATCGCCAGTGGAATCGAGGCGGCAGATGTATTGCCGTGCTGATCGACGGTGATGACAACTTTTTCCAGGGGAATATCCAGTTTTTTCGCCGCACCGTCGATAATGCGGCGATTGGCCTGATGCGGCACCAGCCAATCAACATCCTCGGCTGTCAGGCCCGACGCCGCAAAGGACTGCTCGATCACATCGGCGATCATGCCGACGGCATGTTTGAAGACTTCACGGCCTTCCATGCGCAAATGGCCGACGGTGCCTGTCGTGGAAGGACCGCCATCCACATAAAGCTTGTCCTTGTGCGAGCCGTCCGAGCGCAGATGCGCCGTCAGCACACCGCGATCGGCAATGGTTCCCTGCCCTTCGACCGCTTCCAACACCAGAGCGCCAGCGCCGTCGCCGAACAGTACACAGGTGGTACGGTCCTGCCAGTCGAGAATACGCGAAAAGGTCTCTGCGCCGATGACCAGCACCCGCTTTGCCAGTCCGCCACGAATATAGGCATCCGCCGTCGTCATCGCATAGACGAACCCGGTGCAGACGGCCTGAACGTCAAAGGCAAACCCATGGGTCATGCCAAGCCGGTTCTGGATATTCACAGCAGCCGACGGAAAGGTGTTGTCGGGCGTCGATGTGGCGCAGATGATCATATCGATATCGGCAGGCGTGAGACCGGCGGCCTCAAGCGCCTTCAAGGCAGCCTCAGCGCCAAGCGAAGCGGTGGTCTCCCCCTCGCCGGCGATATAGCGCTGCCGGATGCCGGTGCGTTGAACGATCCAGTCGTCCGACGTGTCGACCAGGGTTTCCATTTCGCGGTTACTCAATAGCCGCTTGGGCAAAGCCGAGCCAACACCGCGAACAACTGAACGAATCATTTTATATTTATCCTGTCCTTCACGCTGCTTCCGGCCCGGCGCTGGAGGAACCAGCCCTGGACGTCGATGGAAAGCGAGTGTGATAAAGTTTCAAATCATTTTCAATTTTCTGGGTCAAACCATTGCGCGCCATGTCATAGCCAACCTCGATGGCTGAACCGAAACCTTCCGCGTCCGTACCGCCATGGCTCTTGATGACAATGCCGTTCAGACCGAGAAAGACGCCGCCATTCACCTTGCGCGGGTCCATCTTGTCCTTCAGCGCATCAAACGCCCCCTTGGCGAAGAAATAGCCGATCTTCGACATCAGGCTGCGCGACATGGCTGCCCTCAGATAGGTGGCAATCTGGCGCGCCGTGCCTTCGGCAGCCTTCAGGGCGATATTGCCGGTGAAGCCTTCCGTGACGACGACATCGACCGTGCCCTTGCCGAGATCGTCTCCCTCGACGAAACCGGCATAGTTTAGGGTGTCCAGACCTGCCTCACGCAACATGCGGCCCGCTTCGCGCACTTCTTCCTGACCCTTGATTTCCTCGACGCCGACATTCAACAAGCCAATCGAAGGACGATCAATCTGGAATAAAGCCCGGGCCATAGCGCCGCCCATGACGGCGAAATCCAGCAGTTGTTGCGCATCGGCACCAATGGTGGCGCCGATATCAAGCACAATGCTTTCCCCCTTCAGGGTCGGCCAGATCCCGGCAATCGCCGGGCGCTCCACATTGGCCATGGTGCGCAGGCAGAACTTGGACATGGCCATCAGTGCGCCGGTATTGCCGGCAGACACGACGACATCCGCCTCGCCCGTCTTCACAGCCTCAATAGAACGCCACATGCTGGAGACATAGCGGCCACGACGCAGCGCCTGGCTTGGCTTTTCGTCCATGGCGATTGCCACTTCGCAATCGTGGAAGACGGATTTTGCTTTCAATTTTGGATATTTGGCAAGAAAAGGCTCGCACTTTTCCCGCTGGCCAAACAGGATGAATGTAATCTCCGGATGGCGCTCCAGCGCCCGGGCGGCGCCCGGAATAACGACTTCGGGACCGAAATCGCCCCCCATGACGTCGAGAGAAATTTTGACCACGCGTCTTAATCCCTTCTTTTTCACCCCCAGGTGAAATTTTCGGCCAAAATACCGGTTTTGGTCTGGCGTACAACTTATTTGTGGTTCATCGTCAAGGCCCGACTGTCAATCTAGTCCTTTTTCCAGTCTTTAAGGGCGGCAAAGGGCGATGGGCGAATGATCTGCGCGCCTGTATCCTCGTTATGACCTGAAAACTCAGCGCCCGGCTTGCGCGGATATGGATCGATTGCCATGGCGGCAAACTCGGCGACCAGCGCGCCTGCATCGATCGTGTCACCGACAAAGGGTTCCGGCGCGTCCGGTCCATCCGGGTCCAACACCATTTCGCCCTGGCCGTCCAGCACGATGCGGGCAAGCTTGGAACCCTCAGGCACGAAGACCTGTTCCACCTGCTCGCTAATCTGCGTCAGCACCGGCTCCAGCGTCACGACGCAGGCCTGCTCGATCTCGCCTTCCACCACGCCCTTGATGCGCACACCGTCGCGCTTCCAGCGACTGATCTGAAGTTCAGCCTTCAGGGAACGGACAGCCAGCACTTTCCACAGTTGCGCCAAGCCCTGCCGCTCGGCGTCATTGGCCTCAAGGCGCACCCGCACGGCATTGGCGGAGACATGTCCGACCTTGACGTGATAGGAAAAAGGCGTGTTTGCCGGGGTCTGGCCTTGCGATTTCATCGATGAACCTGCTGCTCTGGAAGAGGAAATGCCAGCGATCCGGTGATCACGGCCTCTTCCGTCGTTTGTAAAAGATATGTTTCTGATGTGATGGCCCAATGGGCCAAATCCGTCATGGCCGGACGAGCGGCTTCCGGCACGTCTGGATGGATATTGCGCCGAAAGCCGGCGGCAAGCGCACTTTCATCCTTCAAATCGAGTGCCTTGCCGTAGGTTTCAAGGCGGCCATAGAACATTCCTGCCAATTTTTTCATCCGTTTGGGTACGGTCTGGTCGCCAACCCCCAATTCCCGGATGGAATGATCGACATCCTGAAAAAACGCGTCGATGATTTCCTGCGCCACTTCCTGGCCGCTGCGCTCAGATTTCGCCGTGCGGCGCAGATAGAGAATCAGCACCAGCGACAGCATTTCAAAGCGGCCCATCACGGTATCCGGCACATCGAGCGCCTCGTAAAACAGCGGTACACGGGCGGCTTCCATCAGCACGGCATATTGGCGGTCGATAATCTGGCGGTTGTTCCGGCGGGTCTTGAACAGGGTAAAAATCATCGCAGCGCCTATTTTACGTGTTGCCGGCTATTCGTCCGATCCCTGGAGAAAGAGGCGCGACGGCCCGACCGATGTTGCATGATGGCTAAAGCTGGTTTACCGAAGCAGTGATGAATTGCAATGCCGTTTTACCGGACCGGCCCTTGCCGATGGCAATCGCATCGGGCAAAGCGAGTTGGAGCTTGAAACATATCGTTGCTCTGTCTTTTCGGTTTCCCCGGAAAGGCCACAATGATATGGGCAAGACGCAAGCGGATAAGCACAAGAAGCGACTGGCGCAAGAAATGGCTGGCGCAAGAACGAACCTGGCCTGCAGGCGGGCAGAAGAGAGCATGATGGGAGATGCATCATTGAAGAGACGGTATTTCCGGCCCGACGCCAGGGCAATCGGCCTGGCCGCGATGACTTTGCTGATCGCAACCGGCGGCTTGACCGGCTGCACGACCGGCGAAGTTTTCCATAACGGCTATATTGTGGACCCGAAGGCGCTCGATCTGGTGCCAGTCGGTGCCAGCCGTGAACAGGTCCTGCTATCGCTCGGCACGCCGTCCACCACGGCGACCTTCGATGGCGAGGTATTCTATTATATCTCCCAGACCCGTAAGCGCCCCGTAGCCTTTATGAAGCAACAGCTGGTCGATCAGCAGGTCTTGGCGATTTACTTCGACAAGAACGGCACCGTGGCCCGGCGCGCCAACTACAGCATGAAGGACGGCAAGGTCTTCGACATGGTGTCGCGCACCACGCCAACCGGCGGCAAGGACCTCAGCTTCCTGCAACAGATTCTGTCGGGCGGCAACGGCGCTACCAACAGCATCAAGAACATGCTCGGCTTCCAATAAGCAGAGCCTCGATATCAAAACAAAACCCGCGGCCTCACGGTCGCGGGTTTTTCTGTATTGCGTTGTATCAAACACCCTCAGCCGGCCAGAATGGCCAGCAGCAACAGGGCAACGATATTGGTGATCTTGATGGCCGGATTGACAGCAGGACCTGCCGTATCCTTGTAGGGATCACCAACCGTATCGCCGGTGACGGACGCCTTATGGGCGTCTGACCCTTTCAGATGCGTTGTGCCATCCTTGTCAACAAAACCGTCCTCAAAGCTCTTCTTGGCATTGTCCCAGGCGCCACCGCCCGATGTCATGGAAATTGCCACGAACAGGCCGTTGACGATCACGCCCAGCAAGGATGCACCCAGCGCCGCGAAGGCCGAGGCCTTGGAGCCGGACACCAGCAGCACACCGAAATAGACGACGATGGGCGCCAGCACCGGCAACAACGACGGCACGATCATTTCGCGGATTGCCGCCTTGGTGAGGATATCCACGGCGCGGCCATAATCCGGTTTCTCGGTGCCCTGCATGATGCCGGGCTTTTCACGAAACTGGCGACGCACTTCCTCCACGATGGAGCCAGCGGCCCGGCCCACCGCCGTCATGGCGATACCGCCAAACAGATAGGGAATGAGACCGCCGAAGATCAGCCCGGCCACCACATACGGATTGGAGAGGCTGAAGGAAATGTCGCCGATCCCGGCAAAATAGGGATATTGATCACCATTCGCAGCGAAATATTGCAGATCGTTGGAATAGGCGGCAAACAGTACCAGCGCGCCCAGCCCGGCTGAGCCGATGGCATAGCCTTTGGTGACGGCCTTGGTTGTATTGCCAACAGCGTCCAGCGCATCGGTCACTTTGCGCACCTCCGGCGGCAGATGCGCCATTTCGGCGATGCCACCGGCATTGTCGGTGACGGGGCCGAACGCATCGAGCGCGACGATCATCCCCGCCAGCCCCAGCATGGTGGTGACGGCGATGGCGGTGCCGAACAGACCGGCCAACTGATAAGTGGAGATGATGCCGCCGATAATCACCAGCGCCGGAAGCGCGGTTGACTCAAGGGAAACCGCCAGCCCCTGGATAACATTGGTACCGTGACCGGTCACCGACGCCTGGGCGATGGAATTGACCGGGCGTTTGTTGGTTCCGGTATAGTATTCGGTGATGACAACGATCAGCGCGGTCACGACCAGGCCGAGAAGGCCGCAGATGAACAGGTTGACGCCGGTAATCGCTTGGCCCGCAACGCTCCCGACCGTACCCCAGCCGATTGTAAGTTGCGTTGCCACGGCAAGCCCGACGATAGACAGCAGACCGGTAACAATCAGGCCCTTGTAGAGCGCGCCCATGATCGAGCCGTTGACGCCGAGCTTGACGAAAAACGTACCGGCAATCGAGGTCAGGATGCAGGTGCCGCAAATCGCCAGCGGATAGATCATGGCGCTTTCCAGTATCGCGCTGCCTGCGAAGAAAATTGCCGCCAACACCATGGTGGCGACCACGGAGACCGCATAGGTCTCGAACAGGTCGGCGGCCATGCCAGCGCAATCCCCGACATTATCCCCGACATTATCGGCAATGGTTGCCGGGTTGCGCGGATCGTCCTCGGGAATGCCCGCCTCGACCTTGCCGACGAGATCGCCACCGACATCAGCGCCCTTGGTGAAGATACCGCCGCCAAGCCGGGCGAAGATCGAGATCAGCGAAGCGCCGAAGCCGAGTGCCACCAACGCATCGATCACATCGCGCGAGCCGCTGGCATGACCGAGTCCATAGGTCAGGACGCAATAATAGACGGAGACGCCGAGAAGGGCGAGACCTGCCACCAACATGCCGGTAATGGCCCCGGATTTGAAGGCAATGTCGAGACCGGCGGTCAGGCTCTGAGCCGAGGCCTGCGCGGTGCGGACATTGGCGCGCACCGACACATGCATACCGATAAAGCCTGCGGCACCGGAGAGAACCGCGCCGATCAGAAAGCCGATGGCGGCCTCTCCCGACAGCAAGTACCAGACGCCTGCAAACACCACGGCACCGACGATAGCGATAGTCAGATATTGTCGGGCCAGATAGGCCTGCGCCCCTTCGCGGATATAGCCTGCGATTTCCTGCATACGCGGCGTGCCCTGGTCGGCAGCCAATACCGCCTGCGTTGCCCAGACCGCATAGGCCACGGAAATCAAGCCACATAAAATTACGCCTAACAGAACTGCCATTCCAACGCCTCCCTGTTGGACACCGCCCTCTCCTCCAAGGACGTTGCCTGTTTCTAAGGCAGAGTGCGCTTCTCCCGCTCCAAAGGTCAAGAGTGTGCAACCGGATTTCAAAGCGCCCTGCCATGCCTGAACGCAATCGAGAACCGATGGAAAATGTTCCACCGTGAAGGGCTTTGTTGGGGCGATCGGGAGCCGTCAGGCCTTGGCGCGATGCTCGGCAAGCAATTGCAGCGCAATCAGCGCGAGGCACAGCACGGTCACCGGCCAGATCACCAGGTTCATCACCGACCAGCCATAGGCAGTAAACACCTTGCCGGAAGAAAAGGACGAGAGGGCAACCGTGCTGAACAGGATGATGTCATGGAAACCCTGGACCTTATCGGCTTCCTGCGGTCGATAGGAGGAGGCGACGATGGCTGTCGCACCGATGAAGCCGAAATTCCAGCCGATGCCGAGCAGCACCAGCGCACCCCAGAAGTTCCAGAGTTCAACGCCCATGTGAGCAACGACGGCGCAGCCCATTAAGATCAGCAGACCGGCGGCAACGATCTTTTCCGCCCCGAACCGGCGGATCAGCCGTCCGGTGAAAAAGCTTGGCGCAAACATGGCGATGACATGCCATTGAATGCCGAGTGTTGCCTGATCGGAGGTAAAGCCGCAGCCGATCACCATGGCGAGCGGCGCACCGGTCATCATGAAAGTCATCAGTGCATAGGTGCAGATGCCGCAGATCATCCCGGTGATGAACCGTTGCGTCAGCACGATCTCGCGCAGCGAGCGAGCGGGCTTGGCGCTGTCATCGTGGTGGCCGAGCGGCTGTCCTAGATGAACGAAGCTGAGAATCCCAATGGCCAGCAGCATCAGCGGTGCCAGCGCCAGGAAGGCACCGGCAAACAACACCGGCTCGAACAGATCTTTCAGCCAGATCGCCAATTGCGGACCAAGGATCGCCGAAACGATACCGCCGGCAAGAATCCAGGAGATAGCCTCGCCCTTGAAATAGCTGGGCGAACTGTCGGCGGCGGCAAAGCGGATCTTCTGGGTAAAGCCGCTGGACAGGCCGATCAGCAGCAGGCCGAAGGCAAACAGCCAGAAATCGATCTTAAATAGCGCCAGCGTGGCGACCAGTCCGCCAATCGCCGCCGAACCTGCCCCGATGATGAATGCAGCCTTGCGGCCAAACAACCGGGAGGCAATGGCAATGGCCACAGCGCCAAGGGCCACGCCAATGTTGAAGCCGGTGAGTGGCGCTGTCGCCAGCGATTTGTCGGCACCGAGCATTTGATAACCGGCAAGCCCGCCCAGGGAAAAGGACAGCGGGGCAACAGAGCCCAGAACCGCCTGGGCAGCGGTCAGAATAGCAACGGTGCGCTTGGCACCTCGCAACTGATGTTCAAGGCCAGTGCCACTTTCCACTGCCATGTCCCTGCCCCTCCCCCGAAGGGCTGTTACTTGACTGCGGGAACCCGGACCTGCTTGGCAATCCGGTCCAGCACCGCATTGACCAGCTTAGGCTCGTCTTCCTGGAAAAAGGCGTGGGCAATCTCGACATATTCCGTGACGATCACCGCAACGGGTACGTCCTTGCGCTCCAGCAATTCGAATGTGCCAGCGCGTAGAATGGCCCGCACCGTGCTATCCACCCGCGCCAGCGACCAATCGTCCTGCAACGCCTGGCGAATCAGCGGGTCAATCTTGGTCTGGTCGCGCACCACGCCTGCCACGATGGAGCGGAACCAGGAGGCATCGGCCTTCAGATAGGTTTCGCCGTCGATTTCCTGACCGAGACGATGGGTTTCGTATTCAGCAACGACTTCGAGAACGCCGGTGCCGCCGATATCCATCTGGTAAAGCGCCTGCACGGCGGCAAGCCGTGCCGCGCCGCGCTGGTTGGCGGTCTTTACCGGTGGTTTGTTATTTTCGGTCGTCATCGGTTCAGCCACCAAATTTCTGCTTCAGGGCAATCATTGTCAAAGCGGCGCGAGCGGCAAAGCCACCCTTGTCCTTGTCCGTCCGCTTGACGCGGGCCCAGGCCTGCTCGTCATTCTCTACCGTCAGGATGCCGTTGCCGATGGCAAGCGATTCGGACACGGAAAGATCCATCAGGGCGCGGGAGGATTCGTTGGCGACGATATCGAAGTGATAGGTCTCACCCCTGATAACCATGCCGAGAGCCACATAGCCATCGTATACCACGCCGCCATTGTCGGCACCGTCGAGCGCCATGGAAATAGCCGCGGGAACTTCGAGCGCGCCCATGACGGTGACGATGTCGTAGCTGGCGCCTGCCTCATCCAGCACCGCCTTGGCGCCGTCCAGCAGCGCATCGGCCATGTCGTCGTAGAAACGGGCCTCGACAATAAGAAGGTGCGGTGCGGAATACTGGTCAGACATAAGCGGTCACCCCGGAACGGATGGAGAAAATGGCAATGATTGGATGCGGGGTCAAACCATGCCCTACCCCGAATGGCAAGTGTTTTTCCGAAAAACCCGCCGAAATGCCGCTAAAGCCTGGCAATACCGCTCCCTTGGCCCGCCACCGCCAGCGCTATCGCACATTATTGTGACCAAGCCCGGAAAGTATCGGTTTTGCGCCGGTAGGAGAGATTTTACTGACTCGCTGGTCATTGGATGGCGCGCCAGTGATACAGCCTCAACAAACGACGTCCTTCGTCAGACCGCTGATAAATATCAGTAATTTTGCGAAAATCCGGACCAGAAAAACGGTAGCGGCAAGTGGCCAGCGACGACACTTTCGCCCGCGCTAAACATGGCGATTTGATGAAAATCAAGATGACGGATTTGTAACCCATCAAGGCAGTTTGCGGGCTGGAAATCGCCTTTGTTGCGACGCACATCAGTCATCACCGGCGAGCGTTTAAGACGAGATAAGCCGGGGGATAATTTGGATCAGGAGATTACCGATGAACCGTATCGGACATGTATTCAGTGCTTCCACCGTTGCTGCCATCTCTTTCGGTGGTGTATCCCAGGCTGCCGTTGAGATGGCCTCTGAAGATGGTCGGCCCCAATCCGTACAAGCCCCGCAATCCGTACAACCCGTTGTCGGCAAGCGGTTGACAGTCGTGCCGTTGCGTGGCCTTCAGACATCCGACCCGATGCGCCAGGCGCTGGATGCCCAGGACCCACATTCCGCCCAGGCGCGAAAGTTGCAGGCCGCTATTATTGCCAATCCGAAACTGATGCGTCAGCTCGATGGCCAGGGCGTCGATGTCACGACCATTGTCGGCATGATCACGGTCGATGACGGCAGCATCTCGGTGTTTACCTCGGCTTGATGGATATGTGCGGAAGGGGCTGACCGGCCCTTCCGCCTTTTCTCACAAAGCGCGTAAGTTTTTACGCCTTTGGAAATTCCGCGAGCCTTGCCGCATAGCGCGCCATGGTATCGACTTCGAAATTGACGAAATCGCCGACTTGCCGGTCGCCCCAGGTGGTGACCTCAAGCGTGTGGCGGATCAGCAGGATGTCGAAGTCGCACCCCTCGACACCATTGACCGTCAGCGAGGTTCCGTCCAGCGCAACTGAGCCCTTCGGGGCGACGAAACGGGCCAGGTTCTCAGGCACCCGCAGTGTGAAGCGGGTCGCATCGCCTTCGGCTTTGATCGCCAGGATCTCGGCCTTGCCATCGACATGGCCCGAGACGATATGCCCGCCCAGCTCATCGCCGATTTTCAACGAGCGCTCCAGGTTGATGCGCGTGCCTTTTTGCCAGCTACCGATGGTGGTCAACCGCAGGGCTTCTTCCCAGGCTTCCACTTCAAACCACCGCGCATTGCTGCCCGCCTCTGGCAGACCGGTGACTGTCAGGCAGGTGCCGGAATGCGCGATGGAAGCGCCCATGTCGATTGTATCAGGATCATAGGCTGTGACGATGCGCAGCTTTACGCCTTCCTTCAGAGGCACGATGTCTTCCACGGTGCCGATATCGGTGACAATGCCTGTAAACATCAGAAATCCTGCTCATATTCATCAAAACGATCCGCGCCGAAAGTGACACTGCGCAGATGACGAAAATTCTCCGGTATATTGGCAGGCGTGAGCGGCGATGCAAGTCCACTACCGCCGATTTCATCTGGTCCCTGGTAAAGATGGATGCGATCCACCAGGCCCGCGTTCAGGAAGGCCTTTGCCGCAGCAGCCCCACCTTCGACCAGCAGGGAAGACATCCCCTGCACAGCCAGTTGACGCAGCAGATCATCAAGATCGGCCACCGGCCAGACATGGACACCCGCAGCCTGCAATGCCGTGCGGCTTTCCTCAAAACTTTCCGTACAGGCAAAGGTGGAAGGCTCACCGCAGGCGCAAAGCGTCGGCACTTGCCCCGCCGTTTGCACCAGTTTCGAACCGAGGGTCAGTTCCAGCCGCCGGTCGAGCACGATGCGCAGCGGCGACCGATGGGTCTGTCCAGCCAGCCGCACCGTCAGATCTGGATCATCAGCCTTTGCCGTGCCGATCCCGACCAGAATGGCATCACTCTCGGCGCGCAGCAATTGGACCTGGGCACGGGCCAGCGCCCCGGTAATCGCCACCTGCCCCTCGCCCGCCCGGCCAATCATGCCGTCACGCGACAGCGCCAGTTTCAGCGTCACATGCGGGCGCTGTTTCGTCTGCCGGGTCAGATAGGCAGCGAGCCCATAGCGCGCTTCACGCTCCAGCACGCCGGTTACCACCTCGATCCCCGCATCCGTCAGGATGGACAGGCCACGGCCTGAAACGCGCGGGTCTGGGTCGGTGACGGCAACCACAACCCGCGCTACGCCAGCCTCGACCAGCGCATCGGCGCAAGGCGGGGTCTTGCCATGATGGGAACAGGGTTCAAGCGTCACATAGGCCGTAGCACCGCGGGCCTTTTCGCCGGCCACGGCAATGGCCTGACGCTCGGCATGGGGGCGTCCGCCAATCGCTGTGACAGCGGAGCCGACAATGGTTCCGTCGGCAACAATCACACAGCCGACCGACGGGTTGGTCAGAGTTTGTCCCAGATGACTGCGACCAAGCCTAATCGCCGCTGCCATGAACCGCTGATCATCAGGCTGTTCGCACACCATGTTTACCCCGGTTCGTGGTCCTGGGAAATCTTGGCGGTAATTTCAGAAATGACCTGCTCGAAATCCTCGGCATGGGAAAAATCGCGATAGACCGAGGCGTAACGCACAAAAGCAACATCATCGAGGCTTTTCAGCGCTTCCAGCACCTGCAAACCGATCTGCTCGGAGGAAATTTCCGTCTCGCCGGAGCTTTCCAGCCGCCGTACGATGCCCGAAACCGCCCTTTCGATCCGGTCCCGATCGACGGGACGTTTGCGAAGGGCGATCTCGAAAGACCGCACCAGCTTGTTGCGATCAAAAGGCGCCTTACGGCCCGTCTTTTTCAACACGGTCAGCTCGCGCAGCTGCACGCGCTCGAACGTGGTGAAGCGGCCGCCGCAATCCGGGCAGATCCGGCGCCGGCGAATGGCGCTATTGTCCTCCGCCGGGCGTGAATCCTTGACCTGCGTATCGTCCGAACCGCAAAACGGGCACCGCATCTCTTCTCCTTACAGGTAAGGATACATCGGGAAACGACCCGTCAGGCCAACGACCTTATCGCGCACGCTTGCCTCGACGGCGCTATTGCCCTCGTCGGAATTGGCAACCTTCAGACCGTCGAGAACCTCAACGATCAGATTACCGATTTCGATAAATTCGGCCTCCTTGAAGCCACGGGTCGTGCCAGCTGGCGTGCCAAGGCGAACACCAGACGTGACGAAGGGCTTTTCAGGATCGAATGGAATGCCGTTCTTGTTGCAGGTGACATAGGCGCGGCCAAGGGCTGCCTCGGCGCGCTTGCCGGTAGCGTTCTTCTTGCGCAGATCGACCAGCATCAAATGGTTGTCAGTACCGCCGGAGACGATATCGAGGCCACCCTTGACCAGGGTTTCGGACAGGGCCTTGGCGTTCTTGACCACCTGAGCGGCATAATCCTGGAATTCCGGCTGCAAGGCCTCACCGAAGGCAACCGCCTTGGCGGCAATCACATGCATCAGCGGGCCGCCCTGGAGGCCAGGGAAGACAGCCGAATTGAACTTCTTGGCCAGATCCTCGTCATTGGTGAGGATCATGCCGCCACGGGGGCCACGCAGCGACTTGTGGGTCGTGGTGGTGGCGACGTGGCAATGCGGGAACGGCGACGGATGCTGGTTACCGGCCACCAGACCGGCGATATGGGCCATATCAACCATCAGATAGGCGCCGACTTCGTCGGCGATCTCGCGGAAGCGCTTCCAGTCCCAGATCCGCGAATAGGCTGTGCCACCGGCGATGATCAGCTTGGGCTTGTGTTTGCGGGCCGATTCAGCCACCGCATCCATGTCCAGCAGATTATCGTCCTGACGCACGCCATAGGAGACGACGTTGAACCACTTGCCGGACATGTTGACCGGCGAACCGTGGGTCAGATGGCCCCCGGAATTCAGGTCGAGACCCATGAAAGTATCGCCGGGCTGCAACAGTGCCAGGAACACGGCCTGGTTCATCTGCGAACCGGAATTGGGCTGAACATTGGCAAAATTGACGCCAAACAGCTTCTTGGCGCGCTCAATCGCCAATTCCTCGGCAATATCCACGAACTGACAGCCACCGTAATAGCGCTTGCCCGGATAGCCCTCGGCATATTTGTTGGTCATGATCGAGCCTTGCGCTTCCAGCACGGCGCGCGAGACGATGTTTTCAGACGCAATCAGCTCGATTTCATGGCGTTGACGACCGAGCTCCTTTTCAATCGCACCAAAAATATCCGGGTCGGTTTCGGCAAGCGGACGGGAAAAGAAAGCATCGGTATTGGCCATGATCGCAGTCTCCTGAAAGCGTTGATGCGTGCGCGTCTTAACGTCCTCGCGCCCCAAGAGCAAGACAACAGAGCGACATTTGCACGCCAATGCGCGGAACGGAAGAAGATGCTTATTCTTGTATCACACGGACTGCTGTCCGCGTAAAAACACAAAAGGCCGCGCAACTTGAGCGCGGCCCTTGGTACGAATGCCTGGTGCCAAGACTTACTGCGGCAAATTGTCGTCCTCAATCCGGCCCGGATTTTGCTCCACGCCAATGTTGGTTTGCAGCGCCAACTGGGCATCGCCATCACGCTTGTAGATATCGTCACGGAACTGCACGACATTGTCCTTGGCAGACCACGCCGTGATGTAAACGATATAGACGGGGACTTCCTGCGAAAGCTTGATCACATTGTTCTGGCGCGTGGAGATGACCCGCTCGATTTCCTGACGGTTCCAGCCGGGCGTATCCCTCAGCAACCATGTGATCAGATCACGGACGTTCTGGACGCGCATGCAGCCGGAGGATTCAAAGCGCATCAGTTTGTTGAACAGGCCCTGCTGCGGCGTATCGTGAAGATATTCATTGTTGGGATTGTGAAAGTTGATCTTCGTCGAGGCCATGGCGTTGATCTTGCCAGGGTCCTGACGGAACATCAGGTTCGGAGCCTTTGGCGCGTTCCAATCCACAGTCTCCGGGGCCACTTCCTGGCCTTTGCCATCGAAGAGACGGATATTGTTGCGCGTCAGATAAGTGGGGTCCTTGCGCATCAGCGGCACGATGTCCTTTTCGACGATCGAGCGCGGCGCAGTCCAGTAGGGATTCAGGATGACTTCATAGATCTTGGAATTGATGGAATGGGTCGGGCGGTCGATACGTCCAACAACGGCATTGGTACGCAATGCAACGCGATCATTTTCGACAGCCTCGATAGACATCGAGGGAATGTTGACCATGACATACCGGTTGCCCAGATCACCGGACATTGCCTGCAGGCGCACCAGATTGGTATTGAGCTGGTTAAGACGCACATCGGCAGAAATATTCATCGCTTTCAGCGTATATTCGCCAAGCGCACCATCTGTGGGTAGACCGTGACGAGCCTGAAAACGCTTCACGGCACCATCAACATAGGTATCGAAAGAATTGGACATGCCCGCTTCCTGCCCAAGATCGCCTGAGATCATCAGGCGTTGGCGCAGTTGCTGCACAACCGGATCAATAGAGCCGAGTTTCAATTTCACCGAGGGGTTAACTTGCGGCCAACCGCCCTGGGCGACGATCTGCTGATAGGCGGAAATGGCCAATTGCAGGTTCGGCAGGTTGGTGGCACTCAACATCGGCGAATTTGACGTCACCGAGGCGACCGCACGTGACGTTTGGGCATCGAACTGGTCGTCCCAATTGCCCCGCGAGCGAGCATTTATCAGCTCATCGACGGCAGATTGCGCCATGGCGGTCCCGGCCAGCGTGGATGCTCCCACCAATGCCGCGCCTCTCAGCAACGCTCTGCGAGAGACCGAAACCAGTTTAATCTTGTCCGCCATAGTCTTCTATTTCCCTACCGATCCACCGATCCCGAAACGCTTTAGCCCATGGGAGATGATCATGTCCCATGAAGGCATTGTGCTTAATAAAGCCGGAGGCGTTCCGCAATCATTGTTTTCATCGCCGGAAACGTTTGCCGCTATCGCTTGTTCCAAAAGCCCTCTGCCCTAAAGAGTTTCTTTTGAACCCGGGCGAAGGCGAGGCTTCAGCGCGGGTCGAACAACCAGCTTATTCCACAGTCTGGCGGTCCCATATCAATATGGCCAAAGCTTGTCAGGCCCGACGCGCTCACAACACTGTGTTGAATAAGCATGCGCGCATCAAAACAAAGCGAGGCGATATCGACCTGCCGGGATTGAATGACCGCTACCGGTCCATCAAGGCAGCAAAGCCAGACATTGCAGCCGGTTGGCCTACATGCGATAGGCGATCGTGTCGTTCCAGAAGCGATCGAGACGCTGCAACAACCTGTTCATCTGGTTGAATTCGTCCGGACCGATGCCGCCGACCTTCTGGATGGAGCCGACGTGGCGCTCATAGAGCTTGGCGACGGTTTCGGCGATATCCTGGCCTTCCGGTGTCAGCGAAATACGAACCGAACGGCGATCGACACGCGAGCGGGAATGATTGATGAAACCAAGGTCCACCAGCTTCTTGACGTTATAGGAAACGTTAGAGCCGAGGTAGTAGCCGCGAGACCGCAATTCACCGGCCGTCAGCTCGGAATTGCCGATGTTAAACAGCAGCAAAGCCTGAACAGCATTGACGTCGTTGCGGCCCTGACGGTCGAATTCGTCCTTGATGACGTCGAGCAGGCGGCGGTGCAAGCGCTCCACCAGATGCAGGGAATCAAGATAGAGAGAACGGATGGTCTGCTCTTCGTGATCGATAGCGGACACCTGCGGTTTGATCTTTGTCGTGGTCATATCGTCTGCCTCACTGTTTGGGTGGCGGCCTTGTTGGTTTCCAACCGCCTTGTGAGTGACAATATCGAATGCAGATAAAATTCTATTTAAAATGCAGGCTTAACAGAGGCTTACCATTCAGCCTGCTTGTATCAGGGTAAACCATTCCTTATGCCGTGACGCGCTGGCGCTTTTGCAACAGGATCGCCAGGCGGAAAGCGATATAAACGACGGCGACAATCAGATGGAATGCGACGATCAACGGATCGCGTCCGAAAATGCCCGGCCATACGGCATGCATCAGGATCTGGCCACTGGCGGCAATGACCCAGATGACTGGCCCCCAGGAGACCGTCATCCACAACCCAACCCCTGCCACCGGCAGCATCACGGCAAGCCCGCAGCTGGCAATGCGCCAAGGCACATTCATCAGGTCGAACCGCCCAAGGCCGTTACCTGCAAAGCCCACCAGAAGCCCCCAGAATTGCAAGCCCAGCCAAAGGCAGGCAAGCGCAACAACGCGCAGGAAGAGCACAAACAACAGGTCTACCAGGCTGGGTTTTGGCGTATGGACGACATCATCAATCATGGTGCGACGATATCGCATAATTGATCGGACCGGTATCGGCGACAGGTGAAATTTATGGGGAGATAAACAATCCACAGACGGTTTTATTCGAGCATCGCTATGCCCGGGGGGGCCGGAGGTGGGGCCGGTCAGGTTGCCGCAGTGGGCAAACATCCCAGTGCATGATAAACGGCATCGTAAGAGAGCAGGCCTGAAGACTGGAGACCGCGATGACCAACAAGACCCACCTCGTTGACGATATTACCGGCCACCGGCGCATGCGCCGCAACCGCAAGGCGGACTGGACGCGCAGGCTGGTACAGGAAAGCCGGTTGACGGTGGATGATCTGATCTGGCCGATCTTCCTCGTACCCGGTAGCGGCATCGTCGAGCCGATCGCCGCCATGCCGGGGGTCAACAGGATGAGTGTCGACAAAGCCGTCGAGGCGGTGAAGGAAGCCGCAGATCTTGGCATTCCGGCCATTGCCACCTTTCCGAACATCGAGATGAACCTGCGTGACCAGACGGGTTCCCATATCCTGGAAGCCAATAACCTGCTCAACCAGGCGACGGCGGCCATCAAGAAAGCCGTCGCCAACATCGGCGTGATTACCGATGTAGCGCTGGACCCGTTTACCAGCCATGGGCATGACGGTATTTTGCGCGGCGATGATATCGTCAATGACGAAACGGTTGATCAGGTGGTCAAGGCAGCCATCCTGCAGGCCGATGCCGGCTCCGACATTATCGCGCCCTCCGAAATGATGGACGGACGAATCGGCGCGATCCGCCGGGGGCTTGACGCTGCTGGTCATCAGTCGGTCGGCATCATGTCCTATGCGACGAAATTCTCCTCCGGCTATTATGGCCCCTATCGCGAGGCGATTTCCACCGCAGGCCTGCTGAAGGGCGACAAGAACAGCTATTACATCAGTCCGGCCAACGGCACCGAAGCAGTGCGCGATGCTGCCATGGATGTTGAGGAAGGGGCGGATATGCTGATGGTCAAGCCCGGCCTGCCCTATCTGGATATCTGCTGGCGCCTCAAGGAAGCCTTCAGCCTGCCGGTCTTTTCCTATCAGGTGTCAGGCGAATATGCGCAGATCAAGGCTGCGGGTCTGAATGGCTGGATTGATGAAGAGCGAGTGATGATGGAAACACTGCTCTGCTTCAAAAGGGCCGGATGTGATGGCATTCTCAGTTATTTCGCCGTGGAAGCGGCAAAGCGGCTCGCCAGAAGCTGAGTTTTCGGCACTGCCATTTGCAGCACGCCAGCCGCGATTCCTGGCTAGACTGTAAAGATGTCAGGCAATTGTATTTCGGAGCGGGGCTTCCCATATCATCGTCATCGACCAAGGAGACGATCATGAGCTTCGATCCGAATATGACCACCGTGGCTCCGACCGACTGGCGCGCCTATAGCGGCGTGCTGTCGCGCCGGGTCTTTGCCTTCATCATCGACTATGTCCTGGTCGGGCTCCTGTGGGTTCCCGCCGCCGTCGTGGTGTTCTTTCTCGGCGTCATCACGCTTGGCCTCGGATGGCTCCTTTATCCAATTCTGTTTTTCATCGTCGCTGGCCTTTATTTCGGTCTGTCGCTGGCCGGCCGCTCTCAGGCGACGCCTGGCATGCGGGCCATGGGAATTGCCATGATTCGCCTGGATGGCACCAAGATTGATTTCGTCACAGCCATTGCCCATCTGGCACTGTTCTGGATCCTCAATTCCGTGTTGACGCCCCTGATTCTGCTGGCAGGCCTGTTTACTGATCGCTCGCGACTGGTCCATGACTTGCTGCTCGGTACGGCTGCGCTTCGCGCTGGCTGAGTGAAAGTCGGCACCCACTAAAAATTAGTAGCTGCGACAGGAATGTTTACAATTTCACGTTGAGCAGCCGAATCGTGAAATGAAAGAGTTGACCTTTTAAAATCTTGAGCCATGCTAGACATGAACTTGAAGGTCATGGGCAATACCGGGAATCATTGAAAGTGACTTTTGGTATTGCACTTTCGAATATCTCAAGCGCTTGATGCATTTGAGATATTCGACATTCCTGCAAGGTGAGGATGCGTTAGCACCTTCGATGTCTTGGTGTAATGTGCATTCCCGGCCAATGAAGCAAGCGCGCTTTTCCGGGTGCCTGAGAGGACGCATAGACAAAGCATGAACACGCAGGCTGCTACGTCTCCGCAGTTTTATCTGACAGCGCCCGCGCCCTGCCCTTACTTGGCGGGGGAAATGGAGCGGAAAGTCTTCACGCACCTTGTGGGACCACGCGCGCCGGAAATGAACGATCTTCTGACACAGGGCGGCTTTCGCCGATCGCAGAATATCGCCTACCGTCCAGCCTGCGAAACCTGCCGCGCCTGCATTTCCGTGCGGATCGTCGCCCGGGAATTCCAGCCGAACCGGACCATGCGGCGTGTGGCGGGCGTCAATGCCGATCTCACCAGCAGCGTCTTTGCCGCCCAGCCTTCGACCGAACAATTCTCACTGTTTCGAACCTATCTCGATCATCGCCACCAACAGGGCGGCATGTCGGACATGTCGGCGCTCGATTTTGCAATCATGGTGGAAGACAGCCATGTCAAAACCAAGGTGATCGAATATCGCCTGCCGAAAGTGGACGAGGACAGCGACCGCCCCGGCGAACTGGTGGCCGTGGCGCTATCCGATATCCTCAGCGACGGATTGTCGATGGTCTATTCCTTCTTCAATCCGGCCATGGAAAAACGGTCTCTCGGCACATTCATGGTTCTCGACCATATCCGCCGTGCCAACGAGATGGGCCTACCCCATGTCTATCTGGGTTATTGGGTGAACGGCTCCCGTAAAATGGGATATAAAATCCGCTTCCTGCCGCAAGAACATCTGCTCAGCCAGGGCTGGACCCGTTATGAGCCAGAAAGCGGCGTAGAAGAGTAATAAACATTACTCTTCGTATGCCTTTGGCAGCCTCCTCAAAAGGAGGATACCTCAGCATCTTACGAGACTTGGTAGAGTGGATCAGGCGACCCGAGCCGCCTGATCGGCAGCCTCACGACGATGGCGCAGCCATTCCGGCAGGACTTCCGCCGCCATGGGACGCGACAGCCAGAAGCCCTGAATCTCATCGCAACCCATCGCTTGCAGGAGATCGGCGGCCTCAAGCGTTTCGACGCCTTCCGCCACCACTTCATAGCCTAGACTGTGCGAAAGGTTGATCATCGATCGCACCAACACGCGCTCGCGATTGCCTTTTGCCATATCAGCGACGAAAGAACGGTCGATTTTCACAACATCAGCAGGCAATTTCTGCATATAGGCCAGGCTGCTATAGCCAGTGCCGAAGTCATCAATCGCCAGCCGGACACCATGGGCGCTCAGCGCGTGCAGAAGGTCGAGTGACTTTTCGGTCTCCCTCATCATCGCCGTTTCCGTCAGTTCAAATTCAATCTGACCCGGCAGAACATCGTATTTCGCCAGCTTTTCCTTCAGCAGTTCCAGAAATTCCGGCTCATTCAGATTGAGAGCCGAAATATTGATCGACAATCGCATATCGATGCCTTGACCTCGCAGAACGGCCAGATGCGACAGCGCCTTGTCAATCACCCAGGCGCTCATGGCGCGTACCAGATCGGAGGCTTCGATAACTGGCACGAATTCGGCGGGTGAAATCGACCCCAGTTCAGGATGGTTCCAGCGCAGCAATGCTTCGGCGCATTCCGCCTGACCGGTCTTCAAAGACAGCCTCGGCTGGAAAACCAGATGCAATTGATCCTGCGACGCCAGAGCGACAGGAAAATCCTGCAACAGGCGGAAGTTACGGCGATGCAGCAGATCATGATCGTCGGAGAAAAAGGCAATGCCGGTTTCGCTATCACGCGCGTCTTGAACCGCACTTTGCAGCGACCGCAGCACGTTTTCCGGCTCCATTGCGCCCGGATTGAACCAGGTCACCCCAAGCGAGGGTGTCATCGTCAAACGAAGATTGGCTACCTCACCGACATCGAACAGCAAGCTTTTCAAGACAGGAAGCAGGCTTTCGGACGTGGCGTCCTCTGGGGGGATCAAGGCGAACTGCATCGGGCCGATATGATAGGCGGGTGTATGATCGCCTATCGAACTCTGCAGAAACTGCGCAACGGAACGGATGACACTATCCAGATGCGATGGACCCATGACACGCGACAACCGGTCGAACTGCATGGTGCGAGCAAGGTCAAGAACGACGATCAATCGCTCCTTGCCACCGTGCTTGCCAATATCGGCAAGGTCGCTCACCAACTGGAAACGATTGGGCAGGCCGCTGGCGGCTTCGATACGGCCAACGGCATGCTGCATTTCTATCTGCGCCATGACCATGGCCGCCATATCGGACAACACGGACATCTCCCTGTCGCCGACCGTGTGAGGTTCATTATCAAGAACGCAGAGAGCGCCCAGCGAATACCCATCCGGCGTCATCAGCGGCACACCGGCATAGAAGCGCACGCCAGCCTGACCGAGGGGACTATCAACATAAAAAGCGTCATTGTGAAAATCGTTGACAATCAGTGGTCGACAGGTTTCCGCGACTTCAGCGCAGGGCGCCTTGAACCGTGGAATTTGGTTATGCTCGATTCCCACTTTGGACTTGAACCACTGGCGATCGACATCTGTCAGCGACACCGCCGCGACCGGCAATCCGAAAAATTGCGATACGATTCGCGTAATCCGATCGAAGCTTTCGCTTGGCAGGGTATCGAGTATTTTCAGGTTGCGTAGGCTGGTCAGTCTTGCCAGTTCGCGCTCTTGATCCACAGTCATCGCCTTCTTGGTAGGGCTCGAAGCATCTGATTATCATGCCGAAAGCCGGCCACGCAGAAACGCGGTTCCGAAAGGCGCAGCCAGGCAAAAAACTCTTCCGGCTTGCGTATTGAGCACGGTTCAATTTTTTTTGAGCGCACTTGCACAGCCTTTGTTCCATATGGAGCAGAAGTGATTAAAACCAAGTGACGATATTAACTGCAAAAAGTTTGAATTTATCTATGGTTATAGCATCGTGAATCATTGTTTTCATGCAAAACAAAACCCAGAATTCCGAAGAATTCTGGGCTTGGGGAACCACAACCAGTCATTTGGGAGATATGCTGGCTGCAAAATAACTGAAATCGATTTGCTTTAACGAGCCGCGCACCTGAAATGCAACGCGCAGGCTAGCGTAATGCCTCGGAAATTCTGGGCAAAGCCGAAAATATAATATATTCACGGATTTACACAGTAAACTCATAGTTAATCCTAGCCGATTTTGCGGATAAACCCGTAGACAATATTGCGGTTGGCGCCGAAACGAACCTGGGCGTCGATATCACCTTCCGGTGTGCTTGCATGAATAACGCGCCACATGTCCTGCTCGCTGCGCAGCAGCAGCGCCCAATTCATGAAGGTTTCCATATAGCCGTCGACGACAATATCTTCCGCAAAATTGGCGAACATAAAGACACCATTCGGCTTCAGCATGGAAAGGCACTTCTTCGTCAGCTTTACGGCAACCTTGTCGTTAAGGTAATCATAAAGGCCCGACGCATAGACGAAATCGAAAGTTCCAAGGTCATGCTGATTGGTCAAGAGGCTACGGACTGATCCATCGATAGGCTCTATGCAGGTGTTTGCAAAATCCCGGCGGATGGAACCGACACTCACAGGGTCCTGATCCAGCGCGATCCAGCGCTTGATTCTGCCCTCTTTCAGAGCGACTGAACGGTTGGCCTCGCGCAGATGGCCTGCGGCAATGGTCAGGATTTCAGCATCCGGCCCGCGTGACGTGGCAATTTCATCGACATGCTGGGTCAGGAGATCGCGGCGCTCCCGTACAGCGACAGATGACGACGCATCCTTGGTGTAATCATACAGCGCCAGCCCGAGAGGCGAAGCAGCGGCAATTTCATTCGCAACGCTTTCATGGCCGTAAATAAAGTCAAGTAATTGAGCATCCCCTGAATAACCGCGCGGCTTGACGCAAGACCAGCGCGTGAAAGGATCCTCAAGAAAATACTTAGATACTTTATGATTTTGCACCATCGGTATCAATGACTGCCATAAGGCAGGAGAAACCTTGTTGCGGAGATTATGAAGCGCTCCAGCCATCATTGCAATGATAGCAGCGGGATCTCTACCGTGCTCAAATTGCTGATAGGCAATATTGAGTGCCAGGCCCAATTCGGATTCCGCTAAAACCCGCTCACGATCATCGATTTTCTTGCCTTTTGGCGAAAAAACCTCTGCTGCAATTGCATCTGGAGTGACCAAGCTTTCGCCGTCCAAGACAGTTTCTATATACTGCATATCCGATCTACCTCTAATGTTTTATCGACAAAATTAAATGTTTGATAACTATAAAGTCTGATTCTAACTATGACGACTGGTGATTTAGGCAATTTTCTATTAAGGTTAATAGATGAGAGTGCGTCATATTCAGCTTGGTACAGAGGTTTGACGCTTGTCTAAATTTCAATTAAATTTAAGGGTAATTGTGCGCTGTATTACATGAGGGATTCGGGTTTAAAATAAAATGTGTACCGTGCTGAGTGTGTGAATAGCGCGCATGAAGGAATAGCTTGCATTCCTGTTCACGACGGTAAAACTCAGTGGAACAATCCAGCATGAAGCACCCCGGGTCGGACCCAGTGAAAACCGGTCTGCGTGGCACCCCTGACAGAAAGCGAACTGCAGAAGTCGTGAAGCTGTATCGAGACCAGACCGAATCCGAGCGTATTGCCGCAGCACGCCATGGCCTTTGGATCGCTGTGATCGTCTATCTGATGTTTTCAGGGATGGATTACATCCTCATTCCTGACGTTGCATCAACCTTGCTGATCAGCCGTTTTGCGGTTGGCGCTTTGTCTCTCATCATTTTGGAAGCCCAGATCTTCCTTGGCCCGAGAGCCAATATGATAGACTTGACCTGCGCCCTGGCGCTCATCATCGGTTATGGTGGCTGGCTTTTTCCGGCATCAATGACCGATTCGGTTGAGAATTTTCGCTATTACATGGTGTTTGGCGCGATTTTCATGATGGGTGCCAACCTGTTTTTCGGCCTGTATTTCCTGTTGTCGATTATCACCTCTGCTTCAGTACTTGCCTTGTTTCTCTGGGTTGTTACGAGTGTATTTGGCCGAGAAACGTCTTACATCATTGCTTTCGCTACGTTTTATGTCCTGTGCTTCGTCTTCACCAGCTATGTCAACTGGCGACTGAACAAGGAGCGCTACCATGTTTTCCTCAATGCGCTGGAGGCACGCAAGCAACATCGGGAAGCGATCGAACGCGGCAAAGCGCTGCTGCGCCTTTCCAACACAGACTATCTGACCGGCGTTGAAAACCGGCGTGCCATCGATCAGCGATTGCGAGACAATTGGGCTGAATGGCAAAGTTCAGGAACCGGATTTGCCGCAATTCTGGTCGATGTCGATTTTTTCAAGAAATACAACGACTATTACGGCCATCAGGCTGGCGACCACTGTCTGGTTCTGGTCGCCAATGCTCTGAAGACAGCCCTCCTGCCCTTCAATGCCTCCATCGGCCGTTATGGCGGCGAGGAATTTATCGTTCTGGCTCCAGCCGCTAGCCATGACGATGTTGGGCTGCTGGCTGAGATGATTCGCAATACCGTGGAAAAAATGTCGCTGGTCCATGATCAGCGCAAGGATGGCATCAACGTCGTCACGGTCAGCGTCGGCGCGGCCTTTACACGCCCTCATTTCGGTCCACGGCTGGAAAAGATCATTACCGAGGCGGACCGGGCGCTCTATTCGGCCAAGGCCAATGGTCGTAATTGCGTGCGGCTGTTTGACCCGAACGACCCGCAAAGCAGCGACGATAGCGAACACATTGCCGCTCTGTTGCGGGTGGCTGTGGCCAATAACCTTGTTTCCCTCGTCTATCAGCCGATCCTCAACCTCACGACCGGCAAGATCGACGCTGCGGAAGCCCTGATGCGGCTGAAACTGCTGGACGGGACGCCTGTCACACCCTCGGTGTTCATCCCGATTGCCGAGCGGACAGGTTCGATTCTCGATCTCGGCCTGTGGACGCTTCGCCAGGCCTGCACCGAAATCCTCGTTCCCGGCCACGCGCCGGTCGTTAGTATCAATGTCTCTCCCATTCAATTGAAAACCCGCGGCTTTGCCGCCGCCGTCGCTGAAATCCTGATCGATACCGGCGTCGATGGGCAGCATGTTGCCTTCGAAATCACCGAAGGCATCAATATGGATCGTCAATCCGACATCCTGCGCTGCATCAAGGACCTTGAAAATATGGGCATACGCATCTGGCTGGATGATTTTGGCACCGGTTTCGCCGGACTGTCCTGGCTGCGGCTCTTCAATTTTGACACGGTGAAGATCGACAGATCCTTCCTTCAGGACAGCGATACGCCGAAGGGACGCTCCATGCTGCGCGACATCATCGCGCTGGTCCGCAATCGTGGCCACCGCATTCTTGTCGAGGGCATCGAGACCGAGGAACAGCTGGAGCTAATGCGGCAGTTCGACATCGATCATGTGCAGGGATTCTACATCGGCCGCCCGGCCACGCTGGATGTCTTCAAGTCCAAACCCCTGAACCATTTTAGCCCAGCTGAGATGGAAAGCACAGGCGCGCCGATGATTACCCATTTCATCAGCTAGGGTATTCAATGTTTCTCGGGAATACAGAAATACGCTACAGCCTGAGCCATTGGCAAAACAGAACCGGCGTCCCTGCGCACTGCATGGTGCGCAGGGCGAAACGGGCAATCAGCCGCTGAATTTGCCGCTGCGCGGGAAGCCCTTGGGAACCGTGCGTCCGGCTCCGGCCCGGTCGCCCAGCCATTCCAACAGTTCGTCCTTGCTGCGGGTGAAGCTCCGGCCCGCACTGTCTTCCCAGGACAGCCCGTCTGCGAGGGTAAAGCACTTGATGTCGGAGACACCGCCGTCCTTATAACGTTGCAGGCGCACGCCCTTGCCGCGGCTCATTTCCGGGACCTGTGCCAGCGGGAAGACCACCATTTTGCGGTTTTCACCGACGACGGCCACATGGTCGCCGGAAATCGGCACGACCAGCTTGGTTTCATCTGGCATGCCGACATTCATCACCTGCTTACCCTTGCGGGTATTGGCGGTGATGTCGCTTTCCGCGACGATGAAGCCATTGCCACCCGTGGAGGCGATGAGCAGCTTGCGGGCTGGATCGTGGACGAAAGCCGTCAGCACATCCTGATCGTTTTCCATATCGACCATGATGCGGATCGGCTCGCCATGGCCGCGCCCGCCGGGCAGCTTGTCGCCGCCAAGCGTATAGACCTTGCCACCGGTGGTCACCAGCAGGATCTTATCTGTGGTCTGGGCCGGGAACGCCACGCGCAACCCATCGCCTTCCTTGAAGGTCAGGCTGGCCTTGTCGTAGCTGTGGCCCTTCAGCGCCCGTATCCAGCCCTTTTCAGAGATGACGACAGTGATCGGCTCTTTCTCGATCATCGCCTGCTGAATAGCATCGACATCGGCGTCCGGCGCATTGGCAAACAGTGTGCGACGGCGGCCAATGTCGGTGGCCTTGGCGTATTTCTTCTTCACCTCACCGATTTCCGAGGCGACAGTCCCCCATTGCAGGTCGTCGGAGGCCAGCAATGTCTCGATCTCTGCCTTTTCCTTGGAGAGCGCATCGTGTTCCTTGCGGATCTCGAATTCCTCGAGCTTGCGCAAATTGCGCAACCGCATGTTCAAGATGGCCTCGGCCTGGTTGTCCGTCAGCTCGAAACGGGCGATCAGCGCGTCCTTGGCCTCGTCTTCCTCGCGGATGATGCGGATCACCTCGTCGAGATTGAGATAAGCGATCAGCAAGCCACCGAGAATTTCCAGCCGCCGGTCAATGGCCGCCAGCCGGAAGCGCGACCGGCGCACCAGCACGTCCTTGCGGTGGTCCAGCCATTCCAGCAGCACCTCGTTCAGCGCCATCACCTTCGGTACTTTACCTTGGGAGAGGACGTTCATGTTCAGCGGAATGCGGCTTTCCAGCTCAGACAGCTTGAACAGCGATTCCATCAGGATGGTCGGATCAACCGTGCGGCTCTTCGGCACCAGCACGACGCGAACGTCTTCGGCTGACTCATCGCGAATGTCTTCCAGCAACGGCAGGCGCTTGGCGATCAGCAATTCGGCGATCTTTTCGATCAACCGTGATTTCTGCACCTGGAACGGGATCTGGGTGATGACGATCTGATAGCCGCCGCGCCCGAGGTCTTCCGTCTCCCATTTGGCCCGTACCCGGAAACCGCCGCGTCCGGTGCGATAGGTTTCCAGCATGCTTTCGCGGCTTTCGATGACAATGCCACCAGTCGGGAAATCCGGTCCCTCTATGCCGCCGCGCTGCGGATGAGCCGGATCGGCAAACAGCTCTTCGACAGAAGCGCTACGGTTCTTGATCAGATAAAGCGCCGCATCACACAGCTCATGGGCATTGTGCGGCGGTATAGAGGTTGCCATGCCGACCGCGATGCCGGAGGCGCCATTGGCGAGCAGATTGGGGAAAGCGCCGGGCAACACGACCGGCTCGTCGTCTTCCTCGTTATAGGTCGGACGAAAATCCACCGCATCCTGTTCGATACCCTCAAGCAGAAGCCCGGCAACGTCGGTCATCCGTGCTTCGGTATATCGGTAGGCAGCCGCCGAATCGCCGTCGATATTGCCGAAATTGCCCTGACCATCGACAACGGGATAGCGCTGGGAAAAATCCTGGGCCAGCCGCACCAGCGCATCATAGACCGACTGGTCGCCATGCGGGTGAAATTTACCGATGACATCGCCGACGATACGGGCGCATTTCTTGAAGGCGGAATTGGGCCTGATGCCCATTTCGCTCATCGCATGGATGATGCGCCGATGCACCGGCTTCAGCCCATCGCGCACGTCAGGCAGCGCCCGATGCATGATGGTAGACAGCGCATAGGCCAGGTAGCGCTCTTCCAGCGCGTATTTCAGATCGATCGGTGTGACGTTATCGCCACCGTCGCCAGGCGGTATAAGACTTTTTCCCATGCCCCTTGCGTAGCCGAGAACCCCTTGCACGGCAAGGATTCCGGGGGATGCACCTGTGGATTATCCGATCCGGGCGTTTACGGTCTATGAGACAAAATCAAACTACAGCGCCGTGCGCCCTATATGGCGCACAAAGGTTCGCTGTAGCTCTTTATATCTGCTGCATAATTTTCTCCTTAAATCGAATCCGATTTAAGGAATTATGCAGTAGTACGACAAAAAGCATGGCGGATTTCCGCACTGTCTTATAAAGGATCATCACCGCGCAATCGCGCATATCCTTTTGTTCTTAGAGGGAATTGTTATGACGACGCATAAATCCGCCGGGCCTGCCCTGCGCCGTATCCTCTCGGTCAGTGCCGCCATTCTCGTGCTTCCCACGGCAGCTTTTGCGCTGGATGGCCAGGATTTGCTCGCCAAGATCAATAAATCCTATACCGGGGGCAATGCGGCCATTACCGCCAGTTCCATCGATATCAACGGCGATGTCGTGACGCTGCGCGGCACCAAGCTGAAGCCAGCCAAGGCTTCGGATACAGGCCCGGATTCGACGCCAGTCTCCATCGGCGACGTGAAGATGAGTGGTGTTATCGAAAACCAGGACGGCTCCTACGAGATCGACCGGGTTGATTTCCAGCCGCTCAATCTGGTTGAAAAAAACTCAACCGTCACCGCCTCCGATCTCTATCTGTCCGGCGTCACCGTTCCGGCCAAGACCGATGGCGGCGATCTCGCCTCCATGCTGTTCTATGAAAAGGCCCATAGCGGCCCGGTCAGCGTCAAGGCGGATGGCAAGGAAGTGCTGTCCATGGCCGAGGCCGAAGCGACAACGGCAATCGAGGACGATGGAGCCAGCCTCGCTTTCGAAGGGACTGTCAAAGGCTTCAAACTCGACCTGTCCACCGTCGATGATCCAAAGAGCCGCGATGCAATCGAAAAGCTCGGAATCAGCATGCTGGATGGCGGCATGACCATGAAAGGCAGCTGGGAACTGCAATCGGGAACGATTGACGTTCAAAACTACACGCTCGATTTCAAGAATGTTGGTAAGCTGACGGTGGCGCTCGGCCTGTCCGGTTATACGCTGGACCTGGTCAAGCAACTTCAGGAAACCGCCCGGGCCATGGAAACCAATGCCAAGGACCCGCAGGCGCAGCAGGCCTCCGGCATTGCCATTCTCGGCCTGATGCAGCAAATGTCCTTCCTGGGCGCCGATATCCGCTTCGACGATGCCGGCATTACCGAGCGGGCACTGGCCTATAGCGGCAGCCAACAGGGCGTTTCGGGCAAGGATATGGGCCAGATGGTCAAGGCCATGATGCCTCTGATGCTGGCCCAGGCCAAGCTTGGCGATTTCCAGAATGTCGTCACGTCAGCCGTCAATGCCTATATCGACAATCCGAAAAGCCTGACGATCTCCGCGGAACCGCAGAACCCGGTCCCCTTCCCGATGATCGTCGGCGCCGCCATGGGCGCACCGGAAACGCTGCCCAAGGTTCTGGGCGCGAAGGTAACGTCTAACGACTAAGGGTCATCGAACTCGAACATAGACGATAAAAGCCGCCAGACTGGCGGCTTTTTTTGTGGAATGCGTTATTGCAGATTGCGCTATTTTTCCTGCGGCCCCTGCCCTGCATCCTTGCTGGGCGTGGTCGCCGTGTCATGCAGTGTCGTCGCATTGCGAAACAGGATGAGCGCGAAGACAAGTCCGGTGGAGACGCCGATGATGACATCGAGAAAGCGCACCAGCCCACCGGTCGCAGGGCCAAGCAGGATGACCAGAAGTGCTGAGGCGCCAGCCTGGATAGGCGTGACGGGTGCCAGATTGGCCAACGCGCCCAGAAACATCGCGGCGAATATGGCCAGCGAAATCTGCACGCCGAGCACACTTATCGGCAGGAGAAAGATCAGCTCGCCGACCGCGATGCCGATGGTCACGCCAATGACAACATTGATACCTTGGCGCAGGTGATTGGGAATGCCCGGAGCCAGACAGATGATCGCGGCTATGGCGGCAAAGATCGGCTGCTGATGGCCGAACAGCCAGTGGGCACCATAAAACGCGAACGCCGCAGCTATGGCTGCGGCGGTCGCATGGCTGAAGGCATCCCGGATATGGCTAGCAAACCGGGACCACATCGGTTCAGTCTTTCTTCGGCGTCGGCACCACGCGCAGCGCCAATTCGCGCAGCTGGGTCGGCGTTGCCGGAGCCGGTGCGCCCATCAACAGATCCTGCGCCTGCTGGTTCATCGGGAACAGCGAGATTTCGCGCAGGTTCTTGGCACCCACCAGCAGCATGACCACGCGGTCGATACCGAATGCGCAGCCGCCATGCGGCGGTGCGCCGTATTGGAAGGCGCGGTAGAGGCCGCCGAAGCGTTCTTCCACGTCCGTCTGGCTGAGACCAACCTTCTCGAACGCCTTGACCATCAGTTCTGGCGACTGGTTACGGATCGAGCCGGAGGCGATTTCAAAGCCGTTACAGACGGCGTCATACTGGTAAGCCTTGAGTGTCAGCGGGTCTTGGCTGTCGAAGGCTTCCGGGCCACCCTGCGGCATGGAGAACGGGTTGTGGGCGAAGTCGATCTTCTTTTCTTCCTCGCTCCATTCGTAGAACGGGAAGTCGACAATCCAGCACATTTCAAACCGGTCGCGGTCAATCAAGTTTAGCTCTTCGCCTGCACGGGTGCGGGCTTCGCCAGCGAACTTATAGAACTTGGCCGGATCACCGGCGACGAAGAAGCAGGCATCGCCAGCGCCAAGGCCAAGCTGGGCGGCAATGGCGGCTGTGCGTTCTTCGCCAATGTTCTTGGCCAAGGGACCGGAGCCGGCAACCTTGCCGTCTTCTTCCTTCCAGAAGATGTAGCCAAGGCCCGGCTGGCCGGTAGATTGCGCCCAGGCATTCATGCGATCGCAGACGGCGCGGCCAATCGCGCCTGTTGCTTCCGTGTGCTTGACCGGGATCGCCCAGACCTCAACCTTCGGGTTGGAGGCAATCATGCTTGCAAAAATCTTGAAGCCTGAATCAGCGAAATGCTCGGTCACGGCCTGCATGACAACAGGGTTACGCAGGTCTGGCTTGTCGGAGCCGTATTTGCGGATCGCTTCATCATAGGGAATGCGTGGCCATTGCTTCGTCACAGGCTTGCCTTCGGCAAACTGCTCGAACACCTTGGTCATCATCGGTTCCATCGTGGTCCAGACATCTTCCTGGGTCACGAAGCTCATTTCCACGTCGAGCTGGTAGAACTCGCCGGGCAGACGGTCAGCGCGCGGGTCTTCATCGCGGAAGCAAGGGGCAATCTGGAAGTAGCGGTCGAAACCAGCCACCATCAACAGCTGCTTATACTGCTGCGGAGCCTGCGGCAGGGCGAAGAACTGGCCTTCGTGGATACGGCTTGGCACCAGAAAGTCACGCGCACCTTCGGGCGAAGAGGCGGTCAGGATGGGCGTGGTGTATTCGGCAAAGCCAAGCTCACTCATGCCGTTGCGCATGGATGAAATAATCTGGGTGCGCTTGACGATGTTCTTGTGCAGAGTCTCGCGGCGAAGGTCGATGAAGCGATACTTCAGGCGCACATCTTCCGGATATTCCGGCTCGCCAAACACTGGCAGCGGCAATTCCTTGGCCACGGCGAGAATTTCGATTTCCTGCGCATACAGCTCGATTTCGCCGGTCTGCATGGCCTTGTTGACCGTCTCATCGGCGCGGGCCTTGACCACGCCATCGATGCGGATCACCCATTCGCCGCGCACGGTCTCGGCCAGCTTGAAAGCCGGGCTATCGGGATCGGCCACCACCTGCGTGATGCCGTAATGGTCACGAAGGTCGATGAAGAGAACGCCGCCGTGGTCGCGGACGCGGTGGACCCAGCCGGAAAGGCGCACGGTGGCACCAACATCGGACTTGCGGAGAGCGGCACAGGTGTGGCTGCGATAACGATGCATTTCGAACGATCCTGGACATGTGTAAAAGGTCAGCACGGACGCAAGGAATGCGCGCTTGGCTGGCATGGAAAATCGGGCGGAAAAGCGCATGGCCGGCCCGATTTGTCAAGGCTACAGGCTTTTACGCTTTGGATTTACGCTATATCGGCATCTCCTGCCGGGGTAAACGTCGCATGCTGTTATAGCCCGACTCACCTGCATTTGAAAATCCGGCCCATCATGAACGATATACGTCCGCTTTTGCCCCTGCTCGTCACCGCCGGTATTCTGATCGGCGGCAATGGCTTGCAGGGCACGTTCATTTCGCTGCGTGCCCTTGAAGAAGGGTTCTCGACGACGATGATCGGCGTGGTCGGCACCGGCTATAATATCGGCTTTGCCATCGGCTGCATCTATGTGACGAGGCTGATCCGGGAAATCGGCCATATCCGCGCCTTTGCCGGGCTGGCGGCGATTGCCTCTGCCGCCTCCATCGCCATGCTGATCTTCATTCACCCTGCCGCATGGTTTTCGATGCGGCTCATCCAGGGCGTCTGCTTTGCCGGGCTGTTTGCCGTGGTGGAAAGCTGGCTCAATGCCCGCGTCACCAATGAGACACGGGCGCGCACCTTGTCGATCTATCGCTTCGTCGATCTCGGCTCAGTGACGGTCGCGCAATATATCATTCCGGCGGTCGGGATTTCCGGTGTGGATCTGTTTGCGCTGATCGCCATGGCGCTGTCTCTGTCGCTGGTGCCGATTTCCTTTGCCGACCGCACCAGCCCTGCCCCGCCCAGGCATGTGGAGTTTAACATCAAGGCCCTGTGGGGCATTTCGCCGCTGGCGACCATCGGCTGTATTGTGGTGGGGCTGACCAATTCCAGTTTCCGGTCGCTCGGACCGATCTATGCAGAAGGCATCGGCATGTCGGTCACGGCCATCGTCACCTTCATGAGCATCGGGATTTTTGCTGGTGTCGTGCTACAATATCCACTCGGCCATTATTCCGACAAGCTGGATCGGCGCACCATCATTCTGGTAGCCGCCGGCGGTGCCATGCTAGCCGGGCTATTCCTGACCTTCGTGGCGGGAACAAGCGAGATCCTCAATTTCATCGGGATTTTCCTGTTCGGCGCCTTTGCCATGCCGCTCTATTCGCTGTGCTCGGCCCATGCCAATGACCATGCCGCCCCCGGCCAGCATGCGCTGGTCTCGGCAGGAACGTTGTTTTTCTGGTCCTGCGGGGCCGTGGTCGGGCCAATGTTTGCCTCCGTCCTACTCGACCATTTCGGACCAAGGGCGCTGTTTAGCTATATGGTCGTCGTGCTGGCGCTGTTCATCCTCTACACCCTGCTGCGGATGCGGGCGCGCGAAGCGGTCCCGACGGAGGAGCGACGCTATCCCTTCCGGGCGCTGCTGCGCACCTCGGCCTTTTTCAGCAAGCTCGCTGCACCTGTGCGAACGAAGCGGAAATAGGCTCGGCGGCATAGGCCTGGGATATTGCTGATTTCCACAATCAACTTTAAAAGACCAACGTCCCGTCCGACGCTGGAACCGCCCATCATGCCCATTCTCTCCCGCCGCACCCTGTTGAAAGCCTCCGCTGTTGCCACTGCCTATGGCGCAGGGCTCGGCATTGCCAGCCGCTTCCAGGGCACGCGCATGGCCTTTGCCGCCCCCAAACCGTTGGAAATCGAGGCGCGGTTTACCTCAGCCACCCTCGACGGCAGCCATGAGACGAAAAAGCTGATGAGCTTTGCTCTGCCGGGCCAGACGGCGGCAATGCCACCCACCATCCGCATGCGCCGGGGCGAGCCTTTCGCCGCAAAACTGATAAACCATATCGATGATGCCACCACCATTCACTGGCATGGCTTGCGGATTCCAAACGCCATGGACGGCGTGCCCTTCCTGACCCAGCCCTATGTCTATCAGGGCGACAGCTTCGATTATGCCTTCACGCCGCCGGATGCCGGTACGTTCTGGTATCACCCGCATTGCAACACGCTGACCCAGATGGCGACGGGCATGACCGGAATGATCGTGGTAGAAGACCCCGACGACCCGGCCTTCGACGCGGAAATCGATCTCAATCTGCGCGACTGGCGGCTGGGCGACGATGGCCAGTTCATCGCGCTATTTAAGCCACGCGACACCGCCCGCGCCGGAACATTCGGCACCGTGCGCACCGCCAATTGGCAGGTGGAGCCGCGCTACGATGCGCCCAGCGGCGGTTTGACCCGGGTTCGGATCGTCAATACCGACGTGACGCGGATCTATACGCTGAAACTGGAAGGCGCGGAGGCGGTGATCGTCGCACTGGACGGTCAGCCGGTGCCGGCGATCCTGCCGATGCAGCTTGCCATCGTCGCACCCGGCCAGCGCATGGACATCATCCTGAAAATGCCCGACAGCGAAGGCAGCGAGGCGCGGCTGACCGATATTCGCCCCAGCACCCCGAAAACCGTCGTCAGCTTCCGCGCCACCGGAGCATCCTTGAAACGCGCCCTGAAGGACGTGCCGCCACTGCGGCCCAATCTCTTCGACAAGCCCGATCTCTCATCCGCCCAGCATATTCCGCTGGTGCTTTCCGCCACGGCGGAAAATGGCGCGAAAGAGTCAATCTGCGGCACGCTCGGTTATTCCTTCTGGGCAATCAACAAGGTGACATGGCCGGGCGACACACCGGACCCGACCGCGCCGCTGGCCGAATTGAAGCTGGGTAAGAGCTACATCTTCGACCTGGTGAACGACACGCCCCATGCTCACCCCATCCATCTGCACGGCATGAACTTCCAGGTGATTGCCTCCAACAACCGTCCTGCCGTACCGCTGATCTCCGATACCTATCTGGTCATGCCCGATGAAAAGGTGCAACTCGCTTTGGTGGCCGACAATCCCGGCGACTGGGTTTTGCATTGCCACATCATTGAGCATCAGAAGACCGGCATGACCAGCTATGTCAGGGTCTCGTGACCGGAGGCATTCTCATTCGGCATTCGTGCTTCATGCCCAGGTAGAAAACCGTCCCGAACCCGCTGCCGCCGAGGCCTTGGACAGGCACCGTGTCCTCCAGGTCACATTGGCGTCACGATCCGTTAAAAACCGGGGAGTTTTGGCCATAGACGGCCTCAAACCTTGTCATCAACTTGACAATAAGGACGCAAGGGGGAAGGAAAGAAATGAATTCGAAGAGATATGCCGGGGCCCAATGATTTCTACAACTCAAGATTTAGAAGCCGCTTGCGAAAAACTGGCCAAATCTGAATTTATCACCATTGATACTGAATTCCTGCGTGAAACCACCTTCTGGCCGGAGCTGTGCCTGATCCAGATGGCCAGTCCCGATCTAGAGGTCATTGTCGATCCGCTGGCCGAGGGGCTCGACCTTGCACCCTTTTTCAAGTTGATGGCCAATGGCGATGTGATCAAGGTGTTTCACGCCGCGCGCCAGGACATCGAAATCATTTTTCACCTGGGCAATCTCATTCCCCATCCAATCTTCGACACCCAGGTGGCGGCCATGGTCTGCGGCTTTGGCGACAGCGTGTCCTATGACCAGCTGGTCCAGAAGATCAAGAATATCCATATCGATAAAAGCTCGCGCTTTACCGACTGGAGCCGCCGTCCGCTTTCGGAAAAGCAGCTGGATTACGCGCTCGCCGATGTCACCCATCTGCGCGATGTCTACCTGACTCTGAACGCAGAACTGGAACGTGAGGGCCGCGCCAGCTGGCTCAGCGAAGAAATGGCCATTCTTGAATCCCGCGACACCTATGACCTGCATCCCGACGACGCCTGGCAGCGCCTGAAGATGCGGCTGAGAAAACCGCAGGAACTGATGGTGATGAAAGCCGTCACCGCCTGGCGTGAGCGTGAGGCCCGCGCCCGCAACGTGCCCCGCTCACGGGTGATCAAGGACGACGCCATTTTCGAAATCGCCCAGCAGCAGCCCAGGGATGTCGAGGCGCTCGGACGGCTGAGGACCATTCCGAAGGGCTGGGAGCGCTCGGCACCGGGCGGCGCGATCATCGACGCGGTCAATGCGGCCCTGGCGATCCCCAAGGCCGAATGGCCGCAGGTCCAGCGCCAGAACCATGTGCCGGAAGGCACGGCACCGGCGGTGGAACTGCTCAAGGTGCTGCTGCGTCTGACCTGCGAACAGCATGGCGTCGCCGCCAAGATGATCGCCAATACCGACGACCTGGAAAAGATTGCCGTCGAGGGCGAACAGGCCGATGTGCAGGCCATGCGTGGCTGGCGGCGTGATCTGTTCGGCGAATCGGCGCTGAAGCTGATCAATGGCGGGGTTGCCCTCCGCTTCGTCGGCAAGAAGATCGAAGCCGTCGAATTTATCGAACCTTGATGGTGTCGCTGCGCGCGGCCACAGAGGCAGATATCGGGTTCATGATGTCGGCAGAGCGCCAACCCGGCTACGACCTGCTGGTCGGTCGGTTCAGCGCGGCGGAACATCTTGCCAATCTCAATGATCCCGCGAAGGCCTATCGGATCGCCGTGTCGCCGGATGGCGAGCCGCTCGGCTTCGTGTTGTTCCGCGACATCAATGATCCGCAGGATAATCTCTATATCAAGCGCGTCGTGGTTGCCGCTCCCGAAAAGGGAACCGGCACGGCGATGATGCGGCTTGCGCTGGATTGGGCATTCACCACCACCTCCGCCTATCGGATCTGGCTAACCCACATACCGAATAACCGGCGCGCCCACGCACTTTACAGCAAGCTCGGCTTTCAACAGGAAGGCGTGCTGCGCGGAGCCTATGGCCACCGTCAGGACCAACGCGGTGACCTCGTGCAGATGTCACTGCTGAAACCGGAATGGGACAGCGTAACGTCCGGCTGATAAGATCGCCCTCGCAGCACTGTTTCCCAATTCTTCAACCCGCCGGACCGTTACCTTGGAACTCCCCTCACCCCTGAAAAGCACCGTTGAGCGCCTGCTGGAACATCAACCGCTTGCGCCCTTGATGAAAGCCGCCGAACGCCTGTCCCAGCGTTACCGCAAGGAAGTACGCGACGGGCAGTTGCATATCAGCGACGATCTGGCCGCACGCGCTTATCTCGCCGCTCGCCTGCCCGCCACCTTCGCCGCCGTCAGGGCGGCGATGGACATGGTGGCCGAGGTACAGGCGGATTTTGCACCCAGAACTTTGAGCGATTTCGGCTCCGGCCCCGGCACCGCGCTTTGGGCCGCCGCCGATTGCTGGCCGCAGTTACAACAGGCGACGTTGATCGAGGCCAGCCCTGCCATTCGCGCCATCGGCAAAAGCCTGTCGCAGGCGCTGCCCTTTGCCTGCGACTGGCAGGCAGGCGATCTCACCAAAACCCTGCCACCGCTTGAGCCAGCCGATCTGGTGACGCTTGCTTATGTGCTCGATGAGTTACCGATCGATGCGGTGGCAAGCATGACGGCAAAGCTCTGGTCCTTGACCGCTGGCACGATCATCATTGTCGAGCCCGGCACGCCGGCAGGCTGGCAGCGGATCGTCACGGCACGGCAGGCGCTTCTCGATGCGGGCGCCCATCTGCTTGCACCCTGCCCTCACCAGCAGCTCTGTCCCATTGTCAGCCCGGACTGGTGTCATTTTTCAAGGCGCGTTGCCCGGTCCCGCCTGCATCGGCAGGTGAAACAAGGCGAAGTGCCGTGGGAAGACGAGAAATACATTTTCATCGCCGCCTCGCGTCAGCCTGTGGCCTTATCCGGTGCACGGGTCTTGTTGCCGCCCCGGCTTGCCAGCGGCATGGTGAAGCTGAAATTGTGCCAAGGCAATGGAACGGCAGAGGAAACCACGCTCAGCCGCCGTGATGGCGCGCTCTTCAAGGCGGCGCGCCGAGCCGATTGGGGTGACTTGCTGGTCGCCGAGGAGGAAGATTGATGGCCATGCCACAGAGGATTCTGGATATCGCGACGGCACATGGCTTTGCTGAAATTGCCCTTGGCCACGTTACCAGGGAATATCCCAATCACATCATGCATGTGTTCGATGGTGCTGAGACTGAAGTGACGCCCTCGGCCCTGCATCCGGTGTTCTACGGCAGTTTCGACTGGCATTCCTGCGTGCATGGCTATTGGATGCTGGCGCGATTGCTCAGGCTTTTTCCCAGCATGCCATCGGCACCGGCCATCCGCGACCTGTTCAATACCATGCTGGTGGCGGAAAACATCGCCGGAGAATGCCGCTATTTCGACAGGCCGTCATCCCGTGGCTATGAAAGGCCTTACGGCTGGGGCTGGCTTCTGGCGCTTGCAGCCGAATTGGCGGGTCACGAAAGGCCGGATTGGGCGCAAGCCTTGCTGCCGCTCACCCAACGGATCGTCGCACGCTTTGAGGCATTTTTACCGCTGGCGACCTATCCAGTTCGGGTCGGCACCCATTACAATACCGCTTTTGCCCTGCGGCTGGCCGCAGACTATGGGCAAGTGTCGGGCAATTCCGCATTCCTGACACTTCTTGAGCAAACGGCCCGGCGCTGGTATGGCGACGACCACACTTGCACCGCCTGGGGAGAACCCTCCGGCGACGAATTCCTGTCTTCGTCGCTGATCGAGGCCGAATGCATGCGCCGGCTTCTGCCACGTGGGGAATTTTCCAACTGGCTGTCACGTTTCCTGCCGGATCTCGCCCGGGGCGAGCCTGCGCATCTGATGCAGCCAGCCAATGTTTCCGATCGCAGCGATGGCAAGATCGCCCATCTGGACGGGCTGAACCTCAGCCGCGCCTGGTGCTTTTATGCGCTGGCAGCGGCGCTGACGGATCAGAATACCGCCAACCTGGTGCTCACCCAAGCCGCTGAGCGGCATCTGGATGCTGCACTCGCCCATGTCACGGGCGAATACATGGGCGAGCACTGGCTGGCAAGTTTTGCCGTGCTGGCGCTTACACAGCCCCGCTGAAGACGTCCCAGAGCAGTTTGAGATTGAGCGCGATGATGATCGAGGCGATCACCCAGGCCAGGGCAGCCGTCCAGCGGGAAATGACGAACGAACCCATCTTGCGCTTGTCGCTGACGAATTGCACCAGCGGCACGACGGCAAAGGGCAATTGCATAGACAAGATGACCTGGCTCAGCACCAGCAGTTCCGCCGTTCCCTTGTTGCCGTAAAGCCAGGTGACGATCACGACCGGAATGATCGCCAGACAGCGGGTCAGCAGGCGGCGCGCCCAATTGGGGATGGTCAGCCGCAGGAACCCTTCCATGACGATCTGTCCGGCCAGCGTTGCCGTGACAGTGGAATTGATGCCGGAGGCCAGCAGCGCCACGGCAAACAGGGTGGAGGCAAGGCCGAAGCCCAGGAGCGGTGACAGCAATTGATGCGCCTGCTCGATTTCCGCCACATCGGTGCGGCCATTGGCATGAAACACCACCGCAGCGATGATCAGGATCGAGGCATTGACGAACAGCGCCAGCATCAGCGCAATCGTGCTGTCCAGCGTCGCCCATTTGATCGCATCCTTGCGGCCCCGGTCATTGCGCTCATAGGCGCGGGTCTGGACGATGGACGAATGCAGGTAGAGATTATGCGGCATGACCGTCGCGCCGATAATACCGATGGCGACGTAGAGCATTTCGCGATTGGTGATCACTTCCGTTGACGGAATAAAGCCCGACAGAATCTCGGCGACCGGCGGTTGGGCGGCGATGATCTGCGCCAGGAAACACAGGGCGATAATGGTCAGCATTGACACAACGAAGGCTTCCAGGAAGCGAAAACCCTTGTTCATCAACAGCAACAGCAAAAACGTATCGAGCGCGGTGATCAGCGCGCCGCCGATCAGCGGAATGCCGAACAGCAATTGCAGCGCAATGGCCGTGCCGATCACTTCCGCCAGATCGCAGGCGATGATCGCCAGTTCGCAGGCCAGCCACAGACAGATGCGCACCGGCGGAGAATAATGATCGCGGCAGGCCTGGGCGAGATCCCGCCCGGTGGCAATACCGAGCCGGGCTGACAGCGCCTGCAACAGGATCGCCATCAGGTTGGAAATCATGATGACCGACAAAAGCGTATAGCCAAATTGCGACCCGCCAGCGATATCCGTCGCCCAGTTACCGGGGTCCATATAGCCAACCGAAATCATATAACCCGGCCCGGCAAAGGCCATCAGCTTACGCATCCAGGAGCCGATCTTCGGCACATGAACCGAGGCATGCACCTCCGGCAGACTGGCGCGGTCATCGCCCGGCCGCGCAAAACTCCAGGCCCCTTTCGAGGCGGGACTGGTTTCCAATTTCGACATAAGTACCCGTAGCCTGTTTTTATTGCGATTAATTCGCAACAATCTGCGCCGGTTTTTTTAATTATGCAATAGGCTATATTCTATTGCTTTGGCTTTATTCGAAGACTCTGCCTCTGGGCCGCATCCCGCAATCCCGCTGTTTTTCGAAAGCCGCCGGAGGCTGGTCATCAAGGCCAAGACTTGCTACTGCATTGTTTCGCCTGGGCCAGGCCACAGCGCACGGTTGCGTCGAAAATGGTGCAAGGCGAGTACCCCACTCAATACGAGGACCAGCATTTGGCGCGCACGTCACCTTCAAAGCCCCGGACCGGTTCCCTGCCGGATGCCGACGCCCATTCTGAAGGCTTTCGGCAGGCGCGCGAGGCGCAACGCAGCGCGCTGGTGGAGGATTATGTCGAACTGATCGCAGATCTGATTGCCGAAGGTCAGGAGGCCCGTCAGGTTGATATCGCCCAACGGCTCGGCGTCGCCCAACCGACCGTGGCCAAGATGCTGGCCCGGCTGACCGAGGGCGGTCTGATTTCCCGCAAGCCCTATCGCGGAGTCTTCCTGACTGAGGCCGGAGAAAAACTGGCTCAGGAAAGCCGGGAGCGGCATGAGACTGTTGAGGATTTTCTGAAAATGCTCGGCGTCTGCGAAAAGACCGCGCGGATCGACGCCGAAGGAATCGAGCACTATGTCAGCGCCGAAACGCTCGCGGCCTTTCGTAAAGCGCTGACTGAGGGACTTGCCGGATCACGGGCAGATGAGATCAACGATCACCCATAACAACAGTAGCAATCAGCTCACTCAAACCGAAAGGCCAGCCGCTTGCCTGTCAGTTTCGACAGTTGCTGCAAACGGCCATCCAAGCGCTCCCCGGCAAAATCGTGATATTCTTTCGGTATCACGAATTCGAGGTCGAGATCCGACCGCTTCGAGCGTTCGAAGGTCAGGTTATGGACCACGCCCGGCATCGAGGCAGAAAACAGATAGACCACGCGCAGCAGCCCACCCAATAGCTTTGCCCGATCCAGCAGTCTCTGCGTGGCAATGGTGGCGAGCGGACCGGTCTGCCCATCGTCATGCAGGCCTTCGAACCGGTAGTAATTGCTGAGCGCGATAAAAGCCCGGCCCGGATGGCTGATGCCGACAAAGGAGGAGTGGGCAATCAGGTTCAGCGCCTGCAATCCGCGATAATCGGGATGAGCGCGCCAGCTCAGATCAGCCAGAAGGCAAGCGGCCTGACGATAACGCGCCTCTTCCTCCGTCTCCACGACATCGAAAAATGGCATCATCGCGCCGGACCATTGCGCAAGCTCACGCGCATGTTCCGGCGAGCGGGCGCGCAGGATGGCCAATTCGTCGGCGGCTTCCAGCAATGGGTCCAGCGCGCGGATCTCGTCTGAAAGCTTGGAGTAGAGATAGCCCTCACGTACGCCTTGTGCGGAAAAGCAGACCCGGGCAGGCTGCATGGCCTCCAGCACTTCGCGAAGAGCGACTGCGCCGAAAGGAATCAATGTGCGGCGGCTCTTGGAAACAGTCTGCCAAGCCGGTGCGCGGGCGCTAACACCGGTAATGATCTCATCGAGAAACTGCATCATCTCGGCTGTGGAAACTTCATAGCCCTGCATCATGTGCAAGGGATAATTGCGGATTTCCATATGCAGCTTGGCAATATTGCGCCATGTGCCACCGACCGCATAAAAGGTCCGGCCCTGGCCATTTTTCAAAAGGCTGGCGGAACGCACCTGTTTGCGGGTAAAATTAGCCGCCTTTTCAAGGGACCCCTCTGACTGTTCCGATAGCCGCAAGCCGCCAAGTGGCAGGGTAATTCCCTTGCCAATCGCCCGCCCCTTGACATCGACCAGCTCGAGCGAACCGCCGCCCAGATCACCTGCAATGCCATCGGGGTCGTGAAAACCGCTGATGATACCATAAGCGGAATAAAGCGCCTCTTCCTCGCCAGACAGCACTTCGATTTTATGGTCGAGAATTGCTTCGGCCTCGGCAATGAACGCGGGGCCGTTCTGCGCCTCTCGCGCCGCCGCCGTTGCCAGAACGTGCATGGAGACCGCACGGGCCTGCTGCGACAAGGCGTGAAAACGCCTCAGCGCCAAAAGCGCGCGCCTGACACCCTCTTCATCCATCCTGCCGGTCTTGGCGAGGCCCTTGCCCAAGCCGCACAGCACTTTCTCATTAAAGAGAATGGCAGGCGCCCGCGACAGTCCCTCATAAATGACAAGACGAATGGAATTCGAGCCGATATCGACGACGGAAACAGGGGAAATTCCGGGGAGACGCCCCTGCGCTTCGGATTGGGTCATGCGTATCCAGTTTGGCTTTCACTTGCTTTGCAGGTTTATCTCCGAAAACCGGTCGTCGCCTTTCGGAAACCCTGCTTAGCTTTTTCGACCGGAAACAACCCCGGCGATCAGCTTCGGCGCGCTCGATTTCAAAGCTTCTCCCCGCCCGGACAGACTGGGATTGGTCATGAAATACTGTTGCGCGTTAAAAGGTTCCTCGCCTGCACGCACATCGATGCGCCTCGACGTTCCATCGGGCAATATCTCGTAGCTCTGCTGGTTGTCAATCAGATTGCCCAGCATGATCTGCGACAGAACCTGTTCATGCACGGTTGGGTTGACCAACGGCACCAAGGTTTCGACACGCCGATCCAGATTGCGCGGCATCATATCAGCTGAGCCGATATAGACCAGCGCCTTTTCGGAGGGCAGTCGATGGCCATTACCGAAGCAGAAAATCCGGCTGTGCTCGAGGAACCGTCCGATAATCGATTTAACCCGGATATTTTCAGAGAGACCCGCCACCTGCGGCCGCAGGCAGCAAATGCCGCGAATGACCAGATCCACCTCAACGCCGGCCCGGCTGGCACGGTAAAGCGCATCGATGATCTCAGGATCGACCAGCGAGTTCATCTTCATCCAGATGCCGGACGGCTTACCGTCCTTGGCATTGCTGGTTTCTTCCTCGATATGGCGCAGGATGCGCGAGCGCATCGTGTAGGGAGACACCGCCAGCTTCATGTTTTCCTCCGGCTCTCCATAGCCGGTGATGAAATTGAAGACATTGGCCATGTCATGGGCAATCTTCGGATTGCAGGTGAAGAACGACAGGTCAGTATAGATCTTCGCGGTAATCGGATGATAGTTACCGGTGCCAAGATGGCAATAGGTCCTGAGCTTGCCGTCCTCACGGCGAACCACCATGGACATCTTGGCATGGGTCTTCAGCTCGATAAAGCCGAACACCACCTGCACGCCAGCCCGTTCCAGGTCGCGTGCCCAGCGGATATTGGCCTCTTCATCAAACCGGGCCTTCAACTCCACCAGCGCCGTCACCGATTTTCCGGCATCGGCGGCATCAATCAGGGCGCGGACAATCGGGCTATCGTTGGACGTGCGGTAAAGCGTCTGCTTGATGGCCAGCACGTCGGGATCGCGGGCGGCCTGAAGCAGGAACTGCACCACGACATCGAAGCTTTCATAGGGGTGGTGAACCACCATGTCCTTCTCGCGGATGGCCGCCAGGCAATCGCCCATATGCTCACGAACCCGCTCCGGGAAACGGGCATTGTAAGGCTCAAACCGCAAATCGTCGCGCGGGGCCTTGGTGATTTCGGATATGGTATTCAGCGCCAACAGCCCCGGCAGAACCGCGACCCGGTTATCCGGCACATTCAGCTCCTGCACCACGAACTGGCGCAGCGCCGCTGGCATTTCCGAATCGGTCTCGATGCGGATCACCTTGCCGCGGCGACGGCGTTTCAGAGCCGTTTCGAAAAACCGGACCAGATCTTCGGCTTCTTCCTCGACCTCGATATCGCTGTCGCGGATGATGCGGAACGTACCGTAACCTTTGACGTCATAACCGGGATAGAGCCGGTGGATGAACATGCCAACAACATCTTCGAGGGTGATATAGCGGATAGTGTTCTTGTCGTCGGGCAAGCGAATGAAGCGGTCCAGCGCGGTCGGCAGGCGCAGCAGTGCCGTCATCGGCTCCTTGCCGTGCAGGCTTTCCAGTTGCAGGCCCATGGAAAAGCCGAGATTGGGAATGAAGGGAAACGGATGGGCCGGATCGATGGACAGTGGCGTCAGGACAGGAAAGATCGACTGCTCGAATTCAGTGCCAAGCCAGGTGCGGTCTTCCTCGGAAAGAGCGGAGGGCCGGACGATCAGAATGTCTTCCTTGGCGAGATATTGCTGCAAGACGGCCAGCGAGGCCTGCTGTTCCATTTGCAGATTGTCGATTTCCTTGAGGATATCTTCCAGTTGCTCAACCGGCGTGCGTCCATCAGGGCTCTTGATAACAATACCCTGGCGCACCTGGCCTTCCAGCCCGGCAACACGCACCATGAAAAACTCATCCAGGTTGGCGGCGGAAATCGACAGGAAGCGCACACGCTCCAGCAACGGATGGGCGGTGTTCAGGGTTTCCTCAAGCACTCGCCGATTGAATTGCAGCCAGGAAAATTCGCGGTTGATGAAGCGATGCGGGCTGGAGAGCAATTCCTCGCGCGCGACCTCTTCTCCCGCCAGGATAACCGTTTCCTGAGATACCGCCGATTCCGTTACCGATTCCATTGTTCCCGCCTTCGTTTTCAATGCCTTCAGGCATGTGAGGTCACAGCTTCATGCAAAAGGCAATCCAAGCCTGACACATCCGTAAACTGTAGATCACCCTGAAACGATTTCCGAGTCAGAGACTTGCCCAACTATACCAGCAACACGACGTTCCTGTGACAGGCTTTAGCGATCGTGCGCCAAGACCGCGTCCAGAACCTCTGCCGCCAGCGCACGCGAAATTTTTGCCCGCCGTGCCAGTGCCAACCGGTCCAATTGCTCAACCACGGCCTGGGCGGCAGCCAGCGACCGTTCCATACGCTGAACGATATAATCAACGACCCGCTCGTCAATCGCCAATTGGCGGTCGGCAAACAGCTTGACGATCACCTGCGACAGCAAGGCCTCGTCCGGCTCGCCGATTTCAACCAGTGTCGCGGCCTTCAGCCGGGAACGCAGGTCTGCAAGCTTAACCGGCCAGGACAAAGGCCAGGTGCGCGAAGTGATCAGCAGGGTCGTCCCATGCTGCTTGACGCTATTGATCACATGAAACAACTCGACCTCGTCGAAATCCGCCCGGTCAGCGTCCTCAAACAGCACCGCCCCCTTGGATGCGGTCATCGAGGCATCCGCCCCGGACACAGGCAGAATATCAACAGCCCCACTTTGCGTCCGCCAGATTTCCGCCAGATGCGATTTACCGGAGCCTTGTGGCCCCGACAGGATCACCACCGGTGACGGCCAGTTGGGCCAGGCATCGACAACAGACACGGCAGCCGCCAGCCGGCCAGAGACAAGCAGGTCATCACGGCCCGATGCCGGCCTGTGGCCCAAGGCGAGCGGCAATTGTTCGCCCGTTTTGCCGTCATATGCTTGGCGTCGGGCCGCTGTCTTGTCGATGTCACGCATTTACGTCTCTGAAATGACGGGAGGGCGGACGTCCTTGATCACGGTCGCCTCCTCACCATAGTATAGATCGCTGTCAAGATACCGCCGCACTGCAAAGCGAACAAGCACGCCAACTGCCGCCGCGCAGGGAACCGCGACCAGAACCCCCAGAAAACCGAAGAGCGAGCCGAAGGCGAACATCGCAAACATCAGCCAAACCGGGTGCAGGCCGACGCTGGAGCCGACCAGCTTGGGCTGAAGGACATTGCCTTCCAGGAACTGGCCAGTGAAGAAGAATACGCCCGTTATGACCACCCAGAGATAGTCCGGCCAGAATTGCACCGCCGCCATGCCCAGCGCCAGAATTAGCCCGACGGATGAGCCGACATAGGGAATGAAACTGATCATGCCGGTGAAAAAGCCGATCAGCAGGCCGAAATTCAAACCGATCAGCGACAGGCCGACCGCATAGTAAATGCCGAGGATGAGGCAGAGCGAGCCCTGGCCACGCACGAAACCGGCAATGGTCCGGTTCATTTCGCGGGCGATTTCCCGCACGGCGCCAACCTGATTGCGTGGAATGAGGCTATCCAGCTTGGCCATCATCCGGTCCCAGTCGAGCAGAAGATAGAAGGCGACGACCGGGGTCACCACCAACAGGGAGATGATATCAAGCAGCGCCTTGCCGGAATTCCACAGTTGCGACAGAAGCGTGCCGATAAAGCCTGCCCCTTCCGCCAGATAGCGGGAAAAATTGCCCTTGATCGCCGCCATCTGGGTGCTCACCTGACCATTCAGCCATTTCGGTACCCAGGAGGCGTTGGATTTGGCAATAAGCGCCTGCAACTGGCTGACATAATCGGGGATATTGGTGATGAAGTCGTTGAGCTGGGTGACGAGGACCGGAATGATGATCACCAGCGACAAGACGAAAATCACCACGAAAGACACCAGGATCAGCACCGTGGCCATCATCCGTGACAGGCCCAGCCGCTCCAGCCGGTCGGCGACCGGATCGAGAAAATAGGCGAGCGCCATGCCAGCTACAAACGGCAGCAGAATGGAGCTGAAGGTCAGCAAAAAGGCGATGACCACCGCCAGCGTGCCGATGCCGAAAAGAACCTGCCGCCAGAAAACGGGGCCGCTGACGCGCTTGATCATGATTTATGTCCTTCCCGGCGGATTGCCTTTTGCAAACTGGATAGGGCTGGCCGCAACAGGCCATCCTAGCATCGTGCCGATGAACATGAGATAGGATGGTGTTTCGTCAAGGGTCAAGGTGGCGCGACCGCAATTCGCATATGCAGCCACCACAGACCTTGGAAAACGACGAAAAAGCGGGAGTTTCCGGCCCTTGCGCTTGCATCGCGGCCCCACCCATGCCATGGCGGGCGAAACGTGCCAACCCTGCCAACCAGCGGAGACGAACGGATGAGCCAGTCGGGGAAAAACGGTCTGACCTATAGCGATGCAGGCGTCGATATCGATGCGGGCAATCTTCTGGTCGAAAAGATCAAGCCTGCGGTTCGCTCCACCCGCCGCCCCGGCGCCGATGGCGAGATTGGCGGCTTCGGCGGATTGTTCGACCTGAAAGCGGCAGGCTTTACCGATCCGATCCTGGTGGCGGCCAATGACGGCGTCGGCACCAAGCTGAAGATTGCCATTGATGCAGGCCTGCATGACACTGTCGGCATCGACCTCGTTGCCATGTGCGTCAACGATCTCGTGGTGCAGGGTGCCGAACCCCTGCTGTTTCTGGATTATTACGCCACCGGCAAGCTCGATCCCGACCAGGGTGCTGCCATCGTCGGCGGTATTGCGGCGGGTTGCCGCGAGGCAGGCTGCGCGCTGATTGGCGGCGAGACCGCTGAAATGCCCGGCATGTATTCCGGCGGCGATTACGATCTGGCCGGTTTTGCGGTCGGCGCCGCCGAGCGCGGTGAGCTTCTGCCTGCGGGCGATATTGCCGAGGGCGATGTCATTCTGGGGCTTGCCTCTTCCGGCGTCCATTCCAACGGTTTTTCGCTGGTCCGCAAGATTGTCGAGCTTTCCGGCCTTGGCTGGGACGCACCGGCACCGTTTGCAGAAGGTGCAACACTTGGCGCGGCCCTGCTGACCCCGACCCGCATCTATGTGAAGCCGCTGCTGAAGGCGATCCGCGAGACAAAATCCTTGAAAGCACTGGCGCATATTACTGGCGGTGGTTTTCCCGAAAATATTCCGCGCGTCCTGCCCAAGCATCTGGCCGCCGAAATCGACCTCTCTTCGATCACGGTTCCCGCGGTGTTTTCGTGGCTGTCGAAAACCGGTGGCGTGGCGCAGAATGAAATGTTGCGCACTTTCAACTGCGGCGTCGGCATGATTATCGTGGCCGCTGCCGAAAACGCCGATGCGGTTGCTGCGGCTCTGGAAGCCGAAGGCGAAACCGTCGCCCGTCTTGGCCGAATGATTTCCCGTGAGGAAGGCGCGCCCGGTACTGTGTATAAGGGAACGCTCGGCTTATGAGTTCGGCACCTTCATCGGCGGTCGAAAGGCCATCTCACGCCAAAAAGCGTGTCGCCGTGCTGGTTTCCGGCAGCGGCTCCAATATGGTGGCGCTGGCCAAGGCCTGCGAAGCGGCGGATTACCCGGCGGAAATCGTTGCGGTATTCTCCGACAAGCCGGAGGCTGGCGGTTTAGTCAAGGCCCGCGATCTCGGCATTTTCGCTGCCGCCTTTCCCCGTAAGGATTATGCCAGCAAGGCTGACCACGAAGCCGCCATTCTCGCAGCGCTGGATCAGGTGCAACCCGACCTGATCTGTCTTGCCGGTTATATGCGCCTGCTGTCAGGCGATTTCATCCGCCGCTACCAGGGCCATATTCTCAACATTCACCCGTCGCTTCTGCCGCTGTTTCCAGGCCTGCACACCCACCAGCGGGCGCTGGATGCCGGGATGAAGATTGCCGGCTGCACCGTGCATTTCGTCACCGAAGGCATGGACGAAGGCCCAATCGTCGCCCAGGCCGCTGTACCCGTATTGCCAACCGATACCGCTGATGCGCTGGCCGCCCGCACCCTGACGGTCGAGCATCGCATCTATCCGGTCGCCTTGCAGCTGGTGGCAGGCGGCACCGTCACCATGCTGGAAGACGGGCGTATCGCGCGCTCCGGCTTTGTCGCGGATGCTGAGGCGCGGCTGCTCAGCGCGTAATGATCGCGCCGGAGCTTTTGTAGATCACATAGAAGGCGACCAGAAAAATCATCGCCGCAAACATCTGGTTGAGGGTGTTTTTATGCGCACCGAGCCGGGTTGCCGCCAGAGTGCCGACAATACCGCCCAGCAGCCCACCCAGAATGAACTCCGCCGCCAAAGCCCAGTCCACCAAACCTGACAATGCGTAATTCACAGCCGTGGCCAGCCCGAAGGCCGTGACGGCCATAAGCGATGTGCCAACTGCATTGATCATTGGCATGCCCGTCGCAAGGATCAGCCCCGGAACGATCAGAAAGCCGCCGCCAATCCCGAAAAAGCCGGAGGCGGCACCCGATAGCAGCGCCACAAGCGCCGTCGTCAGGCACATGCGAAGATCCACCGGCCTCGGAGCAGCAGTCACCGCCTTTCTGGGCCGTAGCATCCACACCCCGACAACAAGCATGACGATTCCGAACAGCAGCAGAAGCCTCGTGCCATCCATCGCCTTGCCAAGCGAGGACCCGGCCAGCGCGCCAAGCACACCCAAAGCCGCAAACACCGCACCGCAGCGCCAGCGGACATTGCCTTTCAGGGCATGGCTGGCAAAATTGATAAGGGCATTGGCTGAGACCGCCAGGGCGCCGGTGCCGATGGCCACATGCGGTTGCGATACGCCAACCACATAGAGCAGCAGCGGGGTCGCAAGGATAGAGCCGCCTCCCCCAAGCAGTCCAAGCGTGAAACCGACCAGCCCGCCGGAGCCGATAGCCGCAATAAGCGTGTTCATCGGCTGCGTCCCGCAAAGAACCGGTCATGCACGACAATACCGATCACCATGGCAGCGACGAAGATCAGGCTTTCACCATAGCCGAGCGGCAAAGCCGCCAGCGCCGGACCGGGGCAAAAACCGCCCAGGCCCCAACCGATCCCGAATAAGGCCGAGCCTGCCACCAGCCGCCAATCGATGCGGGTCGCGGTCGGCATGGCGAAACGATCCGCCAGCACCGGGCGGGCCATACGGCGCACCAGCACCATGCCAACAAAAGCCGTCACCACGGCCCCGCCCAGCACGAAGATCAGACTCGGGTCCCAGGCGCCGAAAATATCGAGAAAGCCCTGGACACGGGCCGGGTCCAACATGCCGGACAAGGACAGGCCGAAACCGAACAGAAGGCCGGATAGTAGCGCGGCGGCGGCTTGCAGCGAGATCGTTTTCATAGGCTGCCCCTCATCATTGTCACGGTGAGAACGCCAGTGAAAAGAAAGGTGACGACCGCAACGAAGGAGCGCGGCGACAGTCTCGCCAGGCCCAGAACGCCATGGCCGCTGGTGCAGCCGGACCCCATGCGGGAGCCGAAACCGACCAGCAGGCCAGCAACAACCGCCAGCGGCAGGCTGGCCGTCATCGTCACCTGCGGCCAGGCCCCGAACAGGGCGAGAAACAGGATGGGGCCAAGCATCAATCCGACCACGAACGCCCCGTTGATTGGCAGGCTAACCCCCTGCGCCAAGCGCCCGACAATGCCGCTGATCCCGGCAATCCGGCCTGTCATCACCAGAAACAGGATGGCGGAGGAGCCAATCATCACGCCGCCGACGAGCGAAGGAAGATAGGTCTGAATCATGCCTCATCCTCCGCACAGAAAATCGTGAACAGGGCGGCAATCAGCCGCTGCGTCTTCGCCTCTGTCAGTCGGTAGAAAATCTGCTTGCCCTCACGCCGGGTCTCGACGATCCGGGCCTCCCGGAGCACGGTGAGTTGCTGCGACAGGGTCGGCTGGTGAATATCCAGCTTTTCCTCCAGTTCGCCCACCGACCATTCACCCTCGACCAGCGTGCAGACCAGCATGAGGCGCACCGGATGAGTGAGCGTTTTCAAATGCCCGGCCACCTCGTCGGCGCGCTCTTCCATCGCCTTCGGCGTCATGCCGACCCGGCGCTTGATCTCAACAAACGGATCTACCATGCGGCCCCCTCCAGAACATCAAGTGGAATTTTCAGGTAGCGGCGGCCATTGTCTTCCGGTTCCGGCAAGCGTCCGCCGCGAACATTGACCTGCAAGGCATGCAGAATCAGTTTCGGCATTGCCAAGGTGCGGTCGCGAGCCTGACGCAGGGTGACGAACCCGGCCTCATCCGTCCCGGCCAGATGCGGATTGGCGGCCTTCTGCGCTGCAACAGTGCTTTCCCAACGCGGATTGCGCCCGCCCGGCTGATAGTCATGGCCGGTGAAAATCCTGGTGTCGTCAGGCAGCGCCAGAATATCCTGCATGGATTGCCACAGCATATGGGCATCGCCACCGGGAAAATCAGCCCGCGCCGTGCCGCTGTCAGGCATGAACATCGTGTCATGCACAAAAGCCGCATCGCCAATGACATAGGTGACGGAGGCCAGCGTATGCCCCGGCGAAAACATCACCGTCGCATCAATGGAGCCGAGCTTGAAGGTCTCACCATGGCTGAATAGCCGGTCCCACTGCGACCCATCGGTTTTCAGTTCCGGCCAATTGTAGATGCCCTTCCAAAGCCTCTGTACATCGGTGACATGAGCGCCAATCGCAGTCGGCGCGCCGGTCTTGCCCTTCAGATAGTCGGCAGCAGAAAAATGATCGGCATGGGGATGGGTGTCGAGAATCCAGGCGACCGTCAGCCCCTGGTCCTCGATATGGCGAAGGATGCGATCGGCATTCACGGTCAAGGTCTGGCCGGATTTCTCATCGTAATCCAGCACCGGATCGATGATGACGCAGACTTTCGTTGCGGGGTCTGAGACCACATATTGAACACTCCAGGTCCTAGGATCAAAGAAGCCCTTGACCTGCGGGCGGCGCGTGGCCCGGCGGTGGAGCCAGGCGACGGCGGCGCTCAGATCCATGCCATGAGCAGAACCGAAAGCCGCAACCTCATCTACGCTCATCTCACCATTCAACACTGCGCTCAGAACATGCAGGGTCAGTGCCCGCAAGCCGCTGCGGCAATGGGCAAAGACTTTCGTGTCACCTTGGGTGACTGCCCTGAATGCCTCAACATCGGCATCGGTAAAATCGGCCATCGTGACCGGGATGAAATGATAGTCCAGCCCGGCCTTTTGCGCGGCCTCACGCTCGGCTTTTGTGCCGGGGGCCCCTTCTTCAGCATCAGGGCGTAGATTGACGAGCGTGGTAAACCCGTCGGCCGCGAGTGCGGCAATCTCGGCCATGGAGGGTTGGCTGGAAATGGTAAACGTATCGGAGATGTGGTTCGGCATGGTGGTTTGCCTTCTATTAATATACAATATCATATAATGTATATTGATAGAAGGCGCAAGAGCCGGAATGACGCAGGCCATGCGTCCTCCCGGCCTCTCAAAACGATCAGTGAATTGCCTTGGTCGGAACAGTTCCCCGACCGCGCCCCTCAGGCCAGATTGAGCGCCGCCCATTGCAGCAGCATGATGGTCTTGCCATCGACGATGTCGCCCCGCTCGATCATCGAAATCGCATCCTTAAGCGGCACTTCGACCAGTTCCAGATCTTCGTGTTCGGCTTCCAGCCCGCCGCCGAGCGACAGTTTTTGCGCCTCGTCGATGGGTGAGTAGAAGAAGTGGATCTTTTCCGTCACCGCTCCCGGCGACATATAGGCGGTGAACAGGAAACGCGGCGCGACAATGTGATAGCCGGTCTCCTCTTCAACTTCGCGGATCACTGCCTTTTCGGCGTCCTCGCCATCGGTCATGCCCGCCGGTACTTCCAGCAGAAAGGGCTTATCGCCCATCATATAGGCGGGAATGCGAAACTGCCGCACCAGCAGCAAGGTCTTCTTTGAGGGGTCATGCAGCAGGATTGCCACGGCATGGCCGCGATCGAAAACTTCCCAGCTGAGGCGTTGGGTGGCGCCATCCGGTTTTGCATAATCGAACACCATCTTGCGCAGATGGCTCCAGCCCTTCCACAGCGTCTTGTCCTCGACAATGGTAATGCCGGTCGTGTCGAACTTGCTCATGATGCCCGAACCCAAACCTTGTTATCGTGAAACGCAGCCCCACCATGCGGGGCCGGAGCGTCGGCACCGGTCAGCACGTTGATGCCCTCACCGTCCAGATGTGCCTTGTTCGGCCAAAGACCTTCCGCCACCAGCACGCCGGGCTTGACCGCATCGGTGATGTTGACGTGGATACGCAAGCTTCCCCGCCGATTGCCGATCTGCACCACATCACCATGGCCGATACCCAGTGCCGCCGCGTCAGCCGGATTGACCATCACCTCCGGCCTGCCTTCCTTATCGCGCGAGGTCTTGGTCTCGGCGAATGTCGAGTTGAGAAAATTGCGGGCAGGAGATGTTGCCAGCCGGAACGGATGCTCGCTATCCGCTGTCTCGATCACATCCATCTGATCGGGGAAAACCGGAAGCGCGGCCACCGGCCCCAGAGACCCCATCGCCCGTGGCGGCTTATTGGGCGCGGGCGTGCCTTCCCAATCCGGCCTAAAGCGGAACCTGCCATCGGGGTGGGCAAAGCCTTTGAGATAATGCGCGTCTTCGAACAGCGGCTGGCAATCCAGCCATTTGTCCTGCTCGAAACTGGCAAAATCCGGCTTGCCGCTGGCCGCCAGGATATGGTCGATATGCTCGCGCTCGCTGAGGCCGAAGCCCGGAAGATCCGCTAGACCGAGACGTTTGGCCAGTTCCTCGATGACGAAGAGATTGGTGCGCACCGTGTCCGGCGGCTCGACCAGTTTAGGGCCAAGCAGGATATGGCTCTGGCCACCGCCGCGATAGAGATCGTCATGCTCAACGAACATCGTTGCCGGCAGGACCAGATCAGCAAGCTCTGCTGTTTCGGTCATGAAATGCTCGTGCACAGCCACAAACAGATCATCCCGCAGAAAGCCCTGTTTTACCAGCCTTTGTTCCGGCGCAACATTGACCGGATTGGTGTTCTGGATCAGCATCGCCGTCACCGGACCGCGCTGGCGCAGCGCCTCCGCATCGCCGGTCAGCACCCGGCCAACCTGCGACTGGTCCAACATGCGAATGTCAGGATCGACAAACGCCGTCCCCATCAACTCGGCTTTGTTGAGCTTGAAAATATCGCTGTTGGAATGAAACGCGCCGCCGCCTTCATATTGCCAGCTGCCCAGCACGGTCGAAAGCGAAAGGGCGGCATGCATGGAGACAGCACCGTTGCGGCTGCGGGTAAAACCATAGCCGAGGCGGAAGAATGTCTTTTTGGTCTCGCCGACCAATCTGGCGAAGCCTTCGATCTCTTCAACCGAAAGACCGGTGACGCTGGCGGCCCATTCCGGCGTCTTGTCCTTCAGATGCGCTTCCAGCCCGGCGGGATCATCGGCATAGTCAGCCATATACTCCCGGTCGGCATAACCGTCACGAAAGGCGATATGCATGGCGGCACAGGCCAGCGCCGCATCGGTGCCGGGGCGTAGAATCAGGCCCATATCGGCCTGTTTCATGGTCGGATTGTCATAGATATCGATGACGACAATTTTCGCGCCGCGATTTTTACGCGCTGCCACCGCATGGGTCATGACATTGACCTGGGTCGCCACCGCATTGGTGCCCCAGATCACCACGCAATCGGCAACCGCCATTTCGCGCGGGTCCGGGCCGCGCAGCGTGCCGGTGCCCATCACATAGCCAGTCCAGGCCAGATTGGTGCAGATCGAGCCGAAAAAGCCGGAATATTTCTTGGCGTGGCGCAGCCGCTCTATCGAATCGCGCTGCACCTGCCCCATCGTCCCGGCATAGAAATAGGGCCAGACGGCCTCGCTGCCATGCAGTTGCTCGGCTTTGACGAACGCATTGGCGATCTCGTCCAGCGCCGCATCCCAGGAAATTTCCTGCCAGCTGCCCGCCCCTTTTGCACCTTTCCGACGCTGCGGCACCATCAACCGATCAGGGTGATAGAGCCGCTCGGTATAGCGCGCCACCTTGGCGCAGATCACGCCTGCGGTATAGCTATTGTCGCGCGCGCCGCGCATTCGCCCGATCCTGCCGTCCGGGGTCAGATCGACCTCAAGCGCGCAGGTGGATGGACAGTCATGCGGACAGGCCGTATGACCAACGGATGTTTTCAAGGCGGGGCTGATGATGTTCATGGCAAAGTTATAGGCCAAGCCCGCAAGGCTCAAAAGCCCCATTCCAAAATTTCACCAGACCCATCGGAAAAGCGCATGAATTACCGCCACATCTACCACGCAGGCAATTTCGCGGACGTGTTGAAGCATGCCGTGCTGGCGCGGCTGGTCATTTATCTCCAGCAGAAGGACAAGGCGTTCCGGGTGCTGGATACTCATGCTGGTATCGGTCTTTACGATCTGTCCTCCGACGAATCGCAAAAAACCGGTGAATGGCTCGGCGGGATCGGCAAATTGCTGGAGGCCGAGCTGACACCCGCAGCGGCACAAGTGCTGCAACCCTATCTGGACGTGGTGCGGGCGCTGAACCCGCAGGGCAGTCTGACCCGCTATCCCGGCTCGCCGAAGCTGGCGCGCGACCTGTTTCGCCCGCAGGACCGATTGTCGGCCATGGAACTGCATCCGGACGATTGCCGCACACTTTCCCGGCTGTTCGAAGGCGATTACCAGGCGCGGATCACCGAACTGGATGGCTGGCTGGCGCTGGGCGCTCATCTGCCGCCCAAGGAAAAACGCGGCATCGTGCTGGTTGATCCGCCCTTCGAGTTGGACGGCGAATATGAGCGGCTGGTCGATGGATTGGCGCGGGCCTACCGCCGGTTTTCCGCCGGGGTCTATTGTCTCTGGTATCCCATCAAGAAGGGCGCCCCGATTGCCGCTTTCCACGAGACCTTGAAAGAAACGGGCATCCCCAAAATGCTCTGCGCCGAGCTTTCCGTGAAAAGCGACCGCGATTTGACCGGCCTGTCTGGTTCCGGCCTGATCGTCGTCAACCCGCCCTTCACCCTCAAGGATGAACTGCATGCGCTGCTGCCCGAATTGAAGCGGGTGCTGGCGCAGGACCGCTATGCCTCGCAGCGCTGCTTCTGGCTGCGCGGCGAAGAGTAAACTTCACCTGACACGCAAACAGGACCAAACCGATGAAGCTGCTTTATGCTCCCGCCTCGCCCTATTCCTCCAAGGTCAGGATGGCCGCCCGTGCCACCGGCATTACGCTTGAGGAAATCAAGGTCGATACCAATGCCAATCCGTCCGAACTGATCGACAACAATCCGCTGGGCAAAATCCCGACGCTGATTACCGATGAAGGCCAGGCGATTTACGATAGCCGTGCCATCATGCAATATCTGAACCGTATCTCGGACAGTGGGCTTTATCCCAAAAAGGACGAGAAGCGCACCGAGGCCGAGGTGCTGGAAGCGCTGTGCGATGGCATCACCGATTGCCTTCTGGCGATCGTCTATGAGAAGCGCCTGCATCCGCCGGAAAAGATCCACCAGCCCTATATCGACCGGCAATGGGAAAAGGTCACACGCGGCCTGGACTATCTCGAAGCCCATATGCCGAAGATGGGCAAGAAGCTGAACGGCGGCCATTTTTCCATGGCGGGCCTGCTCGGCTACCTGATGCTGCGCTTTCCCGGCGAATGGGAAAATGGTCATGTGGCGCTGACCGAATGGCCGGTGCTGTTTGCCAAGAAATTCGATGGGTATCAGTTGCTGCGACCGCAGGCCTGAAAGCTTCCCAGAATCAAGAAGCCCGGCGCAAACGCCGGGCTTCTTTCAAACGCACACTGATCGGACAGATCAGAACTTCATGCCGATACCAACCTTGACGCTCTGGTCGTCAAAGCCGCGCGACACCTTGGAACCACCGATGTCATAGTCCTTGTTCTGGTAATCGGTGTAGCGGTATTCGATACGAGTGGTGATGTTGTTGGTCACCATGGCTTCAACACCTGCACCGACCGTGTAGCCAAGAGCAGCCTTGCTGTCGGACCCAGCTGCACCGGAAATCTTGGTGTCAGCAGCAGCCACACCGGCCGTACCGTAAACCATGAAGGGGTTGAGGTCGTAACCGACGCGACCGCGGATAGAGCCGTTTACGCCCTGCTTACCGGTCAGGCCAGCGCCGGAGCGGCTACCATTGCCGTCATAACCGATGTCAGCTTCACCACCGTAAACGATCTTGTCGTTCTGCATGTTGTAGCCACCATAGACCTGACCACCGAAGGCACGGGCGCTAAACTTGCTGCCGTGCGAACGACCCATTGTATAGGTGCCTGCACCACCGACATAAGCACCGGCCCAGTTGCTGACCGGAGCCGGCATATCGACGGCTGCGGGTGCTTCCGGCACCGACATGACGGCATCGGCAGCGTGAGCGCCGGTGACGAGGGAAAGACCAGCAGACGATGCCAGCAAAATCATAACGAGAGTACGCATACCAAATTCTCCTTTATAAAACGAACCGATGGCGATCATGTCGTCTCTTACGGTTCGAATACTTGCACGGATGTCCCTGCCCGCTTCAGTGTTGAAAATGGCCCTCAATTGCGGAATTGGAAGAGCCGAATTGTGAAATATTTTAGGCAAACACTAGGCAAAATTTAGACGTTGCTTTCGTGCAACAGGTGATTTGTTAACCCTAATAAATCGTCAACAAGATATTACTTTGCGCTCACCGCGTTTTACTTTCGTAAATGCAGCGTGATACAGAGATTCAAGATGAAGAAAACGAAGATCGCTGACCTTCAATAAGTCGCGCCATGACATATATCTGGAACGACAATAATGGTGCGCCTTGAGCGTCCGGCCTATCCATACAAAGCCGATTATAACAAAAGGTGAAGAGCATGCCCGCCCCTCGTCCAAAAACTGCCCCAAGAGCAGCACTTGTCACCGCGTCAGCCAAACGTATTGGCCGGGCCATCGCGCAGGATCTGGCAGACAATGGTTTTGCCGTTGCCATCCATACCCATGCGTCTCTTGACGAAGCTGAAACTCTGGCGCAGCAGATAAGTTCCAAGGGCGGCAAGGCGGTGGCCTTGAAAGCGGATCTGCGTGACATTGGCGAGACACAAGCGCTGATTTCAAAGGCGACGCAGGCGCTTGGTCCTCTGGACCTTTTGGTCAACAATGCCTCGGTGTTTCTGGACGACAAGGCAGACCAGTTCGATGCGGAGCATTTCGCCGCCCATTTCGATATTCATGTCCGTGCGCCTGCCATTCTGTCCGCTGAATTTCATCGGCAGGTACCGGAGAATGGCTCGGGCCTGATCGTCAACATCATCGATCAGCGGGTGCTGGCCCTGAAACCAACGTTCTTTTCCTATACATTGTCGAAATCCACCATGTGGACGGCGACGAGAACCCTGGCGCAGGCCTTTGCCCCACAGATCCGGGTCAATGCCATCGGCCCCGGCCCGACGCTGAAAAGCGAGCGGCAGGAGCAGAAGGATTTCCAGGCGCAGATCGACAGCCTGCCGCTGAAGCAGGGCGCGGGCCTTGAAGAATTCGGTCGCACCATCCGCTTTCTTTTTGACACGCCATCGATCACCGGCCAAATGTTTGCCCTCGATGGCGGGCAACATCTGATTTGGCCCGGCGCAAACGGCACGGAGATTGCGGAATGACCCCAGGGAAGCAGCCGGAAGGCGGCATTCTCTATGACGGCACAGAAGACGACGAGGATGACGTTGCGACAGACGGCGCAATCGATCCCGCGGTCGCAGCCGTTCTGCCGCCGATCGACTGGAACGAGGGTGCCCTGCATGGCAGCGGCCTGACCGGTGCCGACCTGATTGCGGAATTCGTCAAGAAGCTGCCCAACAATCCCGGCGTCTACCGGATGATGAATGGCGACGGCGATGTGCTCTATGTCGGCAAGGCCCGCAGCCTGAAGAAGCGCGTCAGCAATTACGCGCAAGGCCGCCTGCATTCCAACCGCCTGACCCGCATGGTGCGCGAAACCGCCCATATGGAATTCGTCACGACCCGCACCGAGGTCGAGGCGCTGCTGCTCGAAGCCAACCTCATCAAGCGTTTGCGGCCGCGCTATAACGTGCTGTTGCGCGACGACAAGAGCTTTCCATATATCCTGATTACCGGCGATGGCCGCGCACCCGCCATTTACAAGCACCGCGGTGCGCGCGCCCGCAAGGGCGATTATTTCGGCCCCTTCGCCTCGGCGGGCGCTGTCGGGCGCACCATCAATTCGCTGCAACGGGCCTTTCTGTTGCGTACCTGCACTGACAGCGTGTTCGAAAGCCGCACGCGGCCCTGCCTGCTTTATCAAATCAAGCGCTGCTCCGGCCCCTGCACCCATGAAATCAGCGATGCCGATTACGGCGTGCTGGTGAAGGAAGCCAAGGATTTCTTGTCCGGCAAGAGCCAGAACGTCAAGGAAGCCATGGCGCGGACAATGAACGAGGCGGCGGAAACCCTGGATTTCGAACGCGCCGCCGTGTTCCGCGATCGGCTTGCGGGCCTCTCCCATGTGCAGAGCCACCAGGGCATCAACCCGGCGGGCGTCGAGGAAGCCGATATTTTCGCCATCCATCACGAGGGCGGACTGACCTGCATTCAGGTGTTCTTTTTCAGGACCGGACAGAACTGGGGCAACCGCGCCTACTTCCCGAAGGCCGATCCGCAAATGACTGGCGCGGAAGTGTTGAGCGCCTTTCTGGCACAGTTCTACGACGACAAGCCCTGTCCCCGGCAAGTGCTGCTGTCGGAGGGGATTGACGAACAGGATCTCTTGAGTCTCGCGCTCTCCGAAAAGGCGGGATACAAGGTGACGATCCTGGTGCCGCAGCGCGGCGAGAAGAAGGATCTGGTCGAGCATGTGCATGGCAATGCCCGCGAAGCGCATGGCCGCAAGCTGGCGGAAACAGCCTCGCAAGAACGCTTGCTGAAAGGCTTTGCCGAGACATTCGCACTCGCCTACGTGCCGCGCCGCATCGAGATCTACGACAATTCCCATATCATGGGCACCAATGCGGTGGGCGGCATGGTGGTGGCCGGGCCGGAAGGCTTCGTGCGCAACCAGTATCGCAAGTTCAACATCAAATCGACCGACATCACCCCCGGCGACGATTTCGGCATGATGCGCGAAGTGATGACACGGCGCTTTTCGCGTCTGCTGAAGGAAGAAGGCAAGCCGGACCGCAACACTATCACCGAGGAAGGCGCGGATGCGGTTTTCCCGGCCTGGCCCGACGTGATCCTGATCGATGGTGGCCAGGGCCAGATGACCGCCGTCAGGGCGATCCTGAAGGAATTGGACATTACTGATTGCGTCACCGCCATCGGCGTCGCCAAGGGCGTGGATCGCGATGCGGGGCGCGAGCGTTTCTTTGCTGAGGGCAAGCCGGACTTCACCTTACCCCCGCGCGATCCGGTGCTGTATTTCATCCAGAGGCTGCGCGATGAGGCACATCGCTTTGCCATCGGCTCGCACCGGGCGCGGCGCAAGAAGGAAATGGTCAAGAATCCCCTGGATGAAATCGGCGGCATCGGACCGACCCGCAAGCGGGCGCTGTTACAACATTTCGGCACGGCCAAGGCGGTCTCGAGAGCTGCAATGAACGATCTGATGGCGGTGGATGGCATTTCGGAAGCCGTCGCACGACAAATTTACAATCATTTTCATGAAAATTCTGGTCATTCTCACGAAAACAGCAGGGAATAGCGAGATTGGGCATAAAATGGCCGTTTCGCCCCCGGAAAAACCTTAGAACCGGCTTGACGATCGATCTTACCAAGCGCCATCTTCCAGCGCTTCATAACAAAGACAGGGCATCATGGCTTCGCGTACCTACAGCATCCCCAACCTGTTGACATATGGCCGTATTCTGGCCGTGCCGTTGATCGTTCTGTGCTTCTATCTGGAAGGCAAGCTGCAAAGCACCGACTTTGCCCGCTGGGCGGCTCTGGCGATCTTTGTTATCGCCTCGATCACTGATTTCTTCGACGGCTATCTGGCCCGGATCTGGAACCAGACCTCCAATATCGGCCGGATGCTGGACCCGATTGCCGACAAACTGCTGGTCGCCACCTGCCTGTTGCTGATGGCTGCCGATACGGAAAAAACCATTGCCGGCTGGTCGCTCTGGGCCGCGATCATCATCCTGTGCCGCGAAATCCTGGTCTCTGGCCTGCGGGAATATCTGGCCGAGCTGAAGGTCAGCGTGCCGGTGACGCGGATCGCCAAGTGGAAAACCACCGTGCAGATGGTGGCGCTGGCCTTTCTGCTGGCCGGTCCGGCAGGCGACAAGGTTCTGCCCTACACCACCCAGATCGGCATCGGCCTGCTGTGGGTCGCCGCCGCTTTGACCATGTATACCGGCTATGACTATTTCAAAGCCGGCGTGAAACATATGGTGGACGAATGACCGTCAAGCTCGTCTATTTCGCCTGGGTGCGTGAAAAGATCGGCCTCGATGAGGAAGAGCTTGCGCTGCCCGAACAGGTGAAGACCGGCACCGACCTGATCGCCTTTCTGACCGAGCGGGGCGAGAATTACGCCGAGGCGCTGCAATTTCCAAACGCCATTCGTATTGCTGTCAATCAGGAACATGTCGAGCATGACGAGCTTTTGGCCGGTGCGCGCGAAATCGGCCTGTTTCCGCCGATGACCGGTGGTTGAGGCCATGGTGTCGCCTGTCATCCGGGTCCAACGGGATAATTTCGATGTTTCGGCAGAGACGGCATTCATAACGGATGGCCGCACGGATATCGGTGCGCTGGTGTCCTTCGTCGGACTTTGCCGTGACGAACAAGGCAGGCTCGATGCGCTGGAGCTGGAACATTACCCCGGCATGGCAGAAGCAGAGATGAGCCGGATTGCCACGCTTGCCATCGAGCGCTTCAACCTGATGGCGCTGACCGTGCTGCATCGCTACGGCAAGATTGCTGCTGGCGAACAGATCGTGCTTGTCATTGCCGCCTCAAGCCACCGGCAGGCAGCCTTCGATGGTGCCAATTTCGTGATGGATTTCCTGAAAACCGCCGCCCCCTTCTGGAAGAAGGAACACGCCAAGGATGGCACGTCAGGCGGCTGGGTCGCCGCCCGCGACGCCGACGACGCGGCCCGCGACAGGTGGACATAAAAAAACCGGAGCCTCACGGCCCCGGTCTTTTTATTTCGAATATTCTTTAAGCCAAGAGCCCCGAAGAGGCTTAGCCAACGATTTCGGTCGCTGCGAACCAGTAAGCGATTTCTTCAGCAGCGGTTTCCGGAGCGTCGGAGCCGTGAACGGAATTTTCGCCAATGGAGAGAGCGAACTGCTTGCGGATCGTGCCTTCGGCAGCCTGGGCAGGGTTGGTCGCGCCCATGATTTCGCGGTTCTTGAGGATGGCGCCTTCGCCTTCCAGAACCTGAACCACGGTTGGGCCGGACGTCATGCCTTCAACCAGTTCGCCGAAGAAAGGGCGTTCCTTGTGAACGGCGTAGAAGCCTTCAGCTTCGCGCGTGCTCATCCAGACGCGCTTCGAAGCAACAACGCGCAGGCCGTTGTCTTCAAAAACCTTGGTGATCGCGCCCGTCAGGTTACGCTTGGTTGCATCCGGCTTGATCATCGAAAAGGTGCGTTCAATCGCCATCGTCTCGTCCTTTGTGTGTAGGGAAAGTGGGCGGTTTCTACCTGCCCCGATTCGCGAAGACAAGGGGGAGACGCGAATTTCACGCCACCGTCACATGACAAGGCCTTTATGCCGCGTCAGCCTGCACCAAGCCAAGGGCCGCGCAGCGCTCGAACCATTGCGCTGCCGGATCATCTTCGGGCAGGAAGATCGAGCCTGTGACGATCTTCAACCACTGGAATGCGCCAAACACGATGTAATCAGCAAACAACGGCTTTTCCCCGCCGATAAAGGGCTGCGACCGCAGCATATGTCGCAAGGGCTGGAGTTTCGCCGGAAAAGCCGCAATCGCACCGTCGCGATCCGGGAAAATCTCTTCCAGCACCTTGCCGAACAGCGCTTCGCGGGTTTTGCGAAAATGCGTCTGATCAGATGGAGAGATCATATTATAAATGTCCATCAGGATGATGGCACTGATGGCCGGATGGATGGTGGATTGCGAATAGCCTTCCACAAACCGTGCCAGAGCCTTGCCGCCCTCGCCGCGAAACAGGCTGGGTCGATCAGGATAGGCCTCTTCCAGATAAAGCGCGATCTGGAAACTGTCCGCGACCACGGTATCGCCATCGCGCAGGATCGGTACGATTTTCGAGACCCCCTCCTCTACCTTCGGAATTTCGGTAAAGGCCAGCGGCTTTTCCTCAAAGCTCAACCCCTTGTGGCGCAGCGCCAGGATGATCTTCCAGCAATGCGGTGAAAACGGACGAGTGAGATCCGTGCCTGCAAGTGAGTAGAGAAGTCGGGTCATCGGTGGTGGCCTCCGGTCGAAACGATCCGGCTATCGGATGTCAATTGCCCCAAGTATTCAAATCAAAAATGCTTATATCAGCCATCAACATCAAGACTGAAGGGCTTGCCCGCTGCCGGCTGCACACCGTCATCTTGAAACTCCGTGTCATAGGCAGCGCTGGAAATGGCTGTGTCAATCACCTGCCCTTGCACAAAGGAGCCGGCGATAATGTAGTAGGTCGGATTTGGATTGAACTGGTACGTCAAGTTCGGCTTCAACTGAACAGCAATTGCCGATTTCCCGGCCATGGCAAGGCCGACATTCAGAGATACGTTCTCGCTGTGCCGGACGGCCACGGTCGGTAACGCATCGTCGGCATTGATATCGGTCACGGCCTGGGTATCGTCGACGGGCTCGTTGGGCAAGCCGGTTACCCCATCAGAAAACTGCCCCTGATAGTTAGCACCCACCGTATTGGCAGAGTTGATGCGAACACCCATCTGGCTGATCGTCTCGAAGCTGCGCGGCGGGGTCGTCGTACCAATTTCTTGAATGGAGCCAACAGGTGCCGCATAGTCGACAGTCAAATTGAACTGCGGCTGGCTCGGATTGCCCGGCGCGCCCACAGAAGCTCCGCCCACCATCCAGGCGAGCGAGAATGGATCATAGGATGATGCACTCGGCACCTTCTGAAATATCACGAACTGTTGAAATTTTGTATTCTCGTTGAGAATCGTCAGTGTATATTCCTGTTTGTTGGATAGGTTCTTTGTCTCCTCACTGCCCAAGACTTTCCTCCTTCAAAATGAACAGGACCGCGGGCGTCCAAAACCCCTTGCAGCTCGTCGCAGTCTGTGAAGAATCATCATAACAATAATTTTCAAACCCCACACTCAAAAGATGAAAACAACAAAAGACCCGATGCGTTTCCGCACCGGGTCCAGTTTGCTTTTGGGTCGCTCTGCGGCTGGGTCAATCAGGCGGGTTCAAACTGGTTTTGCTGGGTAAAGCGAACCGTCATATTGGTCACGCCCTGGAACTTTACTTCGTAGGCAGCGCTGGAAATGGCTGTGTCAATCACCTGCCCTTGCACGAAGGAGCCGGCGATAATGTAATAGGTCGGCTTTGGCGTGAACTGGTAGGTCAGGTTCGGCTCCAACTGCACAGCAATTGCCGATTTCCCTGCCATGGCAAGACCGACATTCACAGATACTTTCTCGCTGCGCTGGACAGCCACGGTCGGGAACGAGTTGTCGGACTTAATGACGATCACCCCTTGGGTGCCGTTGACGGGTTCGTTGGGGAAACCGGGCGCGCCATAGGGAAACTGCCCCTGGTAGGTAACGCCTACCGTGTTGGCGGAGTTGATGAGAACCCCCACCTGGCTGGCTGTCTGGAAGCTGCGCGGCTGGGTCGTCGTACCAAGATCCTGAATGTAGCCAGCAGTTGCAGCATAGTCGATGGTCCAGCTGAACTGCGACTGGCTCGGATTGTCCGGCGCTCCCCCGGCAGCTCCGCCCACCATCCAGGCAAGCGAGATCGGATCAAAGGATGAGCCGATCACCTTCGGGATCGTTTGATAGAGCGCGAATTGCTGGAATTTCGTGTTTTCATTCAGTATCTTAAGCGAATAAGGCTGACCAGCTTCAACCTTTGCCTGTGATTCAATCGCATTTCTTCCCATCCAAATCGTCATATCATTCTCCAAGTCGCGTTAATCGGCAGTCAGCGCACCATGCACTGTCCCGCCTGTCGGCCAACCACCTTGATGGGCCAACAACGGTCGTAACCAACCGTGAATGCAACTATAGATAAATATTTCCTCCAATCATGTTCCTTACGTTACAGTTGAATCCTTATTTTTCGCAATCATGACTGGCACTCTGTGGTATTCCTCTCAACGGACATTTTCAGACCATGCCATTTCAGCCTTATATTCCTATCGTCAGCAATTTGCGGTCTCATGAACCCTTTGCCTTGCTTGATCCAAAAGTCCTGGCAGAGCATGAACGGGCATTTCGCATTCGGAAATACTTAAATGGACAGACAATATTCCAGGCGGGGGATGCCTGTCATGCCGTCTGCATCATTCTCTCCGGCGGCGTACACCTGTCCTTCCAGTCGATCTCGGGCCATGAGGTGATCTTCAGAGAGTTGCGTGCTGGCGAGATGATTGGCGACAGTGAATTGGCCCTGGGTAGCACCTATGGCACGAGCGCCACGGCAACTGAGGAAACTCGCCTGGTGGAAATTGAAGGCGCAACCTTCACCAAGCTGGCACAGCTGCCACCGGTCGCGCATTTCTGGCTGCACAGTAATGCCCGAAAACTTCAGGCCGCCTTGCAATTTGCCGAGGGCCTGGCACTGCAATCCCTGGAAACCCGCCTGGCGCGCGTTCTGCTGGAACTGGCAGACCGCCATGGCCGCACCACCCCTGCTGGCACACTGATTGACAGAGTGATACCCCAGCACCTGCTAGGGCAATTGATCAACGCCAGTCGCCCCAAGGTCAATATTCAATTGCAGATCTGGAAATCGCGGGAGGTCATTCAGATGCAACAGCACCGTATTCTGATCGTCAAGCCGGAGCTTTTGCGGAGCAAGGCGGGATGGTCAATCGTCGCACCCCAGCGGCGGTGAGGCAAGACGGAATGCAAGGCGTCCTATGCGACGTCTCCTCGTCTGAACGATTTTCTACCCCGCCGAGGAGGAGTTCAGAGAAGCATGGCCGCCGCCACGACGGCCATGCTTGTCCAGCCTATTTGCAGCCGCCCTTCACGTAGGCGATCATATCCGTCGTGTCATCCGTGAAGACCGGACCTCGGACATAGTCGCTTGTCCCCGAGGCGACGACGCTTACCGCCTTGAAGGACCCTGAATCTCCGATGAACCAAGCCCCACCGCTTGCACCGCCACCAGACATTGGATGAGGTCTCGCTTCGAAAGAGGTTCCTGCCTGAGCAAGGATTGTCGCGCCTTCCCGATACATATAGTTGCCATCCTCCAGTCGACCTGGATAGCCAGTAATGGTCACGGCGGCATTCACTTTTGCAGTGCCGAGATCATAGCGCCCAACTGCGCTAGCCGTCTTTGTGCGCATGACGGAATAGTCATATTGGGATTTTTTCGCGCTTGGATCCTCGCCCGCGACCTTCGTCCATTCGGTCAGCACCGCGGCCTGATCGATGTCGTAGCGGGTCCCGCCGCCGCCATTATAACCTTGCATGAAGCGGATGTTGGTTGCCTCCTTACCTCCATACCACAGACTGTGCGCGGCGCCGATGACGATATTGTCTTGCGCAACGAACTGGGCGCTTGCTTTGTAGTCCTTGCCTCCACGAGTGTAGAAGAGCTTACCGCCAAATTTGTAAGGCGCTTCATTGATGGGAGCACGCTCGGCATCGCCAAGCGCCTGTGGCGACGCGGAGCCAGAGCCTTTCTGGTCCGAGGGCAGTTCCAGCGGCTCGGATATGGCTTTGTGCATCCGCTCCTCCGTCCAATAATCGGCGGGTGCCACTGCCAACTCTTTGGTATTCAGCCCCCAGCAAGTGACTTTATCATTGGCAAGCAGTGGCGCTGGCATGGCGGTCATGGCGCCCGCAAGGGCAAGCATCAGGTGTCGGAATGAAGGGCTCATTGAGTTCTCCTTTGTAAACGAGGGACACGCCGCACAGTTGCAGCGCAAGAAGAACGTTAGTCCTCCCTTTGGTCTTTGGCTGTTCCGGCGGGGACAACCGCTCTGCCTTCCCATCGTCGCCCTCTTGCTTTCCCAGCCATCATCCGCCAAAACGCCAGCCATGATTACCATCAATGACGTCTCCGCCCGTATTGCAGGCCGCCTGCTGATTGACCACGCCAGCATTTCGCTGCCCACGGGTACGAAAGCGGGCCTTGTCGGTCGCAATGGTGCCGGAAAATCCACCCTGTTCAGGGTGATCACAGGCGACCTGGGAGCCGAAAGCGGCTCGGTCTCCATTCCCAAGAATGCCAAGATCGGTCAGGTGGCGCAGGAAGCCCCCGGCACCGAGGACAGCCTGATCGAAATCGTGTTGGCTGCCGACAAGGAGCGCACCGCGCTGATGGCGGAGGCCGAGACGGCCACCGACCCGAACAGGATCGCCGACATCCAGATGCGGCTGGTGGATATCGATGCCCATTCGGCGGAAGCGCGCGCCTCCAGCATTCTTGCCGGTCTCGGCTTCGACCAGGAAGCACAGTTGCGCCCGGCCTCGGCCTTTTCCGGCGGTTGGCGGATGCGCGTGGCGCTGGCCTCGGTACTGTTTGCCGAGCCTGACCTGCTGCTGCTGGACGAGCCGACCAACTATCTCGACCTTGAAGGTACGCTCTGGCTGGAGGATTATATCCGCCGCTACCCGCACACCGTCATCATCATCAGCCATGACCGCGACCTTCTCAACAATGCGGTCAATGCCATCGTCCATCTCGACCAGAAAAAGCTGACCTTCTATCGCGGCGGCTATGACCAGTTCGAGCGCCAGAAGGCCGAGAACGACGAATTGCAGATGAAGTCGAAGGCCAAGAGTGATGCGGCGCGCAAGCATCTTCAGGCTTTCATCGACCGGTTCAAGGCCAAGGCCTCCAAGGCCAAACAGGCCCAGAGCCGCGTCAAAGCGCTTGAGCGCATGGGCACGGTTTCAGCGGTTATTGAAGATCATGTCCAGCCGATCACCTTCCCTGAGCCGGAAAAACAGCCGGCATCGCCGATCATCGCCATCAATGGCGGTTCCGTGGGTTACGAACCCGGCAAGCCGATCCTGAAAAACCTCAACCTGCGGATTGATGCGGATGACCGCATCGCGCTGCTGGGATCGAACGGCAACGGTAAGTCCACCTTCGCCAAATTCATTTCCGGTCGTCTTCCTCCCGAAAGTGGCGATCTGCGGCTGGCGCCGAGCCTGAAGATCGGCTTCTTCGCCCAGCATCAGTTGGACGATCTGGTGCCGGAGGATACGCCAGTCGAGCATGTGCGCAGGCTGATGCCGCAGGCACCAGAAGCCAAGGTACGCGCCCGCGTCGCGCAAATGGGACTGGCCACCGAAAAGATGGCAACCGCCGCCAAGGATTTGTCCGGTGGCGAAAAGGCTCGCTTGCTGATGGGCCTTGCTGCCTTTCATGCCCCCAACCTGCTGATCCTCGATGAGCCGACCAACCATCTCGATATCGACAGCCGCCGCGCGCTGATCGAAGCGCTGAACGATTATGACGGCGCGGTCATCCTGATCTCCCATGATCGCCACCTGATCGAGGCCACCGTGGACCGGCTCTGGCTGGTCAATAACGGCACCGTCACCACATTCGAAGGTGACATGGAAGAATATCGCGACCTGATTGTCTCTTCGGGTAAAAAAAAAGAAGAAAAAATTGACGTAACCGTCGAGGCCGGGAAAAAAGCCGACCAGCGCAAGGCCAATGCCGAAAAGCGGGCCGCGTTGGCACCGCTGAAGAAAAAAATCAACGAAATCGAATCTTTGACCAAGAAGCTGGAGACAGTGATTCAAGGTCTTGATGCAGAACTTGCAGATCCGGTTCTCTACGAAAAGCATCCCGCCAAGGCGGCGGAAAAGGTTAAGCAGCGTGGTGAGGCCGCCGCCAAGTTGAGCGCTGCCGAGGAGCAATGGCTGGAGCTTTCAACCGAATATGAAGAAGCGATGGCGGGCTGATAGTCGCCTCTTTTTCCGAGTTTTCGTTTGTCAGACTGGCTTTCCCGATCTAGCTTGCCCCGCCCCAAGGAGGACAAGTCTATGGATATCACCCTCGAAAATGATTCCGATCCGCAAACGCTGGCGTTTGTCGCGGATCGAAATGCAGCCTCCATGGCGCAGCTTTCCTCCCCCCAGTTTGAAGCGGATCGCGATGCGATCAAAGCCGTGATGGAACGCGACGACCGGCTGATTATTCCGTCGCGGCGCGGCAAATGGCTGTTTGATTTTCACCGCAACAAAGACAATCCTCTTGGCATCTGGCGGCGTCTGCCTGCCGACCAGGAGGCGGTGGCGACGGCCCCTTGGGAAACCGTGTTCGATCTCGATGCGTTTTGCGCCGAGGAAGGCAAGCGCTGGATTTTCAGCGGGTCTGTGACCTGCCCATGGGAACCGACCCTGGTATTGCTGTGCCTGTCCGATGGCGGCTCCGATCTGACACGGTTGCTGGAGTTTGACACCGAGGTAAAAGCGATTGTCGAGGGTGGGTTCGACACGCCCGCCGTTCGCGCCCATGCCACCTGGCTGAGCCGCGACGAAATCTGCTATTTCGGCTCGATCGATACCCATTCGGCGACGCGCTCCGGCTGGCCCCGGATCGGGCGGCGGTTGCGGCGCGGGCAGCGGGTGGAGGACGCGCTGCCTCTGTACGAAGCTGGCGAAAGCGACGTGACGGGCTATTCGCTGCTCATCGATCCGCAATACTGGAACGGATCTGCGGATGAACACCCTATCCGGCTGTTTGTAGCGGCCCATGAAATCGGGCGCCTGAGCGCATTTGCCGAGGACAGTCATGGGGATCTGCGCCGCCTGGATCTGCCGAAAGACATCAGCTTTTCGATCAATCACGACCATTGCCTATGGCACGCCAAGACGGATGAACGGTTTCCCGCCGGCAGCCTGATCCTGCAAGGCTTTACTCCCTATGGACATGAGGTGTTACAGAAGCCCGAGCGGGTTCTCTTTTCTCCCGAGGATGGCCAATCCATCGGGCAGTTCACCCTGCTGCGGGAATGGGCGGTGTTTATCGTCAAAAACCGGCTGCAATCCCATCTGTATCTGCTGGATCTGAAAGCAGCCGAAAGCCAGCCCTTTGAAATCGCTCTGCCGCCGGAAATCCAGTCGATCCAATACCGGCTTCTCGACGCCGATCTGACCTTGGGTGAAGAGATCCTGCAAGTCATCGGTCAAGGCTTTCTCAAGCCATCGACCCGCTACCTTCTGCCGCTTAATGTTGCGGACCGACAGCCGAAATTGCAGTTCATCAGCGAAGCGCCCGCCTATTTCGATGCCGACGGCATGACGTGCGAACTGTTGGAAGCCGTATCGGAAGATGGCACGAGCATCCCTTACCACATCGTTTTTCCAAAGCACTGGGAACAAGGTGCGCTGCCTGCCCTGGTCTATGGCTATGGTGGTTTCGAGGTTGCTCTTTCCCCTTATTATTCCGGCGTGAATGGCGTTTGGCTGCAACAGGGCGGCGCCTTTGTACAAGCCTATATTCGCGGCGGCGGCGAGCTTGGGCCTGATTGGCATAGAGTGGCCAAGGGCCATGGCCGCCATAAGGCGTTTGAGGATTTCGTCGCTGTTGCCCGCGACCTGGTCAAACGTGGCTATTCGCGCCCTGACATCATTGCCTGCACCGGCGGCAGCAATGGCGGACTTCTGACGGGCGTGATGTTGACCCGTTATCCCGACGATTTCGGGGCGGTCTGGTGCCGCGTGCCGGTGATCGACATGACCCGCTTTCACCTCTTTCCAGCGGGCAAGGCGTGGATGGATGAATATGGCGACCCGGACAAGCCGGAGGATCGCGCGTACCTGCTTAGCTATTCACCCCTGCACACCATCAAGCCAGCACCCGAGATCAGCTATCCGCCGATCTATATCGAAAGCTCGACCAATGATGATCGGGTGCATCCCTCTCATGCCCGGCGGTTTGCATTTCAGTTGGAAGCCGAGGGGCATAAACCATTGTTTCACGAATATGGCTCCGGCGGCCATGGCGGCAGTGGCGACACGACGGAACAAGCGACCCGCACCGCCATGGGCTATAGTTTCCTGCGGCAGACAATCGTCAATCCGTCTAAATAAAAGGAATATGCAGAAAGCATTATGAACGAAACAGGGTGCCAATCAACGAACGGTTAACCATAAACTGGCTAGGTGATTCTATCGTCTTTCACGCAGAATCACATCATGATCTTACGTCTGCTCGCCAGCATTTCATTGGCGCTGTGCCTCGTCGGCTGCGCCAGCAGCAAGCAAACCACACAAGCTGGGGTGCCAGTCGCATTTGCACCCGTCACCAAACGGCCGGAACCGCTGAAAGCCGATGACCCGGTCTCCATGGAGCCGAAGAACTGGTCGGCAAATGGCAAAGACAGCCAGCTGGCCGGGCGCACGCTGACCGTCTCCAACATTGGCGATATCAAGCTTGCTCCCAAGGAAGTGATCCTGACCTTTGACGACGGCCCGGCCCTGACGAAAACCGAAACCATTCTCGATACGCTGGACCACTATAACGTCAAAGCCACCTTCATGATGGTGGGTGAAATGGCCAAGGCCCATCCGGAGATTGCCCAGGAAGTCCTGCGCCGCGGTCATTCCATCGGCAGCCACACCTATCGCCATCCAGACCTCAAGGGCATGGCTTTCGACCAAGCCATGAACGAGATCATGCGTGGAGAAAACGCGGTGAAAGTGGCCGCCCATGTCGATACTGTCGGCTTTTTTCGATTCCCCTATCTCTCCGATACCCATAGGCTCAGATCGGCGCTCGCCGCTCGTGGAACCGTGATTCTAGACGTCGATATCGACACCAAAGACTATTACAAGGACACGCCGAACGCCGTGGTAGATCGGACCATGGTGGCGTTTGGCGCCCATCAGGGCGGCATTATCCTGATGCATGACATTCATAAGAGAACAGTGACCATGCTACCGCGCTTGCTGGATCGCCTGAGCGCAGAGGGCTATAAAGTGGTGACCCTTCACTATAACCGCATACCCACACAGCTTATGGCCGCGCGGTCTGAATGAAGGACAGGACCATCCTCTGGGTCCTGTCGAGATCCTCTATCAAGCCTTCTTTTCCCATCGGCCCTGGTTGTTCTGTTGCCAATAGGTGAGCGCGTGGCCCTCGCCCTTCAGCCGTTTCCATTCACCTCTCGCCGTTTCCAACTCGCCCTGATCATGGCCGTCGAAGACGAAGACGATCCGGTCGTAGACAAGCGGAAGGTCCGGCACGGCACCGTCGATATAAAAGCGCACCGTCGCTCCATTGGGATTGTCAGACGACAGGCAGAGAAGGATCGGTTGTGCCTGCGCCTGCTCGCCGGTGCTGATGCCATGCGCCAGAAAACTGTCGTCGCGAAAGGTCCATAAATGCTGATCAAGCCGGTCGCATCGCTCTGGATCGCGCATTTCCACCCCAACCTTCCAGCCGCGCTCGACGCTTTTTTCCAAAAGCGCCGGAAGCGCATCTTCCAGCCGGGTTTCGGTCAGGTGATAGAACAATACCTCGGTCAAGGCCGGGCTATCCCTTACGCTTCATAGGCATCACGCACCAACTGGTCGAGCAGGCGCACACCAAAGCCCGACGCCCAGGACTGGTTGATCTCGTCCTTCGGAGAAGCCATCGCCGTACCGGCAATGTCGAGATGCGCCCAGGGCGTGTCGCCAACGAAGCGCTTCAGGAACTGCGCCGCCGTGATCGCGCCGCCATGCCGTCCGCCGGTGTTCTTCATGTCGGCGAATTTGCTGTCGATCAGCTTGTCGTAATCCTTGCCGAGCGGCATGCGCCACAGACGCTCATTGGTGGAGAGGCCAGCCTTCAGCAGGTTTTCGGCCAGCGTGTCATCATTCGAAAACAGCCCAGCATGCAGATTGGCAAGCGCCACCAGGATAGCGCCAGTCAGCGTCGCCAGATTAATCATCAAGGCAGGCTTGAAACGGTCGTTGCAATACCAGAGCGCGTCGCACAGCACGAGACGGCCTTCAGCATCGGTATTGATCACTTCGATGGTCTGGCCGGACATCGAGGTGACGATATCGCCAGGGCGCTGTGCATTACCATCAGGCATGTTTTCGACAAGGCCGAGAATGCCGATGGCATTGACCTTGGCCTTGCGGGCCGCCAGCGTATGCATCAAGCCGATGACGGCGGCAGCACCGCCCATATCGCCCTTCATGTCTTCCATGCCGCCAGCAGGCTTGATGGAAATGCCGCCGGTGTCGAACACCACGCCCTTGCCGATGAAGGCAATCGGCTGTCCTTCAGGCGCGCCGCCCTTCCACTGCATGACCGCAAGGCGTGGCGGGCGGACCGAGCCCTGGGCCACACCCAGAAGCGCGCCCATGCCAAGGCTGGCCATTTCGGTTTCGGTGAGGATTTCCACCTCGACGCCTAGCGCTTCCAGCGCCTTGGCACGGTCGGCAAATTCCACCGGACCCAAAACATTGGCCGGCAAGTTGACGAGGTTACGCGCCAGAAGAACACCATCGACAACCGCCCTGCCCTCAGCGGCAAACAACCGTTCCGCGGCGTCGGCCACAGCGGTTACCAGGGTGATCTGGACGGCGGACGGCGCCTTATCGTCATCGTCTTTCTTCTTCGTCTTGTAATCATCGAAGGAATAGGCGCGCAGCAACATGCCGATGGCAAAATCCCGCACTCCCTCGGCCGTTGTCGTCAACCCGTCAGCATCGAGAAAGACCGTCGCAGCCTCCGTGCCCTTCAGGTTTGCCGCCGCCACACCGCCCAGACGCAGCCAGTCATGATCGACAAGATCGGCTGCCTTGCCAGTCCCGATGACGATCAGCCGATCTGCCTGCGAACCGGTGGGCGCGATAATGTCGAGAACAGACATGGCCTTGGCCTTGAACTTCGCCGTTGCGGCTGCCTTCGTGAAAATCCCGGACGGATCGACCGTGGCCGCCCCGGCTGGCAACGTTGCTTCAGCCTCCTTCAAGCTGAGGACCAGGCCCGCCTCAATTAAGGCGGATGGGGCAAAGGAAATTTCCAGCTTCATGGACATGGCTTACTCCGGCACTCTATGTTTGATCGCGATTGTCACGATTTGCTCTGGGCGCCGATCATGTCGGTTTTGCGCATGATTGCAACAGGGCTCGCCTCCTTGTCCTCATCCCTTCTCCTCACTCCGGATCAAAGACGCGCTTTGCCAACGCCACGCCTGTCGACAGCGATCACAATCCCACATGCCCGATAGACCCTAATTTGGCCGTTACAGACCCATGAACACAGTAAAGATTTGTAATGCGTGGCCTGCCTGCAACTGGTCTTTGTCTTATAACATCTATAAGCATTCGCTATGATGCAAATCAGCACCGGGGCGCACGAGGACCGGGGCAAGCCCGAGTTGTGACGAGCCTCAAGAGTTTGACGATGAAGACCAGTGCCCGCAACCCCCAGCTGACCGTCACGGATATATTTGGACGGCACTGTCGTATTCCCGATCTCACCCGGTCCTCCTTTACGACCGCGGCCTTGCTATCCACCGTCTGGGTGATGCTGCTGGTGGTGTTCTATTCAGCGCCCGGCCTCGATATCGCGGTGTCTGAACTGTTCTTTCGCGCCGGCAATTGCACAGCGCATGAGGCAAACACGATCTGCGGCGACTTTCCCATTGCGCGCGAGCCCCTCCTGAAGGCGTTCAGGCAAATCCTGTTCTACATGCCGCATGTGGTTGGCGTCGGCGTGCTCGTGGCGCTGATCGTCAAACTGTGTCAGCCGCGCGCTGCCTGGCAGCAGGAACAGATTATCAAGCTGGTTCTCTCGCTGCTGGCAACAGCCATCGGCCCCTATCTGCTGGTCAATGTGTTTCTGAAGGACATGTCCGGCCGGCCACGTCCCAATCAGACAATGTTCTTCGGCGGCCCCTATGGGTTTGAACCGGCGGGCAGTTTTGCCGGTGCCTGTGATCAGAACTGTTCCTTCATTTCCGGCGAAGCCGCAGGTGCGGGCTGGATCATCTGCATCGTTCCCCTCCTGCCTGCTCCCTGGCGTCGGCGCATCGGCTGGCCGCTGGTCTTCGCATCGCTTGCCTCGCCCCTGCTGCGGCTGGCTTTCGGGGCGCATTACCTGTCCGACGTGGTTCTGGGCTGGCTGTCTTCGCCGGTGATCTTCGCCATTGTCTTTGCCGTGGCAAACGGCTGCGGGCTTTTGCGGGCCAGAAACCAGCCCCATCTTTAAATGAGGCACATAAATTTGCCTGTTGCTGAGAAGCATCATTAAAAAGTCCTGCACAGATGATTGAAGCATCGGCTCTTGTGTTTTGCCCTGACGATGGGCAAATAGGCGCTATTGGCAGGATCCGGCATGAAGCTTCTTGAGTCCTATATATTGCGGCGTGTCGCGCAGATGTTCCTGACGGCACTTCTGCCCGTGCTGGCGATCATCTGGACGACACAGGTCCTGGCACGCATCAATCTCGTGACCGATACCGGGCAGTCGATCGGCTCTTTTGCCACGCTCGCCACCCTCATCCTGCCCACCATCATTCCCATCGTCATGCCGTTTGCGCTGGTTATTGGCATTACCCAGAGCCTGACGGCGATGAACAACGATTCCGAGCTGGCCGTCATCGACGCCGCCGGTGCGTCTCGTGCGGTTATTCTGCGACCGATCCTGCTGTTTGCGCTGGCCATTAGCGTCATAACGCTTGTTATCACCAATGAAGTGCAGCCAAAAGTGAAAGTGGCGGCGCGTCAGATGATTGCCAATGCCTATGCCGACCTTCTCTCGACAGTGATCGAGGAAAAAACCTTCCGCAAGGTGGAAGACGGCCTTTATGTGCAGATTTCCCAGCGGCTGGCGGGACGCGTGCTGAAAGGCCTGTTCGTCGCCGATTACCGCGACCCGGCCTATTCGCTGATCTATTATGCCCGCGAAGGCGCCGTGGATGAGACGGGGACCGCCCTGATCATGCATGACGGCGAGGTCCAGCGCAAAGCACCGGGTGGCACGGTTTCGATCGTTCGCTTTGATTCCTATGCCTTCGACCTGTCCGACCTTACGGAAACCCGTGGCAAGGCAAAGATGCGGCCGAGCGACCGCAGCCTGAGCTTCCTGCTCAATCCTGATACGAATGACGACGATTACAAGGATCACCCAGGCGAATACCGGGCGGAACTGCATAAGCGCATGACGGAATGGCTCCTGCCCTTTGCTTTAGCGCTGATTTCGCTGGCCATCGCCGGCGATGCGCGCTCCCACCGAGAGGCACGGCTGCATCCTATGGTCTCGGCATTGACCCTTGCGCTTGTTTTGCGCTGGCTGACATTCTATGCCGCCAACAAGTCCGAATCGAATGCCGCCTTCATCGTGTTGATGTATGCGACACCGCTCGCCAGCGCGGCGATTGCCACCCTGATACTGATGCGACAGAAGAAATCGCAATTGCCCGCCCCCTTGCGTCGTATGATCGACACGACACGATTGGCCTTTCAGCGGCGCTTTACCTCCAATAGCGCGAGCGGCCAGGACAATGGAGGCAGCGCATGATGCTCAACACGCTCAGCCGCTATTTTCTCAAACGCTATGCGATTACCGTGTTCTGGTTCGTGATTGGTGTCGCGGCGATCATTTTCCTGATCGACTTCAGCGAGGTCAGTGGCCGGTTCTCCGACAACGAACAATCCTCGCTGTTCGGCGTCTTTCTGCTGACGCTGATGCGCTTGCCGCTGCTGCTCCAGCAAACCGTACCGTTCATCGCGCTGTTTTCTGGAATGGTCACCCTGATCACCCTGAACAGGCGCTCCGAATTGGTGATTGCGCGTGCAGCGGGGATTTCCGTCTGGCAGTTTATGTTCCCCTTCCTGCTGGGGGCTTTCCTGCTCGGCTGCGCCACATCCCTGCTGATCAATCCGCTTGCCGCTTTCGGACAGAAACAGGCTGCGACACTGGAGGCCGAATACAGCGACCCCGGCAAGGCCAGCAACAACAAAAACTCCGTGCCATGGATGCGACAGATCACCGGCAAGGAAGACACGATCATCGGCGCGACCTCGGTTCTGGAAGACGGTACTCTGCTGATGCAGGCGGTGTTTATCCACTTCGACGGCCAGGGTCGAATCACCTCCCGTCAGGATGCACGCACAGCGAAGTTGCAAGATGGTTACTGGTTGCTTAAGGATGTCGTCGAGACCAAGCCTGGCGAAACACCCAGGCGCGAGTCATCGGCACAAGTTAGCACCAATTTGAAACAGGAATTTGTACAGGAGCGTCTCGCACAGCCGGATACTGTTGCTTTTTATGAACTTTCTCAGAAAATCGCAGTTGCCAAATCCTATGGCGTCTCAACGAAGAATTTGGAAACGCAGTTTCATACGCTGCTCTCCACTCCCTTCCTTTTCGTTGCGATGACCCTGATTGCCGCAACTGTTTCTCTCAAATTCAGCCGGTTCAACCAGTCACGCTCCGTGATTCTGGGTGGAATCATTTCGGGCTTCGTGCTTTATGTGGCGACAGTGCTCGTGAAGGCGTTCGGAAGCAGTGGCGTTGTGCCTCCGTTCGTTGCGACCTGGGTTCCTGTCATTGTTGCGACAGCGCTCGGGGCGACGATCCTGCTTCATCAGGAGGATGGTTAGTGGCGGCAATTGACCGCGGAAATATAAAACGGCTTTTCACAGCCCTGCTGGCAGGTGTCGCCTTTAGTGCGCCCCTCGTTCCTGTGCCTTTTTCTTATGCACAGACTGCCACCAGCAATGGTTTGGTGTCACCGAAAATTCCCGCCGATGCGAAGCTCATGCTCGCAGCGAATGAAATGATATATAACAAGGACGCCCAGAAGGTGACTGCGGTCGGCGGCGTCCAGATCAATTACGCCGGCTACCAGATGGTATCCAAGCGCGTCGAATACGACCAGAAGACCGGTCGGATGATGGCCTATGGCAATATCGAACTGATAGAGCCTGATGGTAACCGCATCTATGCCGACAAAATGGACGTCACCGATGATTTCGCCAACGGCTTCGTCAACAGCCTACGGGTGGAGACGACGGACAATACCCGCATCGCCGCACAGAAGGGCGAACGGGTCAATGGCGACCAGATGATCCTCTACAAGGGTGTCTACACCGCCTGTCTGCCTTGTGCGGAACAGGGACGTGCGCCCTTCTGGCAGATCAAGGCGGAACGGGTCATCCAGAATGGCAAGACCCATACGATACGCCTTGAAAACGCGCGTTTCCAGCTATTCGGCAAATCGATTGCGCTGATCCCGTCAATCGAGGTTCCCGACAATACCGTCAAGCGTAAGTCGGGCTTCCTGTTTCCCGAATTCAGCACGACCCAGAAACTCGGGTTCGGAGTGATCGTTCCTTATTACTGGGCCATTTCTCCACAGACCGACGCCACGATCAAACTCGGCGGCTTTACCAGCCAGGGCGTGCTGCTTGATGCAGAAGTGCGCCATCAGTTCGAAGATGGATTGGCAACCTTGCGAATCGCTGGCATCGACCAGCTGAATCCGGGCAAATTCGATAGCGGCACCACCGACGCCGAAAAGACCTTCCGGGGAATGGTCGGCTCGACCGGCAAATTCGACATCAATCCAAACTGGAGCTTCGGCTGGGATGTGATGTTGGAGAGCGACAACAATTTCGCCCGCACCTACGATCTAGAGGGTTTCAACCAGAAAACCCATACAAATCAGGTCTATCTGACCGGTCTTGGAGATCGTAATTCCTTCGATATGCACGCCTATTACTTCGACATCCAAGATGCCGACAGTAAGGATGTGGCCGAGCGCAAGCAGCCGATTGTCACCCCGACCATCGACTACAGCTATTATGCGCCGGAACCGTTCATGGGCGGCGAATTGTCAGCAACCATTAACTTCACGGCTCTGACACGCTATAACAGCGATATTCTAAACCTGAACAATGGCACTCAACGCTTCAGCGGGCTGAAGGGTAACACGACCCGTCTGACCGGTGAGTTGGAATGGAAACGCACCTTCGACACCCCGGAAGGCGTGTTGCTGACACCGATCCTTGCTGCGCGTGGCGATGCCTTTGGCAATAACATGGATTCGCCCGGGACAAGCTATTCCGGCAACTATAACGACGCTGCTGGCGTGACCCGTTCGATGGTAACGGCAGGGCTTGAGGTTCGCTATCCTTGGCTGATCAGCGCACCAGGTAGCACACATGTGATCGAGCCGATTGCTCAGATCTTCGTGCGGCCCGACGAACAACAGGCTGGCAGGCTTCCGAATGAAGACGCCCAAAGCTTCGTCTTTGACGCCAGCAACCTGTTCGAACGCGACAAGTTCTCCGGCTATGACCGGGTCGAAGGCGGCACACGCGCCAATGTCGGCCTGCGCTACACCGGCTCGTTCGACAGTGGCTATACATTGCGCAGTATCTTCGGGCAGTCCTATCAACTGGCCGGCAAGAACTCCTTCGCCTCCTCTGACCTGGTCGCGGCAGGAAACGAATCGGGTCTGGAAACCGCAGTGTCCGATTATGTCGGCATGGTCGGGCTGGATACGCCCTACGGCATTTCCACTTCGGTCAATGCGCGGTTTGATGAAAAGACCTTCGAGGTCAAACGGACAGATTCGGCCATTGGTTATCACAATGATCGGCTGCAAACGAATTTCATCTACACCCAGATCGCGGCACAGCCCAATTACTTCTATGATTACGATCGCGAGGAGATACAAAACGCCAGTTCGGTCAAAATTGGCGATTTCTGGTCGGTCTTCGGTTCGGTTACCTGGGATGTGAAGAAGGACAACGTCAACCGCTATGGAATCGGCGTGTCCTATGCCGACGATTGCACGATCTTCTCCATCGTCTACAAGAACAAGGACGACGACGAATCCGCCAATGACTGGTCCATCGGCGCCCGACTGACATTCCGCACACTGGGCGATGTCAAAGTCGGCGATACCGACGTCACCGGGTTCAATTGATCTGTCTCGCCTTTTAAAAGCCCGCTGTTTTCCCTGGAAAGCGGCGGGCCACATTCCTATTGATCCAAAATATCAATAGCATCGCGCGGAGACTGGAATCGGCACGATGCTATTGGTTTTTATTTTCGCATCGGATTTTTCAAGATCCGGTTCCCGGCTTTTCGGTCTGATGCCGTAGAACAGATGAATTTTTATAAGAAACGCTGCCACACCGTTGGTTGAAGCGCCGTTTCTTACGGAAAAGCCATTGTTTCGCCGCAGGGTTTGTGCAATCGATCCTGCAATAAAGCATTTTCAGCTAAAGTGCGGTGCGGCTTTGTGATGGAAATGCCTGGAAGTAAAAAGGGAGCATTCTGCGATTCATTTGGAAGCGGGAATTCTCCAATATGCTGTGCCCGCTGCATAATTCTTTGAATCAATGCCGATTTAAGAAATTATGCAGCAGAGTTTACCGGGAAAAAACATGCGTGTTTTTAACGGTAGACCCAGAACACGATCATTCAGAGGGTGCCGCGCGCCATTGGATCGCTGCGGCACGGGAAAAGGACAGGTGATGACCTTGAGCAATAAAACTTTGCGCGCCGCTGTTGTTGCAACGGTGGCTTTGGTTTGCGTGACAGGCTTTGCGCCAGCAACGATCACTCCAGCTCTGGCCGATACCGGCGTGGCTGTCGTCGTCAATAAAACCGCGATTACCAATACCGATTTGGCACGGCGGATTGCTTTCCTCAAACTTCGCCACGAGACCGGTGACGTCGCTAAAAAAGCCCGTCAGGAATTGATTGACGAGCAGCTGAAACGCCAGGAAATCGCCCGGGTTGGAATGTCCGTCAGCACCATGGATGTCGATCAGGCTTTTGGGCGGTTCGCCGCTTCCAACAAGCTGTCCACGCAGCAGATGGGCCAGATCCTTGACAAGGCCGGCGTCGGCGTCGAGCACTTCAAAGCCTATATTGCCGTGCAGATGAGTTGGCCACGGCTGGTGAACGCACGCTATGCGTCCCGCTCGAAGATGAGCACTCAGGACATGGTTACCCGTCTGCTTGAAAACAAACAGAAGCCGGTTACAACGGAATACACCCTGAAACAGGTTATTTTCGTTGTTCCTGTCGCCAAACGCGCCACCTTGACCGCCAAGCGCAAGGCAGAGGCCGAAGCGTCCCGCGCCAAGTTTCCCGGCTGCGACCAGGCCATGGATTTTGCCAAAAACTACCTCGATGTGTCGATCCGCGACCTCGGTCGGGTGATGAAGCCTGAATTGCCGGACGATTGGAAGCCTTTGATCGAGGGCGCGAACGGCACCACCACGGGTACGCGCGTCACCGAACGCGGGGTTGAATATCTGGCAATCTGCAATCAGAAGCAAGTCTCCGACGATCTGGCCGCCGAAGCGGTTTTCAAGGCCGAAGATATCGGCAAGGAAGACAAGTCCAAGGGCGATCCGAACTCCGAAAAATACCTGACCGAACTGCGCTCCAAGGCCCAGATCATCAATCGTTGAGCATCATCATGTCGGATACCAGCCAGTGTCTTCCCCTCGCCTTGACCCAAGGCGATCCAGCGGGGATCGGCCCGGATATCGCCTTGGTGGCATGGACGAAGCGCAAGGCGCTCGACCTGCCACCATTCCTGTTTCTGGGCGATCCAGCCGTGCTGAAAAGCCGTGCCAGACTGCTGGGGCTGGACATTGCCTTCAAGGAAACCGGGGCCGAGGATGCGGCAGAGGTTTTCGAAACCGAGTTTCCGGTTCTGCCGATCCCTGTTGGTATCGATGTCGTGGCTGGCGAGCCGCATGTTGCAACCGCGCGCGCGACGATAACAGCCATTGAAATGGCGGTCGATCTTTGCCTGAAAGGCCAGGCTGGCGCGGTCGTGACCAATCCCGTCGCCAAATCCGTGCTCTATGAGGGCGGATTTGGTTTTCCAGGTCATACCGAGTTTTTGGCCGCTCTTGCCGAAAAGGCCACGGGCCACCCCGTCATGCCGGTAATGATGCTGGCCGGAGCGCAATTGCGGGCAATTCCCGTCACAATCCACATGCCGCTAAACGTTGTGGCATCAGCGCTAAGCGAAGACCTGATCATTCGCACCTGTCGCATAACCCATGCCGACCTGCGCGACAAATTCGGCATTGCCGAGCCTCGGCTCGCCGTTGCGGGCCTCAATCCGCATGCTGGCGAAGGCGGTGCCATGGGCCGCGAAGACGAAGAGATCATCGCACCGGCCCTCAAGATCCTCCGCGCGGAAGGGATCGATGCTTTTGGACCGCTGCCTGCCGACACCATGTTTCATGAGGAAGCGCGCCGCCGCTACGATGTCGCTGTCTGCATGTATCACGATCAGGCGCTGATACCGGTGAAGACCCTGGATTTCGACGGGTCGGTCAACGTCACGCTCGGCCTGCCCTTCGTGCGCACCTCGCCCGACCATGGCACCGCGTTCGGCCTTGCTGGCCAGGGCATTGCCCGCGAAAACAGCCTGGTCGCGGCGCTACGCCTGGCGGTGGATATCAGCCGCAAGGCCGCCCTCACCCACGCATTGGCCGTCTGATGGCCGCTCTGGACGGATTGCCGCCATTGCGCGACGTTATCCAGCGCCATGGGCTGGATGCAAAGAAAGCGCTCGGCCAGAATTTTCTGCTGGACCTCAATATCACCCAGAAAGTCGCCCGCACCGCCGGTGACCTGACGAATGCGACGGTATTCGAGGTCGGCCCAGGCCCAGGCGGTCTCACACGGGCCTTGCTGGCGCTGGGCGCCAAGAAGGTTATCGCCATAGAGCGCGACAGCCGCTGCCTGCCGGCGCTGTCCGAGATTTCCGACCATTATCCGGGCCGCCTTGAGGTGATTGAGGGCGATGCGCTGAAGACCGATTTTGAAGCTATGGCCCCGGATGGTCCGGTGAAAATCGTCGCCAACCTGCCCTATAATGTCGGCACGCAATTGCTGATCAACTGGCTGATGCCACGCCAATGGCCGCCCTTCTGGGATTCGTTGACCCTGATGTTCCAGAAGGAAGTCGGCCAGCGTATCGTGGCACAAGCCGATGACGACCATTATGGCCGACTCGGTGTACTCTGCGGCTGGCGGACTGAGGCCCATATGGCGTTCGACCTGTCACCACAGGCCTTCACACCACCGCCAAAAGTGACATCCACCGTGGTGCATCTGACGCCGCGCCCTGCCCCCATTGCGTGCGAGATCGCCAAGCTGGAAAAACTGACCCAGGCCGCTTTTGGTCAGCGGCGCAAGATGCTGCGTGCCAGCCTGAAGCCCCTGGGTGGTGAAGCGCTTCTAAACCGCGCCGAGATTGATCCATCGCGCCGGGCAGAGACCCTGTCGGTCGAGGAATTCTGCCGGATTGCCAATCTGCTGTAGCCACGACTCAATCAAACGTGCGAACCTGTTACGCCTTCGGGACGCGCAGGGTAAACAGGGCGACCCGGCCATGACGCCGGACGTCCACATCCTGAAAATGCGCACTGAGCGTTTCCGCAAGGCCCTCCTGCGTGTCGTGGCGATTGCCGAAAACACCCTTCGCATTGTAGACCGCCATCAGTCGTCGGCCATAGTGGTTATGGCCAGCGCTCTCGCCGAGGATTGTCGCCCCGTATATCACCCCGCCAGGTTCCAGATAGGGCGACAGATGGGCGATGGAAGCTGACTTTTCCGCCATGCTGCCCGGCAGGCAGTGATAGAGATAGAACAGCGAAATTGACGAAAAACGGCAATCCGTCGGCAACGGCTGCGGTCGCATCACGTCACCGACATAGGTTTTGCAGGGACGGCCCAAAGACCGGCCCAGGCGCGCCTCGGCCGCCTTCAGGCTGTTCGGGTTGAGGTCGAGCAGGCTGACCTTCTGATGCGGGCCGATCCCCGCCTCCGCAAGGTAATAGCCCGTGCCAACGCCGACATCGAGATGATTGTCGCTGAGATGCGCCTTGAAGAACGGGAGTAGCACCTTGCGGGTCGGGCATGTCCAAGCGAAGCGGTTGGAAAAACCGAGCACAACGAGATCATAAAGCTTCAGGGTCAGCGGCGAATAGATCGCCGCACCCGAGCTGCTATCGAGACCATTCTCCACCATTGGCATCTCTCTCCTCATGCCACCAGGAACAGGCTATTTGGTTCGGACCCTCCAGTCCTGACCCTATGTTAAAGCTTTGGCTCTTCCGTAATCAGGTTATTGACGAAATCGAACAGGCCCGGGCGGCGGTCGCGGCGCAGGCGCTCGGCCTTGACGATTGACTGCACAGCATCGAAGGCCGAATTCAGGTCGTCATTGACGATGACATAGTCATATTCACGCCAATGCTCGATCTCGGAGCGGGAATTGGCCAGCCGGGTCTGGATCACCTCTTCGGAATCCTCGGCGCGGCGGTGCAGGCGCGATTGCAGCTCGGTCATGGTTGGCGGCAGGATGAAGACCGAGACGACATCGGCGGCCATCTTCTCCTGCAATTGCTGGGCGCCCTGCCAGTCGATGTCGAACAGCATGTCGCGTCCCTCTGACATCGCCACCTCGACCGGCTCGCGTGGCGTACCATAGAAATTGCCATGCACTTCCGCCCATTCCAGCAGCGCATCCGAGGCCTTGAGCCGCTCGAATTCGCGCTGCGAAATGAAGTGGTAATGCACGCCCTCGATTTCACTCGGACGGCGCTGGCGCGTCGTGACGCTGACCGACATGCCGATCTGCTTGTCGATATCCATCAGCGTGCGTGAAATGGTCGATTTACCCGCCCCCGAGGGTGAGGAAATCACCAGCATCAGGCCGCGCCTGGGAATGGTGGCGTTTTTGGACGCTGCGATGGACATGTTTCACTCCAGATTTTGGACCTGCTCGCGGAACTGGTCGATGACGACCTTCAATTCGATCCCGGCCGCCGTAACCGCGGCGGAATTGGATTTGGAGCAGATGGTATTCGATTCGCGATTAAATTCCTGCGCCAGAAAATCGAGCTTGCGCCCGACCGGACCGCCAGCGCGCAGCAGCGTCCGAGCCGCAGCCACATGCGCCTTCAACCGGTCGATCTCCTCGCGCAGATCGGCCTTGGTGGCCATCAAGGCAGCCTCGGCATAGAGCCTGTCCTTGTCCAGAACAGGCGCGGACGCCAGCAATGCGCTGATCTGCGTGGCGAGCCGCCGAGCGATCTCGTCCGGGCTGCGGGATGGATCAGCCTCGATGACCAAGGCCAGTCGCTCGATTTCATCGATATGTGCGAGCAGGACCGCCTGCAAGGCAAGGCCCTCGTGCGACCGCATCTCGGCGAGGGCGGCGATGGCGGTTTGCAGCTCTCCCAGCAGCATTTGCCGCCGTGCAGCCAGTTGTGTGCCGTCCTCCTGCGCCTCGCGCAGATCGACAAGGCCACGGATGGACAAAAGCGTGTCGAGCGACAATGGTTCGGCAGAGACGATGCCCGGCCCCAATTGAGCACGCAGCTCTAGCACGGCATCAAGGGCATCGCGATTGACCACCGCTTCCATGCGGTTGTCGCTGGCCGTCAGGCTCAGGCCAACCTGCACATTGCCACGAGATAGCAGCAAGGCGACCGCCGCCTTGACCTCGGTTTCCATGTCTTCCAGGCCCGGCGGCAGACGAAGCCGCACATCCAGCCCCTTGCCATTGACCGAACGCAGCTCCCAGGCGAAACGATAGCGGCCGATCTGGCCTTCATTGCGGGCGAACCCGGTCATGGATTGCAATGTCATCGTGTGTCTTCCATCGCAGCTACGTTTGACCGATCATCCAGCCAGCCGCGTCACGTTATTTTTTCTTCACCGGTTTCGGAGCTTGGTCAGGGTCCGCCTCGGGCTGCCCATCGACGGCCTGGCCGGGGTCTGCACCCCGATCCGCCTCCAGCTTGCGCCAGCGCCTGACATTGGCGTTATGCTCATCCAGGGTCGATGCAAAGACGTGACCGCCGGTGCCATCTGCGACGAAATAGAGGTCGGAGGTGCGCCAGGGATTGGCAACCGCCTCCAGCGCCGCTCGGCCCGGATTGGCAATCGGTCCCGGCGGCAGGCCCTTGATCACATAAGTATTATAGGGCGTCTGCTTCTGCAGGTCCGACTGGTAGATCGGCCGGTCGGCAGGTTTGCCATCACCGCCGAACAACCCATAGACGATGGTCGGGTCCGATTGCAGCCGCATGCCCTTCTGCAGCCGGTTGAGGAACACCGAGGCCACATGGGCCCGCTCGTCATCCTTGCCGGTTTCCTTTTCGACAATGGAGGCCAGAACCACGAATTGCTCCTTGGTCTTCAAGGACAGGTCGGGGGAACGATTGGCCCAGATCTGATCGACAAGACGTTTCTGTCCGTCGAGCATTTGGTCGACGACCTCCTGCCGCTTGGTGCCCCGGGTGAATTTATAGGTATCCGGGCGCAGGCTTCCCTCTGGCGGCAGCGCCTTGGGTAGATCGCCTTCCAGCGTCTCATCCTTTGCCAGCCGGTCGAACATCTGCTTGACCGTCAACCCCTCCGGCAGCGTCACCGAATAGAGAATGGATTTGCCCGACCGCAGCAGCTCGAGAATATCCTTCATCGAAGCGCCGGCCTTGATCTCGTATTCGCCAGCCTTCAACGTATCGCCGTCATGCAGATAGGTCGATGTCATGTAACGGAAAATCCGCGCATCGGAAATCATGCCATTGCGCTCAAGGCTGGTGGAGATCTCGGAGACGCCCGCACCGTTGCGAACCAGAAAATTGGCGTTGGTCGGGAGCGGACCGGGGTCCTGAAACGCCGAGACCACGTAATAGAAGGCAGCAACTGCGGCAATGCAGGCAAAGACCAGCAAGGTCATCACGAAATTCAGGAACACCACCACCTGGCTGCGCGCGCGCCGCGAACGACGCGGCGGTTGCGGCACCCGCTCCGGCCTCAGGGCTTCCGAGGGCGATTTGGGGATGAAAGGCCCTTTTGCCGCCTGGTTTTGATTTTGGGGCTGCTGTTCGCCACCATTGCTGGAACGGTTGGCTTCCTGGTCGACGCGATCGCTCACCGGCACTCCTCTTCTGTTCGGTCATGGTGCTTTTGGGCAAGCATTACGGCAAAAGCGGGTTCCGGAGACATGTCTTCCGGCGTTGTAGCGACGGCAGGGGTTGAAACCAGACCTTCAAGCCCATCCTCTGCCCTTACCACGAAACAGCATCGGCCCGGCAGAGCTTCATACTCTACCCCTGCCCTTCAGAAAAGGCAGGGGATCTATTTTTCCGACTGGTCGAGATTGAGAGCATGACCAAGGCCTGAATCACAGAAGCACAAGCGTTTGGCCCGTCGCTCACGAAGCTGCCGTTAGTCTTTTCGGGAAAACCGGTCTCCGCTTTTCCTCAGGCAAACTCTAGCCTTCGAAGCGGCGCAGCACCAGCGATGCATTGGTGCCACCGAACCCGAAGGAATTCGACAACGCCACACGCACATCGCGCTTACGAGCCTTATGCGGCACCAGGTCGATGGCACTGTCCACATCCGGCGTATCGAGATTCAGCGTCGGTGGAACGATGCCGTCCCGAATGGTAAGCGCCGAGAAGATCGCTTCGACGGCACCGGCTGCCCCCAGAAGATGCCCGATCGCCGATTTGGTCGAGGACATCGAAATCTTCGAGGCGGACGCACCGACCAGCCGCTCGACAGCGCCAAGCTCGATCGTATCGGCCATGGTCGATGTGCCATGGGCATTGATATAGTCGATATCGGCAGCCGTCATCCCAGCGCGCTTCAGTGCCATGGTCATGCATCGAAATGCGCCATCGCCATCTTCCGCAGGTGCCGTGATATGGAATGCATCGCCGGACAGGCCATAGCCCACCACTTCGGCATAGATCTTGGCACCACGCGCCTTGGCATGTTCCAACTCCTCAAGCACCACGATCCCGGCGCCCTCGCCCATCACGAAACCGTCGCGGTCTCTGTCATAGGGGCGCGAGGCCTTTTGCGGATCGTCGTTATGCTGGGTGGACAGGGCCTTGCAGGCGGCAAAACCGGCCAGCGAAATCCGGCTGATCGGCGATTCAGCACCACCGGCCACCATCACGTCGGCATCGCCAAAGGCGATGAACCGGCTGGCATCTCCGATGGCATGGGCACCCGTCGAACAGGCGGTGACCACCGAATGGTTTGGACCGCGCAGCTTGTGGCGGATGGAAACATGACCGGAGGCCAAGTTGATCAGACGGCCAGGAATGAAGAAGGGGGAAATGCGACGCGGACCTTTGTCGCGCAGCGTATAGCCGGCTTCGACAATGCCTTCGATGCCACCAATACCCGAACCGATCAGCACGCCGGTAGCAATCTGATCCTCGTCGGTCTGGGGTTTCCAGTCAGCATCGGCCAATGCCATTTCAGCAGCGGCCATCGCATAAACGATAAACGGATCGACCTTGCGCTGTTCCTTGGGCTCCATCCAGTCATCGGCATTGAAGGTGCCGTCTGTACCGTCGCCAAAGGGAAGGCGGCACGCGATCTTGGCCGGAAGATCCTCGACCTCGAATTCGGTTACCTTGCGGGCAGCGTTCTGGCCGGCAAGAAGCCGCGTCCAGGTGACGTCCGTACCGCAGCCAAGAGGAGATACCATGCCGGTACCGGTGATAACGACACGTCTCATTCGCCCGTTCACCCCACTCAAACAATCAAATGCTAACGCATGCCCCCTCAATCCGCCTCGATTGAAGGTGAAAACATGCAACGGATTAGAGATTTCCAGCCCGATTGCCCGTCATCCAGGATGCGGTACGACTGTGAAACCTGAAAACAACGTCAAAACAAACAGAACCGCAGGTGCATGATTTGCTTGCAGGTCCTTTGAAGGGGGCGGACAGGCGCCCGCCCCTCTCAGGAAGATCAAGGATCAAGCCTGAGCCTTTTCGATGAACTTGACAGCGTCGCCAACCGTGAGGATGGAGTCAGCTGCATCGTCGGGGATCTCGACGCCGAATTCTTCTTCGAACGCCATGACCAGTTCGACCGTGTCGAGCGAGTCTGCACCGAGATCGTCGATGAAGCTTGCGCCTTCTACGACCTTGTCGGCTTCAACGCCCAGATGGTCAATAACAATTTTCTTTACGCGTTCTGCGATATCGCTCATGTCGGTTTCCTCGACCTCTAATATAAAAGGGAATGCCGTGATGACGTTCCCACCCTGTTTTGCGCCCGCGGGTCCGAAGACGTCGCCGGCATTTGCGTTGAACCCGCTCTGCACACGTTCGTTCCGTGCTCACGGTCAGGCGCAAGACCTTCCATTTCGTGGCCATTTTCTGGCCATTTCCGGGACGACTGCTCACAGTCCCCGCCCGATTAACATGGTTTAAGTCTGCCGGAAAGCCCGAAAATCGATGCCCTCTGGTTGTTCCCAGACCAATTAACCGGGTTTTGGCTTGTCTTCAGATCATTGCCATGCCACCATTCACATGCAGTGTCTGGCCGGTGACATAGCTCGCTTCCGAAGAGGCCAGGTAGAGAACGGCAGACGCAATCTCGGCTCCCGTTCCCATGCGTTTCATGGGGATTGCCCCCATAATGGTGTCTTTCTGCTTATCGTTCAGCTTGCCAGTCATGGCACTTTCGATAAAGCCCGGCGCAATACAGTTGACCGTGACGTTGCGCGCGGCAATTTCCTGGGCCAGCGACTTGGAAAAGCCGATCATGCCAGCCTTGGAGGCACAGTAATTGGCCTGGCCGGGATTGCCGGTCACGCCGACAATCGAGGTGATGTTGATGATCCGGCCATAGCGGCGGCGCATCATCGGATGGGTAAGCTCGCGCGTCAGGCGGAATGTCGAGGTCAGATTGACCTCCAGCACGCTGTCCCAATCGGCATCCGACATACGCACGAACAAGCCGTCCTTGGTGATACCGGCATTGTTGACGAGAATATCGACGCCTTCCAGTTCTGCTTCGGCCTTTTCGCCCAGCGCCTTCACTTCATCGCGGTCGGCGAGATTGGCGGGAAAAATCTTCACACGCTCGCCGAGATCGGCGGCCAGCGCCTCCAGCTTTTCGACGCGGGTGCCATGCAGACCGACGATTGCGCCTTGCGCATGCAGCATGCGGGCGATTTCCTCGCCAATGCCGCCGGTTGCGCCGGTTACCAGGGCCTTGCGGCCGGTCAAATCGAACATGTTCAATCCTTGTTGCTTGAAACCCGGTTCCGCCCTGCGAAACGCCAGCCTCATGTTAGAAACTTCTGCATTGTGCATTCATAAGCGACCGGCATAAGCTACCAGCCCCGGCAGGCCGCAAACCAGATGGCTTAAGACATCAACGCGGTCAGGGCCGCTTCGATATCAGCTGGTGAACCGACCGCTGTGCCGGTGATATTCTTGTCGATGCGACGCACCAGGCCGCTCAGTACCTTGCCCGCGCCAATCTCATAGAGAACCGAGACGGCATTGTGGCTGAACCACTCCACCGTTTCACGCCAGCGCACCTGTCCCGTCACCTGCTCCACCAACAAGCGGCGGATCTCGTTCGGGTCGCTTACCGGAACGGCGACGACATTGGCGATCAACGGCACGACAGGCGCCTTGATCTCGACCGTCGCCAAAGCCTGGGCCATGGCATCGGCTGCCGGCCCCATCAGCGTCGAATGGAATGGCGCCGAGACTGGCAGCATGATGGCGCGCTTGGCGCCTTTTTCCGTCGCAAGCACTGATGCCTTTTCCACAGCAGCCTTCGCGCCGGAAATCACCAGCTGGCCGCCGCCATTGTCATTGGCAATCTGCACCGGGCCGTCGCTGCTGGCCGCCTTGCAGACCTTTTCGACGTCGCCGTGTTCAAGACCCAGGATTGCCGCCATGGCTCCGGCACCAACAGGAACTGCGGCCTGCATGGCATTGCCACGAATGCGCAACAGGCGAGCGGTATCGGCAAGGCTGAAGGTGCCGGCGGCACAGAGCGCCGAATATTCGCCGAGCGAGTGGCCCGCGACATAGGACACTTTGCGCGCCAGCGAAAAACCACGCGCTTCCATGACCCGCAGCACCGCAATGGACACAGCCATCAGCGCCGGCTGGGCATTGGCCGTCAAGGTCAGATCCTCAGCGGACCCGTTCCACATCACGTCCGACAGTTTCTGGCCGAGTGCATCGTCCACTTCGTCAAAAACCGTGCGGGCTTCCGGAAAAGCCTCAGCCAGATCCTTGCCCATTCCGACGACCTGGCTGCCCTGGCCCGGAAATGTAAATGCGACACCCATGCGGTACTCCCTGCTAATTTCCTTCTCCAATTCACAAACTATCCTGGAGAGTCAACCCTTCGAGGCTGTATCGACGCCTCAACCCCGGTGAAGTCACAGGCTTTGGAGGTGCATTGGCGGGTCTTGCGGATCGGAAAATTCCCTCTACATTCCGCCTCGATCCCTCCCTGCTCGCAAAGAGCTTTTTCAAAACCGAGACCATAGACCATGAAATATAACAGGCTTGGCCGCACGGATATCTCCGTCTCCGCAATCTGCCTCGGCACCATGACCTGGGGAAGCCAGAACACCAAGGAAGACGCTTTCGCACAAATGGACTATGCCCTTGATAAGGGTGTGAATTTCTTTGACACCGCCGAGCTTTATCCCACCACGCCACTCTCTGCCGAAACCTATACGGACACCGAGAAATTGATCGGCCTGTGGTTTGAAAAAACCGGAAAACGCAAGGATGTGGTCCTGGCGACCAAGGTTGCAGGGGCCGGGCGGCCCTATATCCGGGGTGGTGCGCCGATCAATGCCGACACGATCCGTGAGGCGGTCGATGCCAGCCTGATGCGGCTGAAAACCGATTATATCGACCTCTATCAAATTCATTGGCCTAATCGGGGTCATTATCATTTCCGTGGTGTCTGGGGCTATGATCCATCCAACCAGAACCGCGCCCAGGTGCTGGCCGAAATCACCGAAAAGCTTGAGGCGCTCCAGGATTGCGTCACCGCTGGCAAGATCCGCGCCATCGGCCTGTCGAACGAAACCACCTGGGGGACGCAGAAATTTCTATCGATTGCCGAAGAAAAAGGCCTTCCTCGCGTCGCCAGCGTGCAGAACGAATATAACCTGCTTTACCGTCCGCACGATCTCGACATGGCGGAACTGTCCCATCATGAACAGGTCGGGCTGCTGTCCTATTCGCCGCTGGCAGGTGGTATCCTGAGCGGCAAATACCTGGATGGTGCAAAGCCCGCCGGATCACGCGGCTCAATCAACGGCGATATCGGTGGCCGTCTGACACCCCATCAGGAACCCGCCACCCGCGCCTATCTGGAACTGGCGAAGCAGCATGGTCTCGACCCGTCGCAAATGGCGCTGGCCTTCTGCCTGACACGTCCCTTCATGGCCTCGGTTATTATTGGCGCGACCAGCATGGAGCAGCTGAAAACCAATATCGGCGCTGCGGACGTCACCCTGTCCGATGAGGTGATGAAGGGTATTGGCGCGATTTATCGGCAGTATCCCATGCCGATCTGACCGTTTTTTGGCGAGCAAAGCCAAGAATAACCATAGGGGTGGGAGATATCCCGCCCCTTTTTTCGTTAACCGTTTGCTCACCGCATTTGCAGGCAGGAGTGGCTTTACGTATCTTTATATATAAGTGTGCTCTTATCTTGTGGCTCGCACCGGGCACGGAAAGCGCAAATGAGCACGATCAACAGTTTCTACCGCGACCCCAATGCCGTGGCCTATGCAAGCCAGCTGTTTTCCGGCAGCAGCCCGGCCAAACCCACAACAACGACAAACACCGGCCATAGCCCATCGGATCGTGGGACAGTTTCCGACAGCGCCGGGCAAAGGGCATTGGCCCGCATCATCGAAATTCTCAGCCTTGGCGATGGCGGCAGCGCCGACCAGGCTGATGTCAGCGAAAGCCTTGGCTATATTACAAGTGTCAGCGGCACGGACGGTAATGACAGCCTGACCTTTACCGGTCGCGGCGTTTATCAGGTCGAGACCGGCAATGGCGATGACAGCCTGGTGGCCAAAAGCGCCGCCATGGCGGGTATCTCACTTGGCGACGGCAAGGACAGCCTGAAGGCCAGTGCCACCCTGCTCTCGGAGATCGACGGCGGAGCCGGTGATGACGATATCCAGTTAACCGGATCGCTGATCATGACGGTAACGGGCGGCGACGGGAACGACACGATCAAAGCCTCCGGCGACACGCTTGCCAATATCGATGGCGGTGCTGGCGACGATATAATGTATCTCGAAGGCAGCCGATTTTTCGCCTCCGGCGGCACCGGCAATGATAAGGTGACCATCCACCAAAAACCCGGCAGCAATAGCGTGGCCGAATATGCCTTTGCCGCTGGCGACGGTCAGGACACCATCACCACGGATGGGCCACTCTCCCTGCAACTGGGTGGATTTCAGCAGGGCGATATCACTGTCACCGCCAGCACCAATAGCCTGATCCTGACCTTTGCAGGATCGTCCGACAAGATGACCGTGACCTTTGACGGCGCGGCGGCTAAAGGCTCAACCCCGAGCTTTGCATTTGCCAATCAGGATGGCTACCTGACCCTCCAGATCAAACCGGCCTGATCGCTCTTTCAAAAACCGCGTGATGTCCTTGGCGTGCCCGCGACTTTGTCTGGCACGGCATGGAACCTGCTGGCATCTTGATCGTTTTCCCGAATAAATTTTAACGACACTTTATACTCCCCTCGGTGGAAATCTGATCAATCATGGAGGTTACCATGTGCCGCTATTGCCAAATCATTCCCGAAAAAGTGCTGATTGCCCTGTCGCATGACCAGGATTTTCCAGCCGCCGTCCGCGAGCGGTTACAGGAAACCATGCATCACGACCATCAACTGCGCCAGTTTCGAGACAGCGCCAGGCAACTGACTATTGCCAAGCGGCCTTTCCGGGCATTTTCCGTTATCGTGGCCCAAGCGCCTGATATCCCGGTCTATACCTGCAATAACGGCATGACCCTTCCCGGCGTGCAGATCGTCAATCCCGGCTCTTCAACGGATGCCCAGGTGAAAACCACATTCGACACCACAACCGGGGTGGAGCAATTTTATAGCAGCGTTTTAAAGCGCAACTCCATCGACGGCAATGGCATGACCATCCTGTCTTCGGTGCATTATGGCAGGGATTACAACAACGCCTTCTGGAACGGCTCACAAATGGCCTATGGCGATGGCGACGGGGAGATTTTCACCCCCTTTTGTGAAAGCGCCGATGTGGTCGGCCATGAACTGACCCATGGCATCACCCAATATACCCTGGGCCTCGACTATGAAAACCAACCGGGCGGGCTGAATGAAAGCCTCTCGGATGTGTTCGGCAGCATGTTCAAGCAATGGACGAAAGATCAGAATGCCGATGAGGCCGACTGGCTGATCGGCAATGACATTCTCGGCCCGACGGCCCGGCAGAAATATACTTGCTTGCGCGACATGGCCAATCCTGAAGCATCCCATTGCATGGCCGAGCAGATCAGCCATTTCAGCGATTATCGCGATGGCATGGACCCACATGAGAGCAGCGGCATCGCCAACCGCGCCTTTTATCTGACCGCCACCCGCATCGGCGGCAAAAGCTGGGACAAGGCCGGACAAATATGGTATGATGCACTCACAAAGAATGGTAGCAACCCGGACATGACCATGGCGGAATTTGCCGATGCGACCCGGGCCGGAGCTGCCAGGCTTTATCCAGGAGATGGATCGCTCGCAGAGGTGCTCAATACCGCCTGGAGCGAAGTGGGTTTGCAAAGTGCTTCGGTCTGATGCGTTTGCCAGGATCACGGCGGCATCGATCAGGGCCGTAAAGGTCAAGAACGTATGGATGAACTCATTCTTGAAAAAATGGGCGGCTTTGCTGGCTTCGGCGGAGCAAGATCGGCATTGCGCAGCGATGGGGTCTGCGCCGTCGAAAAACTGAGCGCGGCCGAAAAACAGCTGATCGAAGAGTTTTTCCGGCATTCGGTGCCTCAAACAGCAGCCGTAGCGGATGGATTTCGCTACCGCATCGTCTGGCCGTCGCGTTTCGGCGACCAGTCCGTGGACGTGCCTGAAAGTCTGGTGCCGGATGAAATCAAGGCCGCCGTCAAGGATCGGCTTAGGTAAGAGCCCCATCTTATAATATTACCTCGGCGCACAACCGTTACGTTTCCCCAGCTTTTTGCTTGCTTTCCGGCTGAAACCAGCTATAAGCCCGCTGTTCGCAACACCCGGTCTTTTGGCTGGTGGCTGAACGGAGGGCCGGCAGACTTGTTTTGCCGTCAGAAACGAAAAGCGTTTCGGCCTCCCGTGTCTCCGCTCTCGACCGTCTCGTACAACGCTTTTCTTGCCCCGGGCCTTGCCCGATCAGGAGCAGTCGTTGAGGCTTAGCGCCGATCCGGGTGATGATCACAGCAAGAAAGGCAAAGCTATCATGGCTCTTTATGAACATGTATTCCTTGCCCGGCAGGATATGTCCGCACAGCAGGTTGATGCCCTCGTAGAACAGTACAAGGGTGTTATCGAAGCAAATGGCGGCAAAGTCGGGCGCGTAGAAAACTGGGGCCTGAAGTCCCTGACCTACCGCATCAACAAGAACCGCAAGGCTCACTACGCTCTGATGGACATCGATGCACCGGCTGCTGCCGTGCACGAAGTCGAGCGTCAGATGCGCATCAACGAAGACGTTCTTCGTTACATGACCATCGCCGTTGAAGCCCACGAAGAAGGCCCGTCTGCCATGATGCAGAAGCGCGACCGCGACGACCGTCCGCGCCGCGATGGCGACCGTCCTGATCGTGGCGACCGCGGTGATCGTGGTCCCCGTGAAGGTGGCCGTGAAAGCTTTGGTGATCGTCCGCGCCGTCCGCGCGAAGATCGCGCATAAGGAGATTTGACTATGGCTGAAGTTTCCTCTTCCACGGTTCGTCGTCCGTTCCATCGCCGTCGCAAGACCTGCCCTTTCTCCGGCGCCAACGCTCCGAAGATCGACTACAAGGACGTACGTCTGTTGCAGCGCTACATTTCCGAGCGCGGCAAGATCGTTCCTTCGCGGATCACGGCTGTTTCGCAGAAGAAGCAGCGCGAGCTGGCCAAGGCCATCAAGCGCGCCCGCTTCCTCGGCCTGCTGCCTTACGTTGTCGCTTAATATTAAGCTGACGTGACTTTTGCGGCTCCCGTTTTCGGGGGCCGTCTCCCTTCCGCGATGGGCGTGGATCGGAACGGATAAATCCCATGTTGAGGTGCAGGCCGCTTGACGGTATCGCCCTCTAACTGCCAGGCGCAGGACAGCGACGTGAAACAATTGGACGGAAAATTGCTGCTGACCGGCTTTCTCGCCGGCGTGACCGCCATCTTTCTGGTGCTGGCGGCCAATGCACAACCGTCTTTTTCGTCTGTTTTCTATGCGGCATCTGCCCTGCCCGTGATGATTGTCGGCCTGCGCTGGGGCAATGTCCCCGCCATCGTCGCCATCGTTACCGCGGCCTTTGCTGGCGCGCTGGCGGTCTCGCCACTGTTTGCCTGCGCCATGGCGGTGTTTACCCTGCTGCCAGCTGGCTGGATCAGCCATCTCGCCAATCTCGCCCGCCCGGCGTCTGAAATCGGTGGCCCGGACAAGCTGCTCGCCTGGTATCCCTTGTCGGATATCCTCATGCATCTCTGCGGGTTGGTCTGCATCGGCGTGATCTTCCTTGGCGTGATGATCGGCTATGATGCTGAACTGGTCAGCAACATGATCGATGCGCTGATGCAATCGCTGACCGAGCGCGATCCGACCGTTGCCGCCACCATGGGCAGCACAGCTGGGATCAAGTCCACCATGCTGTTGACCCTGCCGATCGTGCAGGGCGGCATGTGGGTCATCATGCTGTTTGCCGCTTACTATCTGGCAAGTCGGATTGTGGCGGCATCAGGCAATGCGTTGCGTCCGCGCGAGGATATTCCCTCGGCGCTGCGCATGAACCGCAATGCGCCGTTCATCTTCCTGGCTGGTATTGTCGCCTGCTTTATTGGCGGCGTTCCGGCCCTGATCGGCGCAACTGTCTGTGGCACGTTTGGGGCAGGCTTCCTGCTCGGCGGCTTCGCATCGCTGCATCAACGCACCCGTGGCAAGGAATGGCGTATCCCGGCGCTGATCCTCACCTATATGGCGTCTCTCCTCGCCTTTCCGGCCTTCTTCATCGTCATTCTCGGCCTTATCGACACACGACGGACCGTTGCCCTCACCCCTCCAAGGACAACAGGAAAAACCGATGCGGGTAGCAAACCTGATTCAGACAGCAAGTCCGATGACGGTAACACACCCGAAACATGAGCTTCCAAACTTGAATTGCCCAACTTGAATTGAAAGGAACATAGCATGCAAGTCATTCTTCTCGAGCGCATCGCCAAGCTTGGCCAGATGGGCGAAGTGGTCAAGGTTCGCGACGGCTTTGCCCGTAACTACCTGCTGCCAACCGGCAAGGCGCTGCGCGCCAATGCCGCCAACAAGGCCCGTTTCGACGCCGAACGCGCCACCCTCGAAGCCCGCAACCTGGAGCGCAAGTCCGAAGCCCAGACCGTTGCTGACGTTCTGAACGGCAAGTCGTTCATCGTCGTCCGTTCGGCTGGCGAAACCGGCCAGCTCTACGGTTCGGTTGCGGCTCGCGACATCATCGAAGCTCTGGCTGCCGAAGGCTTTACCGTTTCGCGCAACCAGGTCGAGCTGAACAACCCGATCAAGACCATCGGCCTGCACAACGTGACCATGCACCTGCATGCCGAAGTTGAAATCGCTATCGAAATCAACGTTGCCCGTTCTGCTGAAGAAGCCGAGCGTCAGGCCAAGGGCGAAAGCCTCACCTCCGCCGACGCCATCTACGGCGTGGACGAAGACGCGCTGCGTCCGGAAGACTTCTTCGATCCGGATGCCGACCGCGATGGCGACGACGAATAAGATATTCGTCCTTATCGATTGAAGAGACGCCCGGATTTTCCGGGCGTTTTTTTGTGCGGATCGGGTTAAAATAGGCACCTAAAGAACTGAGTCGCGCCATGCCACAGTCAATGGAAAAAGCGGGTTCAGCTTGTTTTTTTCTGCCCTGGCGCATCAGGCCTGTGAACTACTGTGTTTATCGCAATGCGCCCTTTAACCGCCCCACAGGATCGATAGGAATGCAGCTTCCAGCGAGAGAGAACGGATAAAGCCCATGAACGATGTTGCGCGCAGGTTAAATCCTGCCCAGCCGGCAGAGCCCCATTACCGGGAAGCCCCGAACAATATCGAGGCCGAACAGGCTTTGCTTGGCGCCATTCTGGTCAATAACGATGCCTATTATCGTGTCTCGGATTTTCTCAAACCCCCGCATTTTCATGAGGGACTGCACCGGAAGATCTACGAGGTCGCCTCCGACATTATCCGCATGGGCAAGACCGCCAATCCGGTGACGATCAAGACCTTCCTGCCCTCAGACCAGAAAATCGGCGATTTCACCATTGCCCAATATCTGGCGCGGCTGGCGTCGGAAGCCGTGTCGATCATCAATGCCGAGGACTATGGCCGGGCGATCTACGATCTGGCCCTGCGCCGCGCGCTGATCACCATCGGCGAAGACATGGTCAATATCGCCTTCGACGCGCCGCTCGACATGCCGCCGCAGGCGCAGATCGAAGATACCGAGCGACGGCTGTTCGATCTCGCCGAAAACGGCCGCTATGACGGCGGCTTCCAGTCCTTCAACGATGCGGTAGCCCAGGCGGTCGATATGGCCGGTGCCGCGTTTGAGCGCGATGGTCATTTGTCCGGCATTTCCACCGGCATCCATTCGCTTGATAGCAAAATGGGCGGTTTACAGCGCTCCGACTTGATCGTGCTGGCCGGACGTCCCGGCATGGGTAAGACCTCGCTTGCCACCAATATCGCCTGGAACATCGCCGCCTCTTACGAGCCGGAAGTGCAGCCGGATGGCTCCTTCAAAGCCAAAAACGGCGGTGTGGTTGGCTTCTATTCGCTTGAAATGTCGTCCGAACAGCTCGCCACCCGTATCATGTCCGAGCAGACCGAAGTGTCCTCCTCGAAAATCCGCCGCGGCGATATTACCGAGCAGGATTTTGAAAAGCTGGTTGGCTTTTCCCAAACCATGCAGAAAGTCCCGCTGTTCATCGACCAGACCGGTGGTATTTCTATCGCCCAGCTTTCCGCCCGGGCACGCCGCCTGAAGCGCCAGCGCGGCCTCGATTGTCTTGTCGTGGACTATATTCAGCTGATGACCGGCTCAGGCAAGTCAGGGGAAAACCGCGTCCAGGAAATCACCCAGATCACCACCGGCCTGAAAGCGCTCGGCAAGGAGTTGAACGTGCCGATCATCGCGCTGTCGCAGCTGTCGCGTCAGGTGGAAAGCCGCGACGACAAGCGTCCTCAGCTCTCCGACCTTCGTGAATCAGGTTCGATCGAGCAGGACGCCGACGTGGTGATGTTCGTGTTCCGTGAGGAATATTATGTGCAGAACCTCGAACCCCGCGACCAGGGCGACCCCAAATATCCCGAATGGGAAGCCCAGATGGAAAAAGTGCGCGGCACGGCGGACGTGATCATCGCCAAGCAGCGTCATGGACCGACCGGCACCGTCAAACTGGCCTTCCAGGCGCAGTTTACCCGCTTTGCCGATCTCGCTGATCCAAGTTTCACGCCTTACGAGGAGACGTGATTACCCATTGGCCGGATATTGCCCAAATTTTGCGCAAATGCACGCAGCCAATTCAGACCCGATCCAGAGCCGCCCTTACCGGGCGGCTTTTTGCATAGTGGCATAGCAATTGCTTCAAGTTGTGCATCATATCAATCCGGAGCATCCTATGCATCGTCGTACCCTGCTTGCCCTTGGCCTTTCCCTTGCCACCTTTGCCGCCGTCCTGCCGGCCCATGCCGATGCGCTGAGCGACATTACCAAGCGGGGTACGCTGAAAGTGGCGGTGCCGCAGGACTTTCCGCCATTTGGCAGCGTCGGCACCGATATGCAGCCCGTCGGATATGACATCGATACCGCAGCGCTGATTGCCAAGAAATTGGGCGTCAAGCTGGAACTGGTGCCGGTCACCAGCGCCAACCGCATTCCCTATTTGCAGACCAACAAGGTTGATCTGGTCATTTCAAGCCTCGGCAAGAATCCAGACCGTGAAAAGGTCGTGGACTTCTCCACCGCCTATGCGCCTTTCTATAATGGCGTGTTTGCGCCCGCGGATACCGCCATCAAGTCCGCTGCCGATCTGTCGGGCAAGTCGGTCGGCGTTACCCGTGGCGCGGTCGAGGATCTGGAACTGACCAAGGTTGCGCCGTCCGACGCCGTCATCAAGCGCTATGAGGACAATAACGGCACGATTTCCGCCTTTCTCTCCGGCCAGGTCGATGCGGTTGCCACCGGCAATGTCGTCGCTGCCGCTATTCTCGCCAAGAACCCGCCGAAGCGTCCGGAGCCGAAGTTCCTGATCAAGAACTCGCCCTGCTTTATCGGCTTCAACAAGAACGAACCGGCGCTGACGGAAAAGATCAATACCATTATCGCCGAGGCCAAGGCCGATGGCTCGCTGAGCAAGATTTCCGAAAAATGGCTGGGCGCGCCGCTTCCCGCCGATCTCTGATCAGGACGAAACATCCATTTGCTGCACAATCACCCGCAGCCGTGTGGCTGAGGTGATTGTGCAGAATAGACATGGCAGCAAAGCAGAATAACCCGCTTTGCCAGCAGGTTTCATCATGCATTATATTTTCGATTTCAGCTGGTTTGGGGAATACTACCCGATCATCCTCAAAGGGATCGGGGTAACGGTCGAGTTGACCCTGGTCGGTGGTGTCGTCGGCATTGCCTTCGGCATCGCCTGCGCCTGGGCGCGGGCCTTGGGACCGAAATGGATCAAACCTCCGGTTGCCGCCTATGTGGAGTTGATCCGCAATACGCCGTTCCTGATCCAGCTGTTCTTCATCTTTTTCGGCCTACCCTCGACCGGACTGAAGCTTTCCGAGATGGAAGCCGCCAATCTGGCGATGATCATCAATCTCGGCGCCTATAGCTGCGAAATCATCCGGGCCGGGATCGAGGCAACACCGAAGGGCCAGTTCGAGGCCGGGACCGCGCTGGCGCTCAGGCCGCTGCAAACCTTCCGGCTGATCATTCTGGTTCCGGCTCTGCAACGAATCTGGCCGGCGCTATCGTCTCAATTGGTCATCGTCATGCTCGGTTCCGCCGTCGTGTCGCAGATTGCCGCCGAAGACCTGACTTTTGCCGCCAATTTCATCCAGTCGCGCACCTTCCGAGCCTTTGAAGCCTACATGATCTCCACCGCTGTATATCTGTTGCTGGCCATCGGCCTTCGGCAATTGCTGGCGCTGCTCGGTAGGCAGATCTTCCCGAAAGGGGCGACACGATGATTGAGTTCACCCTCTGGGATATTGCCCGCAATCTGTTGCTGGCTGCCCGCTGGACCCTGGTTCTGTCACTGGTGTCCTTCATCTGTGGCGGAGCGCTGGGACTGGTGCTGTTGATGCTGCGCATTGCCAAACAGCGCATGTCCAGGATCTTCGCGCGCGGCTTCATCGAGTTTTTTCAGGGTACGCCGCTGCTGATGCAGCTGTTCATCGCCTTTTTCGGTCTCGGCCTGTTCGGCATTGACGTTCCCGCCTGGCTGGCCGCGGGTGTGGCGCTGACCTGCTGGACCGCCGCGTTTCTGACCGAGATCTGGCGCGGCTGCGTCGAAGCCATGCCGAAAGGCCAGTGGGAGGCAGGCACCAGCCTGGCCCTCACCTATCGCCAGCAGATGCGGCTGATCATCCTACCGCAGGCCATGCGGATCGCCATTGCCCCGACCGCTGGTTTTTCAGTTCAGGTGGTCAAAGGCACGGCCCTGACCTCGATCATCGGCTTTGTCGAGTTGTCGAAGGCCGGAACCATCGTCACCAACGCAACCTTCCAACCCTTCACCGTTTATGGATTGGTCGCGCTGTTCTATTTCGCCATCTGCTACCCGCTGTCGCGCTATTCCAAATATCTGGAACGCCGGTTCAGCGCGGCACCAGTGGGCCATTAGAGTCTGTCAGGTTCAGATTGAACCAGACAGACTCTAGCTTCTCTTGTTTTCGTTTGTCTTTTCGGGAAAACCGGTTTCCACTTTTCCCTGATAAACTCTAAAGGCGCATGGTGCCGATGGATGAACATCCCTGTCCTGGATAGAGTGCGCCCTCCAGAATGAGAGCATCGCTAAGCCAATCAATAAATTCAATTTCAGATTGAAGACTCCATGCAAAACCCAAACCGCAATTCTTCCTCTTCTTAAGACATTACTGCGTTCCCACCTCATTCCAGTCTTGAAGAAAAGTGATAGGGTCCGGCCATCGTTCCTTTGCGAAAAGTTGTTTCATGTCTGCTTCTTCCTTTTCCATTCCCCCTTCCGATGAATTCCTGAAGGCACCGCTGCGCGTCACCATCGACCTGCAAGCGCTGGCCGACAATTGGCGCGAGATGGCGAAGCGATCCGGCAGAGCGCGGGCGGGCGCCGTGGTGAAGGCCGATGGCTACGGCATCGGCATCGAGGATGCAGGCCAGACGTTTTACAATGCCGGTGCGCGGGATTTTTTCGTGGCGCTGCCATCGGAAGGCGCGACCTTGCGGACCTATGCGCCGGACGCCCGGATTTTCGTGCTGTCAGGGATCTGGGAGGGAATGGAACCGCTGTTTTTCGAGCATGATCTGGTGCCGGTGATTGCCAGTGAGGAACAGCTGGCATTCTGGATGCGGACCGTGACTGACCATGGCGATCATCCTTGCGCCCTGCATGTCGATACCGGCTTCAACCGGCTGGGCCTCAGCATGGAGGACGCCTTGTTCCTGGCGGCTGACGTTTCGCGCCCGGCCAGCTTTTCGCCCGTGCTGATTTTGAGCCATCTCGCCTGCGCAGACGACCCATCCTCGCCGATGAACCAGAAGCAATTGCAAGCTTTTCATCAGGTTAGCGCGGCTTTCGAGGGAATTGAATCAAGCCTTTCAGCCTCTGCTGGAACTTTACTCGGCCCCGATTACCACTTTGACCTCACCCGCCCCGGCATCGCGCTTTATGGCGGCGAAGCGGTCACGGGCCTGCCAAACCCGATGCGCCCAGTGGTGAAGGCCGAGGCCCGCATTCTCCAGATTCGACAAGCCAGGAACGGAGAAACCGTCAGCTATGGCGCCACCTGCCAGTTGCGGCGCGATAGCCGTCTGGCCATTGCCTCCGTCGGCTATGCCGATGGCTACCTGCGCAATCTCTCAGGCCACGGCACGGCATTGCGCAATACCGGATTGCCGGGCGCCTATGGCTCTATCGCCGGATACCAGGTGCCAGTGGTTGGCCGCATCACCATGGACATGACGATCTTCGACGTCAGCGACGTGCCGGAAAAAGCGATTGCCGCTGGCGATTATATCGAGCTGTTCGGGACGAACATGCCTATCGATGACGTCGCCCGGGCGGCAGGTACGATCGGCTATGAAATGCTGACCGGGCTTGGCCTGCGCTACGAGCGGCATTATCTGGAGGCCGAATAAGTCGTTAGCCCTCTTGCATAGGCCCGGCATTTCTCTTAGTTGATAGCACGTATTCACTTTTTGTTCTCACCCTGCTGCGCGCATCGCGGTGCTGGGATGGTGCAATCCTCGTGCGAAAGGCAATGCATGGCCAAGGCCAAAACCCAATTCATCTGCCAGAACTGCGGCACGGTTCACAGCCGTTGGGCTGGCAAATGCGATGGTTGCGCACAGTGGAATACCATTGTCGAGGAAGACCCGATGAGTGGAATCGGCTCTGGTCCCGGCAAGGTGCCGAAGAAAGGCCGGGCGGTAACGCTGACCTCGCTGTCGGGCGAAATCGAGGAAGCGCCACGCATTCCGACCGGCCTGTCGGAACTGGACCGGGCGACCGGCGGCGGTTTCGTGCGCGGCTCCGCCGTGCTGATCGGCGGCGATCCGGGCATCGGTAAATCCACCCTGCTGATGCAGGCCGCCGCCGCCTTGTCGCGGCAGGGTCATCGCGTCGTCTATGTCTCGGGCGAAGAGGCCGTGGCCCAGGTGCGGCTGCGCGCCCAGCGCCTGAATGCCGCCGATACCGATGTGCTGCTGGCAGCAGAAACCAATGTCGAGGATATTCTGGCGACAATTTCCGAAGGCAAACGGCCCGATCTTGTCATCATCGATTCGATCCAGACTCTATGGAGCGATACCGCCGATTCTGCCCCCGGCACGGTCACGCAGGTGCGCACCGGCGTGCAGGCGATGATTCGTTTTGCCAAGCAGACCGGCGCCACCATGGTTCTGGTCGGCCATGTCACCAAGGAAGGCCAGATCGCCGGTCCCCGCGTCGTCGAGCACATGGTGGATGCGGTGCTGTATTTCGAAGGCGACAGGGGCCACCATTACCGCATCCTGCGCACCGTCAAAAACCGTTTCGGCCCGACCGACGAGATCGGCGTGTTCGAAATGTCGGACCGGGGCCTGCGCGAAGTCGCCAATCCCTCGGAACTGTTTCTGGGCGAGCGCAATGAAAAAGCGCCAGGCGCTGCGGTGTTTGCCGGCATGGAAGGCACACGGCCGGTGCTGGTCGAAGTGCAGGCGCTGGTGGCCGCCACAGCACTTGGCACGCCGCGCAGGGCCGTGGTCGGCTGGGATTCAAGCCGTCTGGCGATGATTCTCGCCGTGCTGGAAGCCCATTGCGGCGTCAGGCTTGGCCAGCACGATGTCTATCTCAATGTGGCGGGCGGCTACCGAATCACCGAACCCGCCGCCGACATGGCAATTGCCTCGGCCCTGGTCTCATCACTGGCTGGCGTCGCCCTGCCTGCGGATTGCGTCTACTTTGGCGAAATCAGCCTTTCAGGCGCGGTGCGACCCGTGTCGCATACGGCGCAGCGATTGAAAGAGGCCGAAAAGCTTGGCTTTTCCTCCGCCGTGCTGCCCGCCTCCTCCGTCGATCTGCCGAAACGCACCGGCAAATGGGGCGAAATCGAAAGCCTGCCGGATCTGGTGGCACGCATTGCCGGATCGAAACTGAAATCGCGCCAGCAAGGCAATGAGGATTGATTCCGGGCTCGGTCGCACTACCAACGGGCAGGTTGCGACCCTTGTCGCTCATAACGGTTGATTGCTTGTGGCCTGGAATTGACAGGGCCGGACCCCTTCCCCTACATGAACGGCAACGGACTGCAAGAGGACGCTATGGGAAAGACACGGACGGCATTGGTGACCGGCGGCGCTGGATTTCTCGGTTCCCACGTCTGCGCACGTTTGCTTGACGAAGGCTGTGATGTGGTCTGCCTGGACAATCTCCAGACCGGGCGGCGCAAAAATATCGAACCTCTGCTGACCAATCCCAAACTGTCCTTCATCAAAGCCGATGTCCGCGATCCCTTGCCGCAAGGCAATTACGACGAGATTTGGAATCTCGCCTGCCCCGCCTCGCCGCCGCAATATCAGATCGATCCTGTTGGCACGATGCTGATCAATGTGCTTGGCATGAAAAACGTGCTGGACCTTGCTGTTGCCTGCGGCGCACGGGTGTTTCAGGCATCGACCAGCGAGATCTATGGCGATCCGCAGGTTCATCCGCAGACGGAAAGCTATCGTGGCGCGGTCAACACGATAGGGCCTCGCGCCTGCTATGACGAAGGCAAGCGCGCCGCCGAAACCCTGTGTTTCGATTATCACCGCCAGCACGGCGTTGAAATCAAGGTGGTTCGGATCTTCAACACCTATGGTCCCAACATGGACCCGCAGGACGGACGTGTGGTCTCCAACTTCATCGTTCGCGCCCTGGAAGAGGCTCCGCTCGAGCTGTATGGCGGCGGCACGCAGACCCGGTCCTTCTGCTATGTCGATGACTTGATCGAAGGGTTTTTCAGGCTGATGCGCTCCGACGCCTCGATCACCGGGCCTGTGAATATCGGCGACCCCGGAGAGTTTACGGTGCGGGAATTGGCCGACATCATTCTGGAAATGACTGGAAGCCGGTCGGTTATCATCGACAGGCCGCTGCCAAAGGACGATCCGCTGCTGCGGCGTCCCGACATCACCCTGGCCGGGCAATTGCTGGGCTGGACGCCGAAAGTGCGGCTGCGCGAAGGACTGGAGCGATCGATCCCGTATTTCGCAGCGGAAACGGGGCGCACCGTCAATATAAGGGCTGCCAACGCTGGAACTGTCAACACTAGAGCTGCCAACATCAATCTGGATACATTGTCATGAAAAATATCCTTGTTGTCGGCGGTGCCGGCTATATCGGAAGCCATGCCTGCAAGGCCTTGTCCAAGGCGGGCTACACGCCTGTTGTTTATGACAATCTGGTCCACGGCCATGCGGATTCGGTCAAATGGGGACCGTTCGAGCAAGGCGACATTGCCGATGGCGCAAGGCTTGATGCGGTTCTCAGCAAATACAAGCCGGAATGCGTGATGCATTTCGCCGCCTTCGCGGCTGTTGGCGAATCGGTGACGGACCCGGCAAAATATTACAATAACAACATCCATGGTTCGGTCTGCCTGCTGGACGCCATGCGCCGCAACGGCGTTGACACCATCGTGTTTTCCTCGACCTGCGCCACCTATGGCGAGGTTAAAAGCCTGCCAATCGTTGAGGAAGCCCCGCAGAGCCCGGTCAATCCCTATGGCTTTTCCAAGCTGGTGATCGAGCAGGCGCTGAAGGATTACGGCCATGCCTATGGATTGAAATGGGTGGCCATGCGCTATTTCAACGCCGCCGGTCTCGATCCGGAAGGCGATCTTGGCGAACGTCACGATCCGGAAACTCATGCCATTCCACTGGCGGTTCTGGCGGCCATGCGCCAGACCGAATTCAATGTGTTCGGCACAGATTACGATACGCCTGACGGCACCGCCGTGCGTGACTATATCCATGTCTGCGATCTTGCCGATGCCCATGTCCTGGCGATCGATTACCTGCAAAAGGGCGGCGAAAGCGGTGCCTTCAATCTTGCAACAGGCAAGGGGACATCGGTCAAGGACTTGCTGGAAGCGGTGTCTGAGGCCGTCGGCGCGCAGGTGCCAATCAAATATGCGCCGAGGCGGGCTGGCGATGCGCCAGCTCTTTACGCCTCCGGCGACAAGGCCCGCAGCCTGTTGGGCTGGACGCCGCGCTATACCGATATCAACCTGATCGTGAAAACCGCGGCGGACTGGTTCAAGGCCCACCGCAACTAAGGTCGATATAACCAGAGATCGTCGATATGGTTCGACAGGAACCACAGGGCAATCCGGCCCATTGCACACCCCCGCCCATCCCACACCCTTTGACAGGAAAGCGGCAGAATTCATGAACGTTCGCATTACCATGGTAGGCACCGGCTATGTGGGCCTGGTCAGCGGTGCATGCTTTGCCGAGCTGGGCCATGACGTCATCTGCGTCGATAAGGACCCGCGCAAGATCGAAATGCTGCATCAAGGCAAGATGCCGATCTATGAGCCGGGTTTGGATGAACTGGTTCAGCGCAATGTGGCAGCCGGGCGCATCACCTTCACCACCGACCTTGCCGCAAGCGTCAAGGACCGTGATGCCGTGTTCATTGCCGTCGGCACGCCAACCGAGGCGGGTTCGGACCGGGCCGATCTGAAATATGTGTTTGCCGCCGCCACCGAAATTGCCAAGGCCGTGACCGGCTTTACCGTCATTGTCACCAAATCGACGGTGCCGGTTGGCACCAACCGTCAGGTCTTCGAAATTGCCAAGGCCAATGCCGCACCGGATGTGCGGATCGCGGTTGCGTCCAATCCCGAATTTCTGCGCGAAGGCGCCGCCATCAAGGATTTCCTGGAGCCGGACCGGATCGTCGTTGGCGTCGATACACCCCAGTCTGGCGAGGTTATGGAGCGGATTTACGCACCACTGCTGTTAAACGGCAACGTTCCCTTCTTCAGCACCGGGATTGAGACGGCTGAATTGATCAAATATGCCGCCAATGCCTTTCTCGCCGTCAAGATCAGCTTCATCAATGAAATGGCCAATCTGTGTGAAGCGGTTGGTGCCACGGTTGAGGATGTGGCCCATGGCATCGGGCTCGACAAGCGGATCGGCCGGGCCTTTCTCAATACCGGCCCTGGCTGGGGCGGCTCCTGCTTTCCCAAGGATACCCGCGCGCTCCTGGCAACCGCCGCCGATGCTGGAATCGACTCACGGGTCGTCTCTTCGGCGGTCGATGCCAACAACCAGCGCAAGGCCGATATGGTCACCAAGGTGATTGAGGCCGCGGGCGGTGATGTCGAGGGCAAGAAAATCGCCGTATTGGGCGTGACCTTCAAAGGCCAGACCGACGATATGCGCGAAAGCACCAGCCTGGTGATGCTGCCTGCCTTGCAGGCGAAAGGCGCAAAGGTCGCCGCTTTCGATCCGTCAAGCCCGCATGACGCCGCAAGCCAGTTGCCGGGCGTCGAAATGACCAAGACAGCCAAGGAGGCCGCGACCGGCGCCGATGTTCTGGTCATCCTGACCGACTGGATGGTCTTCAAGACCTATAACTTCAAGGAAATCGCCAGTGTCATGGCCTCTCCTGTTCTTGTTGATCTGCGCAATATGTTCAATGCCAATGAAGCGCAGAAGAACGGCTTTTCTCACTATGTCTCGCTGGGACGGTGAGGTAGCTCCCAGGAACAGGCCGTTCGGAAGGATTTTTGGCGTAAAGTCACATTTGTGTAACAAACTCGGCAAGGATTGATCCTTCCACTGCGTGACATCGTGGTGTAAGGAGAGGCCGCCGGAACAGCCGGACCGGAAAGATCAAGAAACCTGGCGACCCCTTCGCGGCCTAGTCCTGGAGTTGAACGGAATGCCCATTACGATTTTCGACGGTATTGTCATCGGTGTCGTGCTGTTTTCAGCCGTGCTGGCGATGATCCGCGGCTTTTCACGCGAGATCCTGTCGATTGCCAGTTGGGTGGGCGCCATTGCGGCGGCCTATTATCTTTATCCTTTCATTCTTCCCTATGTGAAGAATTATACCAACGACCAGCGGATCGCCGTTGCCGCCTCTGCCGGTGGCGTCTTCCTGCTTGCCTTGATCCTGATCTCGTTTATCACCTCGCGCATTGCCGACTTCATCATCGACAGCCGGATCGGCGCATTGGACCGTACCCTCGGCTTCCTGTTCGGAGCGGCGCGCGGCATCCTGCTGCTGGTGGTAGCCGTGGCCTTCTGGAACTGGCTGATCGATGCCAAGCAGCGGCCTGACTGGGTCAACAATGCCAAGTCGAAACCGTTCCTCGATGCGCTGGTGGTCAAGCTGGAAGCGGTGCTGCCCGACGATATCGAACCGCAACTGCGCGCCCGCATCCTCGGCAAACAACAGACAGCACCGGCTGAAGGCCAGGCGCCTGCAGACGATGCGCCAGCCCAGACACCAGGTCAGACACCCGCGCCAGCCAATTGATATCGTCCGCCTTCTGGACGTTGATAGCAGGCGCGCTTATATAGAGCTGGCCTGTCCGAATTGCTCAAGACCATCAGACCCTGCCAGGGATTGAGCCCAGGGATTGAGCAGAGACAAAGAATGAGCGCCACCCGTGATGGAAATCGGCGCTCCTCACTGCATTTCGTCACCCGTGCCCCGTATCGGCGCGCATGTATCGAGCAAAGGCTTGCTGCAATGAAACAGTCTATTTCCTCGACTTTCCTTGAAGACCTCGATGGCGACACGCTGCATGAAGAATGCGGCGTGTTCGGCATTCTGGGCCATCAGGATGCCGCAACGCTGACCGCTCTCGGACTGCATGCGCTTCAGCATCGTGGCCAGGAGGCAGCCGGACTGGTTTCCTTTGACGGCAAGCAGTTTCACACCGAAAAGCATATGGGCCTTGTCGGCGACCACTATACCAATCCAGTGACGCTCGCAAAATTGCCGGGTTCCGCCGCCATCGGCCATACCCGCTATTCCACCACTGGCGAAGTGGCGTTGCGCAATGTGCAGCCACTGTTTGCTGAATTGGAGGAAGGCGGCATCGCCATTGCCCATAACGGCAACTTCACCAATGGCCTGACGCTGCGCCGCCAGATCATTGCCACCGGGGCCATCTGTCAATCGACTTCGGATACGGAAGTCGTGCTGCACCTAATCGCACGCTCCCGTCACAGCTCCACCGCCGACCGCTTCATCGATGCCATCAGGCAGATGGAAGGCGGCTATTCGATGCTGGCCATGACCCGCACCAAGTTGATCGCCGCCCGCGACCCGATCGGCATCCGGCCTCTGGTGATGGGCGATCTCGACGGTAAGCCGATTTTCTGCTCGGAAACCTGTGCGCTGGACATTATCGGCGCGAAATTCGTGCGTGATGTTGAAAATGGCGAAGTGATCATCTGCGAGATCCAGCCGGATGGCTCGATCACCATCGACAGCCGCCGCCCGGCGCGTCCCCAGGCCGAGCGTCCCTGCCTGTTCGAATATGTCTATTTCGCCCGCCCCGATTCGGTCGTCAGCGGTCGCAACGTCTATCAGACCCGCAAGGCCATGGGCATGAACCTGGCGAAGGAAGCCCCTTGCGATGGCGATGTCGTGGTGCCTGTTCCCGATGGCGGCACACCGGCGGCACTTGGCTATGCCCAGGCCAGCGGTATTCCCTTCGAATACGGCATCATCCGCAATCACTATGTCGGGCGCACCTTTATCGAGCCGACACAGCAGATCCGCGCCTTCGGCGTCAAGCTGAAGCATTCGGCCAACCGGGCGATGATCGAGGGTAAGCGGGTTGTCCTGGTGGACGATTCCATCGTGCGCGGCACGACATCGCTGAAGATCGTCCAGATGATCCGCGATGCCGGAGCCAAGGAAGTGCATATCCGTGTTGCCAGCCCGATGATCTACCATCCGGATTTCTACGGCATCGACACGCCGGATGCCGAAAAGCTGCTCGCCAATCAATATGCGGGCGCCGAAGCCATGGCGAAATTTATCGGCGCCGATTCGCTTGCCTTCCTGTCCATCGATGGGCTGTACATGGCCGTCGGCGGCGAGGCCCGCAATGCCGCCAATCCGCAATTTACCGATCACTATTTCACTGGCGACTACCCGACCCGTCTCCTGGACAAGGAAGGCGAGAAAATGGGCCGCAAGGTATCGGTTATGTCTATCAACGGCTGAGGCCGATTCTTGGCGTTGCATGAGATGATGAGGGGGAAGCGGACATGACGGTTGATCTCAAGGGACGGATCGCGCTTGTCACCGGCGCGTCACGAGGCATCGGCTATTTCACCGCGCTGGAACTGGCAAAGGCAGGCGCGCATGTGATTGCCTGCGCCCGCACCGTCGGGGGTCTGGAAGACCTTGACGACGCCATTACCTCGGCAGGTGGTAGCGCGACCCTGGTGCCGTTCGATCTCGCCGACATGGGCGCCATCGATGCGCTGGGTGGATCGATTTTCGAGCGCTGGGGCAAGCTCGATATTCTGGTTGCCAATGCTGGCGTGCTCGGGACGATTTCGCCCGTGGCCCATGTCGAGGCCAAGGTGTTCGAAAAGGTCATGACCATCAATGTCACGGCCACCTGGCGGCTGATCCGATCGATTGATCCGCTGATCACCAAATCCGACCAGGGCCGCGCCCTGATCCTGTCCTCCGCCGCACCGCATAAATGCAAGCCTTTCTGGGGCCCCTATTCCGCATCCAAGGCTGCGGTTGAAGCCTTAGCCCGCACCTGGGCTGCCGAAAATCAGCGCCTGCCGCTCCGCGTCCTCTCCATTGACCCAGGCGCCACCCGCACGGCGATGCGCGCCCAGGCCATGCCGGGCGAAGACCCCGACACGCTGCCGCATCCCTCAGAGGTCGCCAAAGCCCTGTTGCCACTGGTCGGGCCGCAACAGACGGAAACAGGCAAGCTGTTTATCGTCCGGGAACAGAAGATCATCGATTATCCGCCCTACGGCTGATCACGATTGCGGACAGCCTGGACGGCTGCGATCTTCAAAAATATTGAAATAGATTTTTACGGTAATAGCGGCTCGAAAGTCGTCCCCATCAGGGCCACTTTGCTGCGAATCCGCTCGGCTCCCTCGGCTCGTTCCGCCGGGTTATCGATCAAGCGGATGATTTCTGCGATCCAGGCAGCCTGATCATAGGGCAATCGAGGTTGCGCATCATCAGCCTCGGCGCCATAGGCGAGGCCTTCTGAGAACAGCCCTGCCGCACCCAGCCGGGCGACATCGATGAATTTGGTGCAGGCCCGGCTGTCATTCGCCTCGGACGGCGCCAAAGGCACCAGCATGATATCAACCTGCGCCCTTCCCGCGTAAACCAGATATTGTGGCCAGGACACTGGTGCCTTCACCGTTACGCGGTTCATGTCTTTCCAGATCGCGCGCGCCTTCTTGCCCGCAAACACTTCGAACACCGCCTGGGGGCGTTGTTCCAGCACGGTCCGGATAACCGGCTTCAAGAAGTGATGTTCCGCCACATGCACGCCCGTGGCGTGATAGGCAACCACCACCTTATCATGGCTGGCCGCGTCATCCGCTCTGCCATCGGCGTGCAGCCGGCGCTCCCAAAGGCTGATGGGAGGCGCTGGCGGCAGGATACGGGCCTTCGGTTCGCCAATCGCCTGGAACAATTGCGGTGTGGACAGCCAGAGAATGTCGAGATGGCGGTTCAGGCGCCGCAGCGGATAAAGCGCCCTAAACCACAGGAACAGGCTATAGGCGATATCGGCGTCACGGCTGGATATGACGGCATTGATGTCGTCATCCAGTAGCAGACCGACGCCGGCGAGCTTGTCGGCATGGGTTTCGATCCAGCGCAGCAAGGGCCGTGATGCATAGCGACAGATCACCACAAATGCGCCATCGGGGTCGAGTGCGCCCCCGTCAAGCTTTCTGATATCGTGAACCTGATAGGGAGGCATGCCCTCTGCACTCAAGCGGACGGGCAGATAATAGTCGAACGTGGGGTTTGGAACGCGACCGAAGACCAGAACCGATTTGACTGGACGGCGCGGCTTTCCATCCGCTTGGTCCCGCAGGCGGGGTCGCGGCAAAACCTGCTCCAGAACCGGCCAGTACCAGCGTTTTTTCATCGGATACGGCCACTCCTTGCCGACAGGTCACGCGGTGCCGCTTCCAGCACGAAATCACCAGCGCTCAGCGAACAATTCGGATTGTAGCAGGGATCGTTGTCGATCACGTCGGACCAGCGTTCAAACATTACCTTCTCCTCTCCGGCAAAGCGCAGCCGCTTTTCGACGGTATCGTCCCGCCCACGCGATACGGATTCACGATGAACAAGGCGTGCATGAGGCGTCCAGACGATATCGAGACCAGCGCGGCGCAGCTTTAGGCAGTAATCGACATCGTTGAAGGCGACCGGTAAATTCGCTTCGTCCATGCCACCCACCTGTAACCAATGGCTTTTGCGGGTCAAGAGGCAGGCCGCCGTGACGGCGGAAACATGGCGGCGCTGCGCCAACAGGCCATGATCCTCGCCACCGTCAGGATCATGAAAATGGAAACTGTGGCGGGCGATGGACCCCGCCCCCAGCGTGACACCGGCATGTTGCACAAAACCATCGGGATAGAGCAACAGGGCACCGACAGCCCCGACTTGAGGATCATCCAACTCGGCATTCATCTCGCCAAGCCAGTCGCGCTCCAGCGGCTCGACATCGTTGTTGAGCAGCAGAATCCGGTCATGCCGGGCCTGATCGACGCCGAGATTGCAGGCTCTGGAAAAATTGAAGGTGCCGGGCATCGGCAAGCGCCGCACATGACCCTCCGCCTCGATCCTGTCGAGAAGAATGCGCGTCGCATCCTCCTTGCTGTCATTGTCGATGACGATAATGTCCAATTCGCCATGATCGGTGCGACCCAGCAGGCCATCAAGACAGGCTGAGAGAAGATCCGCCCGGTCCCGGGTTGGAATGATCACGGTGACAGGCGGGCGAGAGCTTCCCGGTCGCAAAAAGGGCCGCGATAGCGTGAGAGCCGGTCGCGGAGAGGACCGGTGAACCAGAACGCGGGGCAGATGAAGAATGTCCCCCGCTGCTGCTGCCTGGATGGCGAGTTGGTTCGCATCGAAACTGGTGATATCGACAGGTTGCGGCAGACAGGCAGGACGCAAGAGAACGCAGTCCATCGGCAGCCAGCCGGTTTGCACCAAGGGCAGGTTCCAGGCTGGTTTGAACAACGGCACAGCTGGCCCGCCCTTGCGGCAAGCCTGGTCCTCGTCGCAATAAACCCCTGCCGCCAGCGGATTCTGGATCAGGCAGTCGGTCATCCATTGCAGCGCCGATGGCGACAAGGTGACGCCGGCCGGCACCAGCAGCCAGAACAGATCCTTCTCTGTCGCGCGGCTTGCCAGGCCAGCGGCCAGGTCGTCCAGATCCACAAATTCAACTTGGCGATAAGTCTGCCGATCAAGGCTGTTGCGCGTGACCGATCGCCCCTCACCCGCTCCCATAACACTGACCAAAACGAGAGGCGCCGAGCTGCTAGAAATGGCAGGTGGCCTGTCCACCTCATCGCGTAGCCGAAGCCAATCCTGATAGCGGGGAGACGACAAAGCCTCGAAATGCCGGAGGAACCGGAACGTCGCACCTTTGACGTTTCGCGCCGCCAACAAGCGGAGCAAGGTCCGCGCGGTATGGGGCCAGCGGATCAGCACCCGCAGGACAGCTTCGGCGATGGACAGCGTGCGGATCGTGACGGTCGGTTGCCGAACTGCGTTGACCCGGTCCTTTGCCGGTGTCGCGACGACGGCAATCGAGTCCAGATCGTCGGGCATCCATCCCAGGAAGCGGCCAGAGTTTTTCACGATCAGCGAACGCTTGAGAATGGCTGGAACCCGACCGGGACGATGAAGGAAGAGACGCGGCGAAGGCCCAAGGTAGCCGTCGGGATCATGGACTGAAATCATCACCGGCTTATCGGCCAGACGGCGGGCAGCCGGACCCTGTGCGGCGCATACCTGCGCCAGCTCGGTCGAATCCTGTCCATCACGCACACTGGTCTTCAACGCATCACACCACCGATAAGACCATTGGATGCGCTCCACAGCCGATACAATATTTCACCGGGCCTCACTTTTGAAACGCCAACACCGACCGCAACGAGACCTCTGCCCGCGTTTTACCGCATAAACCTTAAATCAAAGTCGATTTGAGGAAAAAATTATGCAGCATATATAAACTGTTACAGCGCCACACCCTCTCAGGTGCGTGGCGCTGTATTGCAGATACGCGTCCGGTTTAAAAGCGTTAGAGCACTTTTTTCAGCAGATATTGCCCATAAGCGCTCTTGCCATATTGCAGGCCGAGCGCCTCCAACTGCTGAGCGTCGATGAAACCGAGCCGATAGGCGATCTCTTCCGGGCAGGAAATCTTGAAGCCCTGACGGCGTTCCAGCGTGGCGACGAATTCCGAGGCATCCAATAGACTGTCGGGCGTGCCGGTATCCAGCCACGCATAGCCGCGGCCCATCTTCACCACGTTCAGCCGACCGCGTTCTAGATACACGCGGTTGACGTCGGTGATCTCCAGCTCGCCACGCGCCGATGGCTTCAGGTTTGCAGCGATATCAACGACATCCTTGTCGTAGAAATAAAGCCCAGTCACGGCCCAGCTCGAGCGCGGCGCCTGCGGCTTTTCCTCGATGGAGATGGCCTTCAAATCCTTGTCGAATTCGACGACGCCGTACCGCTCGGGATCATTGACGTGATAGGCAAATACGGTTGCCCCGTCATTGCCGGCAACTGCACTTCTGAACAGGTCGTTGACACCATGGCCATAGAAAATATTGTCCCCGAGGATCAAGCAGGACGGATTAGAGCCGACGAAATCCGCGCCGATAATATAGGCCTGCGCCAGGCCATCCGGCGTTGGCTGCTCGGCATAGGTCAGCGAAATCCCCCATTTCGACCCATCACCCAGCAGGCTTTGAAAGTTCGGCAGATCCTTCGGTGTCGAAATGATCAGGATATCGCGAATCCCGGCCAGCATCAGCGTCGAGAGCGGATAATAGATCATCGGCTTGTCATAGACAGGCATGAGCTGCTTGGAGGTGACTAGCGTCATGGGATGCAGGCGGGTGCCGCTGCCACCGGCTAGAATGATACCCTTCATTGATAAAACTCCTGACACGTCATTTGTGTTCGTTGTCTTTTGAGGAAAGCTGGCGACCAGTTTTCCCTAGACAAACTCTAAACTGCGGCTGGTCGGCGTAACCGGTCGATGACCAGTTGCGTCGATACGCGCCAATCGGGGATATCGATAGCATGAACTCTGGCCAGTTTGGCGCAATCCAGCCGGGAGTTCGCAGGCCGTTTGGCGGGCGTCGGGTAGGCGCTGGCCGGGATTGGATTGACTTTGGCCGAAGGGCCGTTTTGCTCAGCCGACAGCCTGAAGATCTCCGTTGCAAACTCTGCCCAGCTCGCCTCGCCCATTCCCGTCATATGGAACGTGCCACGCAGATCGCCGTTCTTGGACGACAGCAGGTTATCAGCCACCTTCAACACCGCATCGGCAATATCGAGCGCCGAGGTCGGATTGCCGATCTGGTCGGCGACCACGCCCAGTTCATCGCGGGTATCAGCCAGCCGCAACATGGTCAGCAGAAAGTTCTTGCCGAACGGGCTATAGACCCAGGCGGTGCGCAGGATCGCGTGATTGTCGGTTTCGGCTGTCACCCGGCGTTCGCCTTCCAGCTTGCTGCGGCCATAGACGCCAAGCGGCGCAACCGGATCGGCCTCGTTATAGGGCGAAGCCTTGCTGCCATCGAAGACATAATCGGTCGAGATATGAATGATCGGGATATCCAGCGCCTTGGCAACCCGCGCCAATTCCCCCGGACCTTCGCCATTGACCGTGAAGGCCGCGGCCTCGTCGGTTTCGGCCTGATCGACTGCGGTATAAGCGGCAGCCGAAATAATCAGGTTGGGTTTTGCGGCCAGCACAGCCGCTTCAATCGTCGCGGGATCGGCCAGATCAAGCTGTGGCCGACCCAGGGCGACCAGGTCGATATCCTTGCGATCGCTGGCTTTCTCAAGCAGTGATTGAACGACCTGTCCGGCCAGGCCCGTCACCAGATAGCGCTTCACGCCGCTCATTTGCTCGCGGCTTTCAACAGGCCAAGACGGCTACCGTCATAGCCCTGGCGCAACGGCTCCCACCACCAGCGGTTTTCGAGATACCATTTCACGGTTTTCTCAATGCCGGTCTCGAAATTTTCCTGGGCCTTCCAGCCGAGTTCGGTTTCCAGCCGCGTCGCGTCGATGGCATAACGGGCGTCGTGGCCGGGACGGTCGGTCACGTATTGGATCAGCTTCTCATGCGGCGTATCCGACGGATGCAGGCCATCCATCAGCGCGCAGACGCGGGTAACGACGTCGATATTGCGTCGCTCATTGCGTCCGCCGACATTATAGGTTTCGCCAATCTGTCCACGCTCGGCGATGATATCCAGCGCCCTTGCATGGTCTTCGACGTAAAGCCAATCGCGGATATTGGCGCCATTGCCGTAGACCGGCAGAGGCTTGCCTTCCATCGCGTTGATAATCATCAGCGGAATGAGCTTTTCCGGGAAATGGAAGGGGCCGTAATTGTTAGAGCAATTCGACACCACCACCGGCAGGCCATAGGTGCGCGCCCAGGCCTTGGCGAGATGGTCGGAAGCGGCTTTCGAGGCGGAATAGGGGGAGCTTGGATCATAAGGGGTGGTTTCGGTAAACAGACCTTCATCGCCCAGCGAACCATAAACTTCGTCGGTCGAGACATGCAGGAAGCGAAAACCGTCCTTGCTCGCACCTTCCAGCCCCTGCCAATAGGCGCGGGCGCATTCCAGCATGGTGAACGTGCCGAGCACATTGGTCTCGACGAAATCCTTGGCGCCGGTAATTGAGCGGTCTACATGGCTTTCGGCGGCCAGATGCATGACGCGGTCCGGCTTGAAGCTTGTAAAAGCCGAGGCAATCGCCTGGCCGTCGCAGATATCGGCCTGAAGGAACCTGTAAAGCGGATTTGCCTCAACCGATTTCAGCGAGGTCAAGGTACCCGCATAGGTCAGCTTATCGACATTCAGGACGTCATAGCCTTTTTCAAGCACCAGATGGCGAACAACGGCCGATCCGATAAAGCCGGCACCGCCGGTTACAAGTACGCGCATGATTTTCGATATCCCCTAGCGTTCATAGAGCAGACTGGCACCAAGCAGAGGCGCTTAAGGCTTATAGACGAAATTCGTCTCAAGCTCGCTCAGCTTCGGCTGCTTCTTGTCCTTGTCAGACAGGATGGCGTTGTCTTCCGTCACCGGCCAATCGATCGCCAGCGCCGGATCGTTCCACAACAGGCCCCGGTCATGATCTGGGCTGTAATAATCCGTCACCTTGTAGCTGATCACGGTATTGGGCTGCAATGTGCAGAAGCCATGCGCAAAACCCGGCGGCACCCAAAGCTGGCAGCCGTTTTCGGCAGTCAGTTCGGCTTTCACCATCTGGCCATAGGTCGGCGAGCCCTGGCGAATATCGACAGCGACGTCCAGCAAAGCGCCAGCCGCACAAGAAACAAGCTTGCCCTGCGCCCTCGGGTTCAACTGGAAATGCAGGCCGCGCACCGTACCGACCTCGGCCGAAAACGACTTGTTGTCCTGAACGAAGGTGAAAGATCCCACTTCGCTTTCAAACAGGCTGGCGCGGAAGGTTTCCATGAAATAGCCCCGCGCGTCCCCAAACCGCTTTGGAGTGATCAGGAAAACGCCCGACAGCTTCGTTTCTTCAAACTGCATTCTTATCCCTTTGAATTAAGCCCCTCGCGCAGTTAACAATCTCGGTCCATCAGAGCAAGTAAAATGCTAGGTGCCCACCGTCTTAACCGGAAGATTATGACGTTATTCGGACAGTCCCTGTGACCAGCTGCCACCATTGCAGGCAAGCGTTTGCCATTTATGTCTCTTTACGACACCATCCGCTCAAAACGGCGCCCCCTCCAAAAAGCTCGAGAACGGTACGAAGGCCGACGAGCAATCGAGCGGCGGAACCGGATCTTCTTCACTGGCATCCACGAGATTGACTGTTTTCACCCGGCGCGCTGGATCTGCCTTCAGAAGGTCGGCAAAGCTGACCGGACCAGGCCCCAGCGTGACATGCGCATTGAGCGGCGGATCTTTTGCGGCCGGATCGGCAGAGCCGACCAGGAGCGGTTGGGACCCGTCGAACTGAATGGTATCCAGGAAAAGGCCAATCGGCTGATAATGCGCATCATCCCTGATGCCACGCAGGACCACATGACCACCGCTGCCGGTCGTGCTGCCCGTGTAGCGCAGGTTGCGCACCGTGATGCCGGAAAAATCAGGGATGCGGTCGCCGGTTTTGTCCGAGTAGCGGGTATCGAACACCAAAGGGAAGGCGACATTGCGCATGCAGACATCTTCATACAGCACATTGGTGACCTTGCCGCCGCGCGATGTGTCCGATTTTATCCGCAGGCCATTGCCATTCGGGCTGTCATGGCCGTCCATCACCAAATCGTAGACATGGATACCGTCCACGCCGGCATCGGTCTCGGAGCCAATCGACATCCCGTGACCGTAATAGAACCGGTTATGGGCAAAGGTCATCCGCGTCGATGGCCTGTCACCACCGGCCTTGATCGCCACATGATCGTCTCCGGTGCTGATGGCGCTGTAGGCAAGCACGACTTTCGAGGACTGGCCCGGGTCGAAACCATCGGTATTCTTGACCGTATCGGGCGTGAAACAGGTGGCAGGCGTCAGCTTGTCAGGCGTGGTCTCCGGTGGGCAAGCGTAATCCGGGCGGGTATAGACGGCACTGGGGCTGAGGATCTTTATTCCCCAAGCCGTCAGGCCCGTCACACCATTGCTCACCACATGAAAATTCGGGCTGTTCAACAACGTGATCCGGTGAAGGGTAAAATTCTCGCCGCCATCGATTTCCACCAACCGGAACACATGCTGGATCAGCCCCTGCTTGGATTGCCACGCCACATCCCACCAGGATCGCCTACCGGCATTGTCGCCGGACAGCAGCAGCGAACCGCCGCGTCCATCGATGCGCCCCTCACCGACGATGCCAGCGCCTTTGGTGTCCTTGGCGATAATCAGCGGCTTGCAGGTCTTGGCGGATGCGGTATTGGCCGTACCGCAATCACCAGCACCGCTGTCGTAATCCTTGGGATCGCGGGAGGCAAACAACGTCACGCCCTTGTCGATCCACAGCACGACACCGCTCTTCAGGGTCAGCGGTCCGCTCAAAAATGCATCCTGCCCCTCAGCGCCGGGTACAAGCTTGACGGCACCGCCCGCGCAGCCGTCAATGGCAGCCTGCAAGCGCATCTGGTCTGGATGGGGGGATTTGCCATCGACATCGGCATGGTCGAGGGAACCGTCCTTGGCCGTCAGGCCAGCCGTCAATGTCGCGCAGAGATTTAAGGGAGCCTCCGGCGCGGTCACCGACCCCCATTGGGTGGCAACAGCCGGCTCCGCCGCCCAGACAGTAACCGGCGACAGGGCGCAAATGGCGACCGCGCCAAGCATCCGACCTAAAGCAGACCGTTGAAACAATCGGGCAAAAACAGGTCCGGGCATAGGCTTATCCTTCGGCGGCGGCATGTAAAACAACAGTTCGCGCCCATCTTCAAACGGGTGAATGGCCCGAAATCAAGGCCGCAGCGTGCGCTTGTCGATGGGATAAAGCAAAAATTTTTCACGACGACGTAAAAACCGGCAGAGACCGACCAGAAGGCGCAAAAATCCGTTGACCAAAAACCGGGGTCGGGTCATAAAGCCAGCCATGAAAACGAGCACCTGCATTATCTGCTGGATCATTATTCGCTAGCGCATTCGCTGGCCCGGCCGTTTTCGTCTCTTGTAAAAGTCCCAGATGACAAACGCTTCGGTCCAGCCGGGTTTATACACGTCTGGGAGACTGACATGGCCGAGGGCCTCAAGCTTTACAATACACTGACGCGCAGCAAGGTCGATTTCACCCCGATCGACCCCAAAAACGTGCGCATGTATGTCTGCGGCCCAACGGTTTATGATTTTGCCCATATCGGCAATGCCCGGCCCGTGATTGTCTTTGACGTGCTCTACCGGCTGCTGCGGCATATTTACGGCGAAAACCACGTCACCTATGCCCGCAACATCACCGACGTCGATGACAAGATCAATGCACGGGCGCTCAGGGATTTTCCCGACCTGCCGCTGAATGAGGCGATTGCCAAGGTGACGCAAAAGACGGCGGATCAGTTCCACGCCGATGTGGCGGCACTCGGTAACTTGCCACCGACCATCGAGCCCCGCGCCACCGACAATATCAGCCAGATGATCGACATCATCAGCACACTGATCGCCAAGGGCCATGCCTATGTGGCCGAAGGCGAAGTGCTGTTCGATACCCGGTCCATGGCGGCTTATGGTCAGCTCTCCAAGCGCAATCTGGATGAGCAACAGGCAGGTATCCGCATTGCTGTCGAGGCCCATAAAAAGCATCCCGGTGATTTCGTGCTGTGGAAGCTCTCGAGCGATCACGAACCCGGCTGGGACAGCCCTTGGGGTCGTGGCCGTCCCGGGTGGCATATCGAATGCTCGGCCATGTCGAAGCGCTATCTAGGCGAGGTTTTCGACATTCACGGCGGCGGGCTGGACCTGATCTTCCCCCACCACGAAAACGAAATCGCCCAATCCTGCTGCGCCAACGACACCAGCGTGATGGCCAATATGTGGATGCATAATGGCTTCGTGCAGGTGGAAGGCCGCAAGATGTCGAAATCCGATGGCAACTTCTTCACCATCAACGAATTGCTGGACACAGAGAATTTCGGCGGTCGGAAATGGCCGGGCGAAGTGCTGCGGCTGGCGATGCTGATGACGCATTACCGCGAGCCGATTGATTTTTCGGTGAAGCGATTGGAAGAAGCGGAGCGGCTGATTGCCAAATGGCCAACTGGTGAGGCAGGTGATGCTGCACCAGATCAAAGCGTGCTGGATGCACTGACGGATGACCTGAACACGGTGGCCGCCGTGCAGGCCCTTCATGCGCTTGCATCTGCGGCCAATAGCGACCCATCCAGGCTTCCGGCCTTCGTTGCCAGCGCCGCTTTGCTTGGGCTCACGGCAAAGAAGGCGGAGGTCAATGAGGATCTCTCTGCCGCCATCGACGCCCTTGTCGAGATGCGCCTCGAAATGCTGAAGACCAAGAACTTTGCCGAGGCCGACAAGATCCGCGATGATCTTTTGGCAAAGGGCATTCAGTTGAAAGACGGAAAGAGCAAGGACACCGGTGAGCGCGTGACCACTTGGGAGGTCAAGCGGTAACGCAAACAGAGCAGCGAGGCGGGAGCGACATCCATGATCGATCACATGAATATCAAGGTTGCCGATTTTGAACGTGCAAAGGCTTTCTATGACGCGGCCTTTGCGCCGCTTGGCGCGTCGCTGCTCTACATGGTGCCGGCGGAATATTCCAACGGCGTGAAAATGGGCGGCTATGGGCGTGAAAGACCCGTCTACTGGCTTCATGAAGGAACGCCGCCCGCTGCCTATCATCAGCACATTGCGTTTACGGCCAATAGCCGGGCGGAAGTGGATGCGTTTTACAGCGCCGCAATTGCCGCCGGCGGAAAAGACAACGGCCCGCCCGGCCTGCGCCCGCACTACCATCCAGACTATTATGGGGCCTTTGTGTTTGATCTGGATGGCAACAATATCGAGGCCGTTTGTCACAAAAGCGAAGATGCGTGACCACGAGGGAGGTCAAGCGCTGATTTGCATGGAGCACTCGATTGGCATATGCTAAGGCCTATGCCAGTGATGGAGGCAAATATGAGTATGGAGCAGGAAAGACATGTGCGGGTGTTCAAGAACGGTCGCAATCGCGCCGTCCGCATCCCCGTGGAATTCGAATTTCCGGGCGATGAAGTGATCATGCGCAAGGAAGGCGACCGGATCATTATTGAGCCTGTCAACGACAAGAAGCAAAACCTGATCGAGTGGCTGCGTAGTCAGCCGCCTATCGAGGAGGATTTTCCCGATTTTGATCTGATTGAACCACCGCCGAGACCAGTCGATTTATGATAACCGCGCGCTACATGCTCGACACCAATATTATCTCTGATGTGGTGCGAAATCCTATGGGCAGGGCGGCAGACGTTATGCATGGCCTCAACCGTGACGATATTTGCCTGAGTTCAATTGTTCTGTCGGAAATCCTGTTTGGCATACAGCGCAAAGGCTCCGAGCGGCTTACTCGTTTGGTTGAAGGGGTCTTGGAAAGGATCGCTGTCATTGCCTATGATGATTTGGCGGGCCGTCATTATGCTGAGATTCGCACCGCCTTGGAAAAACAGGGAACACCTATCGGCGCAACCGACCTGTTCATCGCCGCCCATGCGCTGTCGCTGGATATGGTTCTGGTCACCAACAATACCCGTGAATTTGCCCGCGTACCCGGGCTGAAACTGGAAAACTGGCTCGAAACCGCACATGAGGGGCAATAGGCCATGGCAGAGACAATCCACACCGGCGGTTGCCAATGCGGAGCCATCCGGTTTCGCGTCAACGGCGTTCTGAAAGACTCATCGATCTGCCATTGCCGCATGTGCCAGAAGGCGTTCGGGGCCTATTATGCACCGCTGGTCTCGGTGCGAGGGGTAGACTTTCAGTGGACACGGGGCGAGCGCAAGATGTTCCGCTCCAGCAATGTCGTGTCGCGCGGCTTCTGCGGCGATTGCGGCACACCCCTGACCTATGAGGCCCCGGATGGCATGGCGGTTGCGGCAGGCGCTTTCGATGATCCATCCACCCTGCCCCCGGTGCAGCAATTCGGGACAGAAGGGAAAATAGGCTTCGTCGATCACCTGCATGAATTGCCGGGCAATCCGACAGAAGAAGACCTTGATGAGTTTCCATTCCTCGATGGCCTCGTCTCCTACCAGCACCCCGACCACGATACCGACACCTGGCCAACCGAAAGCGGAGCAAAGCCATGAGCGAGATTTTTTCCGGTGGCTGCCAGTGTGGCGCGGTGCGGTTTCAAGCGGCCAAGCTGGGGCGGCCTTCCATCTGTCATTGCCGCATGTGCCAAAAGCAATTCGGTGGCTTTTTTGGCGCTTTTGTTACCGCCGATCAGGCCCATCTGACCTGGACGCGCGGCCAGCCAAAATTGTTTCGCTCGTCTGCCAAGGTCAAGCGTGGCTTTTGTGAAAAATGCGGCACGCCGCTAACCTACCAGCATCCCACCGGGGTAGAGATCGCCATCGGTGCGTTTGACAATCCCGCCGCCTTTGAGCCTGCCATTCAGGTCAATCACCACAAGCGCCTGCCGTGGATCGATACGCTGCTTGAAAAGCCGGTCTATAACAGCCCGGAATACGAGGCGTTTTTCGACTCCATCGAATCCTGGCAGCACCCGGATTTCGACACGCAAGTCTGGCCAGTGGAGGATGACGCATGAAAGTTCAACCCCTACATGGCGGTTGCCAATGCGGCGCGGTGCGCTATACCGTGAAACCGTCGATGAGCAGCAAACCGCCAATCGGCAATCCGCATATCTGCCATTGCCGCATGTGCCAGAAGGCTTCGGGCAATTATTTCCTGCCGCTCGGCTCGGTCAGCCGTGACCTGTTTCAGCTGACCCGCGGTACCCCGCAGTGGTTTCAGTCATCCGATCTGGTACGGCGCGGCTTTTGCGCCGCTTGCGGCACGCCGCTGTTTTTCGATATTCCTGAGGCCGATTTCATCAACATCACGCTCGGCTCACTGGACGATCCAGCCAGCGTCAAGCCCGTCGAACAGGCCAATCTGGATAGCAAAATGCCATGGTTTGCAGCCCTCGACACCCTACCGGTCGAGGCCAGCGAAGCCAATGCCGACTGGCTGGCGAAAGTGGCAGGCGCCACCCACCAACACCCGGACCATGACACCAGCGAGTGGCCAACCCATATGGGATCGCCCCATGACTGAGTTGCGCACCCTCTACCCTGAGATCGAACCTTTCGAGACCGGCTTTCTCGATGTCGGCGATGGCCACGTCATCCATTGGGAGCGGGTCGGCACCAGGGGCGCCAAGCCTGCGGTGTTTCTGCATGGCGGACCGGGTGGCGGCATCACTCCCAACCAGAGAAGGGTGTTCGATCCCGCTCTTTATGATGTGATCCTGTTTGATCAGCGCGGCTGCGGCAAATCCACGCCGCATGCCCATCTGGAGGCCAATACCACCTGGCATCTGGTCGCCGATATCGAGCGCTTGCGTGACATGATCGGTGTTGAACAATGGCTGGTGTTTGGTGGCTCCTGGGGCTCGACGCTGGCACTGGCCTATGCGCAGACCCATCCCGAGCGGGTTAGCGAATTGGTGCTGCGCGGCATCTACACGCTGACCAAGGCGGAACTTGACTGGTATTATCAGTTCGGCGTCTCCGAGATGTATCCGGACCGTTGGGAGCACTTCATCGCGCCAATCCCTGTCGAAGAGCGCCATGACATGATTTCCGCCTATCACCGCCGTCTGACCGGGGATGACAAGGAAGTGCAACTCGCCTGCGCCCGCGCCTGGAGCCAGTGGGAAGGCGCGACGATTTCGCTGATCCCTAATATCCAGCAGATCGAAAATTTCGGCGAGGACCATTACGCCATCGCCTTTGCCCGTCTGGAAAACCATTTTTTCATGAACCGGATCTGGATGGAAGACGGACAATTGCTGCGCGATGCCCATAAGCTGAAAGGCATTCCGGGCGTGATCGTGCACGGTCGCTATGACATGCCCTGCCCGCTACGCTATGCATGGGAATTGTCCAAACTCTGGCCGGATGCCGATTTGCACATTGTCGAGGCCGCAGGCCATGCCATGAGCGAACCTGATATTCTCGACCAATTGATCCGCGCCACCGACCGTTTTGCCGGAAAAATCCAAAACACATAAGAATTGGCCTTTGGGAGGCACTCATGAGCCGCGAAAAAATCACCCTGTTCGACACCACGCTGCGTGATGGGCAGCAGACGCCCGGCATCGATTTTTCCGTGGAAGACAAGATTGCCATTGCCGCCATGCTGGATAATTTCGGGCTGGACTATGTCGAAGGCGGCTATCCCGGCGCCAATCCGACCGACACGGCGTTTTTCTCAAAGAAACGCACCAGCCGCGCCCGCTTCACGGCGTTTGGCATGACCAAACGCGCCGGAATTTCCGCTTCCAACGATCCGGGCCTGAGCCAGCTTTTGCAATCGAAAAGCGATGCCATCTGTCTGGTGGCGAAAAGCTGGGATTACCATGTGGCAGTGGCGCTTGGCTGCACCAATGAGGAAAACCTCGACTCGATCCGCGACAGCGTCAAGGCCGTGATGGCTGCGGGCAAGGAAGCGCTGGTGGATTGCGAGCATTTCTTCGACGGCTACAAGGCTAATCCCGATTATGCGGTGGCCTGTGCCAAAACCGCCTATGAGGCCGGTGCGCGCTGGGTGGTGCTGTGCGACACCAATGGCGGCACCCAGCCGCCGGAAATCCGCACGATCATTGCCAGTCTGATCGAGGCAGGTGTTCCCGGCACGTCGCTGGGTATTCACGCCCATAATGATACCGGCCAGGCCGTTGCCAATTCGCTGGCCGCCGTGGAGGCTGGTGTGCGCCAGATTCAAGGCACCCTGAACGGCATTGGCGAGCGCTGCGGCAATGCCGATCTCACCACCATCATTCCAACGCTCTGTCTGAAGAAGACCTATGCCGACCGGTTCGAGACGGCCATCGACCTCGAAAAGCTGGTGGAATTGACCCGCCTCTCGCATGCCTTCGATGAGCTGTTGAACCGCTCTCCCAACCATCAGGCTCCCTATGTCGGCGCTTCGGCCTTCGCCACCAAGGCTGGCATCCATGCCTCGGCGCTGTTGAAGGACCCGAAAACCTATGAGCACGTGGAGCCGGGTCTGGTGGGCAATTTCCGCAAGGTCATGGTCTCCGATCAGGGCGGCAAGGCCAATTTCATCAACGAGTTGAAACGCCGCGGCATCACGGTTGCCAAGGACGACCCGAAGCTGGACCGGCTGATCGAGATCGTCAAGCAGCGCGAAGCGACAGGCTATGCCTATGAAGGGGCCGATGGCAGTTTCGAACTTTTGGCGCATCGCACCCTCGGCACCGTGCCGGAGTTTTTCGCCGTCGAGAGCTTCCGGGTGATGATCGAGCGCCGGTTTGACAGCAATGGCAATTTGAAAACCGTGTCAGAAGCCGTGGTGAAAATGGTGATCGACGGGCAGACGGTGATGTCGGTCGCCGAAGGTGACGGCCCGGTCAACGCATTGGACATTGCTCTTCGCAAGGATCTCGGCAAATTCCAAAGCGAAATAAAAGATCTGGAACTGGCCGATTTCAAGGTCCGTATCCTCAATGGCGGCACCGAAGCCATTACCCGCGTGCTGATCGAATCCACCGATGCCAGCGGCGCCCGCTGGTGGACGGTAGGCGTATCGGAAAACATCATCGACGCCTCGTTCCAGGCCTTGATGGACGCCATTGTCTATAAGCTGATGAAAAACCGCCAATTGGCCGGGCGGATTGCGGCGGAATAAGCCAAAACCGTCTTGATCTGCTTTCCAGTTTTCGAACATTGACATGGTCGCATTCACCAAACTCACTGATCCTTCAATGGAATGAATTTGCCGTTTGCGTCCTGAAGGCGTATCGGCAGGAAAAACAGCAATGGGATCGGACACATCATGAGCGAGGTTGCAGCGCCAGCGGGCGAAAACCGCGATAGCCTGCGGGGCTTTCTTTTTGCGCTTTCAGCCTATCTACTCTGGGGTTTTCTGCCCCTTTACATGAAGGCAGTCGCACATATTCCGCCCATGGAAGTGATCGCCCATCGGGTGCTCTGGTCCATTCCGGTCGCCGGTCTCGTTCTTCTGGTGCTGCGGCGCACCGATGACCTGAAGCGAGCGCTGCGCAATCCGAAAATGATCGGCATGGCGGCAATCACCGCCTGCCTGATCAGCATCAACTGGGGCATTTATGTCTGGGCCATTGGTGCAGGCCATGCGCTGGATACGGCGCTTGGCTATTTCATCAATCCGCTGTTTTCCATTCTGCTTGGTGCCGTGCTGCTGAAGGAAAAACTGAAACCGGCGCAAATGGCGGCGCTGGCTTTGGTGGTGGTCGCCGTCGTTATCCTGACGGTCGATGCCGGACGCCTGCCGCTGATCGCCCTCAGCCTTACCTTTTCCTGGGGTTTTTATGCGTTTTTCCGCAAGACGCTGCCGATTGGCCCCAATCAGGGCTTTCTGCTGGAAGTGCTGCTGCTGTCACCTTTCGCCCTGGCCTACCTGATCTATCTCGGCGTGACCGGACAGTCGCATTTCCTGGGGTCGCCGGATGCCAGCATGTTCAACAATACCGTGCTACCGGCCTTGAGCGGGTTGGTCACGGCCGTGCCGCTGATCCTCTACGCCAATGGTGCCAAGCTCCTGCGTCTCTCCACCATCGGCATCATGCAATATATCGCCCCGACGATGATTTTCCTGATCGCCGTCTTCCTGTTTCGCGAGGAATTCAGCACCGCCAAGGCCATTGCCTTCCCGCTGATCTGGGTGGCACTGGTCATCTATACCTTACCGATGCTGAAACGGCGCCGATCAGAGCTTTGACAACATCTCAGCATCGCCGGAGATGCGACCGAGTTCTTCCCAGCGATCGACAATCGTCGGCACGATGGCCTCGATCTCGTCAATCACCAGCGGCTGGACCTTATGGCCGGTATGGACGAAGCCCTCCTGGCGCATGTGCGTGATCAGCTCCAGCATCGGGTCCCAGAAACCGTTGACATTGGCAAAGACCATCGGCTTTTCATGGCGGCCAAGCTGGCCCCAGGTCATGATCTCGACGATTTCCTCTAGCGTACCGATACCGCCCGGCAAGGTGACGAAGGCATCGGCGCGCTCGAACATCTTGTGCTTGCGCTGATGCATATCCTCGGTGATGATCAATTCGTTCAACTGACCAAGAGAATGGCGTGTGGCTTCCATATCGACCAGAAATTCGGGTATGATGCCCGTCACTTGGCCACCCGCATCCAGCACGCCGCTGGCAACGGCACCCATGATGCCCTTGGTGCCGCCACCATAGACGAGGCGCAGGCCATGAGCGGCAATCGAGTGGCCAAGTGTGCGGCCCGCAGCCATGTAATCGGGATCGCGCCCGGGCCGTGAGCCACAATAAACGCAGATGGATCGAATCGAAGAATGGTTTTCTGTCATACGTTTAGAATGGCCATCGCGGCCCGCTGACGTCAATAAAATTAACGAAAACTCCAGGAAGCCTATGAACAAACCGGGTTCATCGCTTGTGCAGCGATTAAGGAAACGTTACTGCATAAACTCTTAAATCCCAATGGATGTAAGAGATCGGACCAAAATGCGGGACGCGATTTTTGGAAAATCCGATGGAAATGCCAAATCCGTAGTACCGCAGCGGTCTGCGGTTTTGAGCATGGGCCATGCAGTGGGGACAGAACTTTTGAGCGTCCTTCATGGGGTATTCATACCCCATGGCGCTCTATCAGTTTCAAGGGATATGGCGGAATAATCCGCCCGGAGACGTTGGACTATGAAAAACCGTGCCGGTTGGCTGGCTCTCGGCGTGCTTGCCATTGCGACAGTATTGATGGTGTTTTTCGTGCTTCCGCAAATTGGCGGCACAAAGAAGACAGCAGAAACACCTGCTGCCCCGGCTGAACAGGCGGCGACGCCCGAAGCGTCCGGGCCGTCCTCACCCACGCCTGCCCCCGATGGCCAGGCCGCCGCCAAGATGCAGCGTCTGACCAAGGCCGCAGAGCAATCGGTGGCCGCTTTGGAAAATCTGTTTGCCGATCAGAAAACCCCGGCACCCGAACTTTACGCCACAGCCCGTATTGCTGCATTGACAGCCCTGAAAGCCCTATCGGATGCCGATCTTCCCGCCGGAATCGAAGCAGGCCTTGTAAACAGTCTCACCAAGGCCAAGGCCTCGGCAGCCCATGCCTTGCAATTGATCGCCAAACTGCCCGCCTCCCCGCAGGATGCCGCCGCCATGATCGCCAATATCGGTCGGGCCATGCGCGGCGAACCGGAAGTGGCTATCGATCCAGACATGCCGCGTTTTGACGTGCTGCGTGTTGAAAAAGACGGCTCGACTGTCATCGCCGGCAGTGCGGCACCGGGTGCCAAGGTCGAGGTCCATGACGGCTCCAACAATATTGCCAGTGCCACCGCCTCTCCAAACGGTGACTTCGCCATCGTGCTCGACAAGCCCTTGTCACCCGGCGATCATTCTCTGGATTTGAAAGCCACGACCAAGGAAGGCAAGACCATCGGGTCTGAGGAGCAAGCCACGGTTTCCGTCCCGGCCGACCCATCCGGTGACGTGCTGGCCATGGTGACCAAGCCCGGCGAAGCCAGCCGGCTGATCAGTGGCCCGCAACAGGATCAAGTCCCGCCAAAGGATCAGGGCCAGCCACAGGCTGCGGAACAGATCAATGGTGTAGACAAACAGGGGCGCGTCGCCGCTGCTACGCCCACAACGACGCCTGGATCTGCGTCCACCCCATCCTTGTCCGCTGCCGATTTACAGATCACCGCGGTCGAGCTTGAAGGCGACAAAATTTTCGTAGCAGGCAATGCCCAGAAGGGCCGCACCGTGACCGCCTATGCCGATGGCAAGCAGATCGGCTCGGCGGATGTCGACCAGAAGGGGCATTTCGTGGTCGAAGGCCAGATGCCGCTTTCCGTCGGCCAGCATATCATCAGCGTCGATCTGAAGGATGCCAATGGCAGGGTCACACTGCGCGCGTCCGTGCCGTTCAACCGACCGGAAGGCGATCAGGTTGCGGTTGTCGCACCGGAAGCCCAGCCCGGCGCCGCCAGCAGCACCGTCAGCCCGGCCACCGTCGATAGCAACCTGTTCGACCGGCAGCGCGATACACTCGCGAAGTCCTTCACGCTGCTCAGCAACCTGTTTGCCGATGGCAAGACACCGACGCTGGAAAGCCTGGCGGCATCGCGTTCGGCGCTGGAATTTGCTCTGAAGGCGGTTGCGGATTTCCGCCCGACCCCCAGCACTGACCAGACCGCCAGCGCCTTCATGGCGCGCATGGCAGACCAGGCTGACAAGGCTCTGGTGGTCCTCAAACAAGTGCCGACCGCTTCGGTCACGGCGATGGCCAATGCCTTGCCGACCCTCAAGTCGCTTGTCGATGCGGCGCTGGAACCCATGCCGGCCAAAATTGCCGCAGCGCAAGCCGCAGCGACGCAAAACCCGGCACCAGCCCTCGCACCAACCGATGGCACATCGCCGCCAGTGCTGAGCCAGGCACCGCTGACCGAAAGCAAGAATGCGGTGATCATCCGCCGGGGCGATACGCTCTGGCAGATTTCCCGGCGGGTCTATGGCCAGGGCGTACGCTACACGACGATCTATGTCGCCAATGCCGAACAGATCAGTAATCCCGACCTGATCGAGCCCGGCCAGACCTTCACCGTGCCGGATCAATCCATGCCGGATGACGAGGCCGAGAAAATCCACCGCAAATGGATGCGGGAGCACAAGCGATAGGCTGAAACACCGTCAAGGACTGGGCTGAACACGTCCAGTCCTTGCCTCTCTCGCTCATATTGCCTATATCAGCGACGACCAAAGGCGGCCCCAGGGTCGCCTTTTTTGTGCCGCCTCTCAGGGTGGCTCTCCGGAAACCGACCGCGCTTCCACCAGCCCGCGCGCAGGACATAGAGCATGCATCAGAAAGTCAAAACGGTTTCGGCCGAAAGCAGCAATCCGTGGCGCACCATCGTCAATCTCTGGCCCTATATGTGGCCAGCCGAGCGCCTCGATCTGAAAATGCGGGTGGTCTGGGCAAGCCTGTTCCTGGTGATCGCCAAGCTGGTCCTGATGCTGGTGCCCTATTATTTCAAATGGGCCACTGATGCGCTCAATGGCAAGATGGATGCGACGGGCGTGCTGCCTGCCTTCATGCTGTCGGCGGTGATGCTGGTGATTGCCTATAATCTGGCCCGCATCGTGCAGATGGGCATCAACCAGTTCCGCGACGCGCTGTTTGCCAGCGTCGGCCAATATGCCGTGCGGCGGCTGGCGCATATAACCTTTCTGCACATGCACCAATTGTCGCTGCGCTTCCACCTGGAGCGCAAGACCGGTGGCTTGTCGCGGATCATCGAGCGCGGCACCAAGGGCATCGAGACCATCGTCCGCTTCACCATTCTCAACTCCATCCCGACGCTGATCGAATTTGCCCTGACGGCGGTGATTTTCTGGTGGGGCTACGGGTTTTCCTATCTGGCGATCACCGCCGTCACCGTCGCCGTCTATGTCTGGTTCACCGTCAAGGCTTCGGACTGGCGCATCGCCATCCGCCGCTCGATGAATGACAGCGATACCGACGCCAATGTCAAAGCCATCGACTCGCTGTTGAATTTCGAAACGGTCAAATATTTCGGCAACGAAGACATGGAGGCCCGCCGCTTCGATGCCTCCATGGCCCGCTATGAAAAGGCTGCCACCCAGGTCTGGACCTCTCTCGGCTGGCTGAACTTCGGCCAGGGGCTGATTTTCGGTGTGGGCATGACGGTGATGCTGGTGTTTTCGGCGCTGGCCGTACAGCGCGGCGAGCAGACCATCGGCGACTTCGTCTTCGTCAACGCGCTGCTGTTGCAGCTTTCCGTGCCGCTGAATTTCATTGGCATGCTCTACCGCGAAATCCGCCAGGGCCTGACCGATATCGAACAGATGTTCGATCTTCTGGCGGTAGAGCCGGAAGTGCGCGACGCGCCTGATGCGAAGCCGCTTGCCATCGCCAAGGGCGCTATCACCTTCGAAAACGTGCATTTCTCCTATGACCCGGCAAGGCCGATCCTGAAGGGAATTTCCTTCACCGTGCCGGAGGGCAAGACAGTGGCCGTCGTCGGCCCATCGGGCGCTGGCAAATCGACAATTTCACGGCTGCTCTACCGGTTTTACGATGTGCAGCAGGGCGCGATCCGCATCGACGGGCAGGATGTCCGCGATATCACGCAGACGTCGCTGCGCGCCGCCATCGGCATGGTGCCGCAGGATACGGTGCTGTTTAACGATACCATCGCCTATAATATCCGTTATGGCAGGCCTGAGGCCAGCGACGCCGAGATGGAAGCCGCCGCCGACATTGCCCAGATCAGCCGCTCGATCCGTGAACTGCCGCAGGGCTACAAGACCATGGTCGGTGAGCGCGGCCTGAAACTGTCGGGCGGCGAAAAGCAGCGCGTCGCCATCGCCCGCACCGTGCTGAAATCCCCGCCTATCCTCATTCTCGATGAGGCGACCTCGGCGCTCGACACCACGACCGAGCAGGATATCCAGGCTGCCCTAGACATTGTATCGCAAAATCGCACCACTTTGGTTATCGCCCACCGGCTATCGACCGTGATCGGCGCCGACGAAATCATCGTTTTGAAAGCGGGCGAAATCGCCGAGCGTGGCACCCACGCGGAACTTCTCGCCCAAAACGGCCTTTACGCCTCGATGTGGAACCGGCAGCGGGAGGCGACCCAGGCAGAAGAGCATCTGCGCCAGGTGCGCGAAAGCGACGATCTCGGTGTGGTCACGCGCCTGCCGCCTGCTGTGTGATCGGCATGTATAAAAGTGCGGCGGCTTTCCCGTGCGGGACCTCAATAAGGCCCGGCATTGCCCCTGAACACGTTTCGCGGTAGTCACGTCATCAATAGAGTTTTCAGGAGAAGTCCTACCGATGTCCTTGTTCGATACGATCCGCAATACCCTCGTCCCCGTGCATAAGGAAGGCTATATTTTTGTCGGCGCTTTCTTCGTCGGGTCGCTGGTGCTCGGATGGATCTGGGAGCCGCTGTTCTGGGTCGGCCTGCTGCTGACACTATGGTGCGCCTATTTCTTCCGCGACCCGGAGCGCCTCACCCCGCAGGATGACGATCTGGTGGTCAGCCCAGCCGATGGCCGCGTGTCGATGATCCAGATGGTCATCCCGCCGGAAGAGTTGCAGCTGTCGAGCGACCCGATGTTACGCATCTCGATCTTCATGAATGTCTTCGATGTCCATATCAATCGCGCCCCGGTACGCGGCGCAATCCGCCAGGTTGTCTACCGCGAAGGCAGTTTCCTGAATGCCGAACTGGACAAGGCCAGCACCGACAATGAGCGCAACTCGCTGGTCATCGACGGCCCGCGCGGCGCCATCGGCGTGGTGCAGATCGCAGGCCTCGTGGCCCGCCGCATCCTGTGCTGGTCGGTGCCGGGCCAGGCGCTCGGGGTTGGCGAACGTTTCGGTCTGATCCGATTTGGTTCGCGACTGGATGTCTACCTCCCAGCCGGCGCCGAGCCCCGCGTCGCGGTTGGCCAGCGTTCGATTGGTGGTGAAACCGTGATCGCAGAATATGGTTCGGCAAAGGGCCCAGTCATCAGCCGCCGCAGCTGAGACGATTTTTGCAAGCCATAACGGAGACAGGTCAGCCATGAACAGCGACACGCCGCAGCATCAGGCACACCCTTCGCAAGAGCATGAGGGACCGAAAACACAGGCGGATGAGAATCAGCCGGGCCAGCAGGAGGTCAACGAGGCTTCACGCGGGCCTCGGCTGCGGGAAATTCCCCTGCGGCTGATGATTCCGAACCTGATTACCGTTTTGGCCATATGCGCCGGTCTGACCGGCGTCCGCCTGGCCTTCGAAGGACGTTTCGAGCTTGCGGTCGGCATGGTGCTGGTCGCCGCTTTTCTCGATGGCATCGACGGACGCATCGCCCGCCTGATGAAAGCCACATCGAAATTCGGCGCACAGATGGACTCGCTTGCCGATATCGTCAATTTCGGCGTGGCGCCCGGTCTGGTTCTGTATGTCTATATTCTGGATCAGGCCCGATCCTTCGGCTGGATCGCCGCGCTGATCTTTGCGATATCAGCAGGCCTGCGGCTTGCCCGCTTCAACGTGATGGACGAGCGCGCCATCAAAGCCCCTTGGCAAAACGCCTATTTCGTCGGCGTTCCGGCACCGGCTGGCGCGCTTCTGGTCATGCTGCCGATCTACCTCGGCTTTCTGGGTGTGGAAGCGACGCCCGGATTTGCCTTTGCGTCCTCAGCCTATACGATGCTGATCGCCTTCCTGCTGATCAGCCGCTTGCCAGTCTGGTCCGGCAAATCTGAAAAAAAGGTCCGCCGCGATCTGGTTCTGCCCCTGACGATCGCCGTGGTGCTTTATGTCGCCCTGCTGATGAGCTTCACCTGGGAAGTGCTGTCGGTGACGGTCATTGTCTATCTCCTCTCCCTGCCCTTCGGCGCCCGTGCCTGGAAGCGGAAATACGGAACCTTGACCGTCATGGAAGACCACGACGACCATCACGGCGCCGGAATGGATCGAGGCCTTTAAAACCGGAAATTGTAAAACAGACTCACGAAAAGTAGCAGTCTTTGATTTAAATTAATTTGCATTGTTCACGAAAGTGTCATGATCTCTAAACCTGAGCAGCCCAAAAAGGACTGTTCTGGAGTTTGTCACGGGAAAAACGCAATCCGATTTTCTCGATAAGGACAGACTGAAACAAGGGAAATGCGTATCCCTCAGGTTGCAAGCAAACCTGACAGGCCGCAATGGAAACACTTTGGAGAACATCATGCCCGCCCCCCTGCAAACCCCCGCGCTCCTGCAAGCCAAAGAAGCCCCGCAACCGGCCAAACCGGAATTGAGCGACAATTACCGCCCAATCGGTTTGAAAGCGGTGATTGCCGCCGCTCTGATGTTGAAGCGAGCGCCGATCAAGAAAGTCGCTTGAGGACGTCCTTTTCCAATACCGTTCAAAACAGTGATAGCTGTTCAGAAGGCGGCTTAGGCTCGGCTTTCGGCATCGGGTTTTCGACGCGGACCTGCACATCCGGGCCGGTATTGGCGACCTTGTTGACCTTGTCGGAAACCGGAATGGCTTCGAACACGTCCTCGCCTGCCGGTTTCAACAGGTCAGCCACGTGGCGTGGCTCCTGGCGCTTGCAATCCAGCCAACGCTCGAAATCCTCCGGGCCGATCACGACAGGCATGCGGTCATGGATCGCTCGAATGGAGCGATTGGCACTGGTGGTCAGGATGGCGCCGGTATCGATTTCAGATCCATCAGCGGCGGCAAAGGTTTCGACCAGACCACCGAACGCGACAATACCGCCCTGGGTGGGGCGGATCCAGTAAGCCTGCGGTTTTTCACCGCTTTCCTTTGCTGGCCGATACCATTCGTAAAAGCCGGAGGCCGGGATCAAAACACGGCGATGGCGCATGGCACCGCGAAACGACACCTTCTTTTCCGCCGTCTCAGAACGCGCGTTGATCAGCAGTGGAAAATCATTCGGGTCTTTCACCCAGCCGGGCAGAAAACCCCAGCGCACCAGCAGCGCCCGCCTGCTCGGCAGGTTGCTGCCCACCACCGGCATCTCCCCATTACCAATCGTCAAGATCGGCTGGGTTGGAGCAATATTGAACCTCGGCGGAAAAGCCTCGAGTTCGTGTAGACCGAAGGCCTCCACGATCTCGTCAGGTGTCACGGTCAGGGCAAAACGTCCACACATGGTCTTGTCTTCGCAGTCACAGAGCCTATCGTCAAGCGACCTTGTAACCGCAGTCTGCCTGATGCATCGGGTCAGCAAAGAGAACGAGTAGCCGTATGACCGAGCAACCCGCCCCGGCTTTTTTCGCCCCCGCCTCTTCCGTCATCGTCATCCGCCAGGGCCAGTTGCTGCTGGTCAAGCGGTCAAAGCCACCAGCCGCCGATCTCTATGCCTTTCCTGGCGGACGGGGCGAACCTGGCGAAACACCGGAAGAGACCGCCTTGCGCGAACTGAAGGAGGAGACCGGACTATCGGCCCATGCGCCCAGTCTGTTTGCCAGCTACGACCTCTACCCGGACCCGGGCGGTCCCAGTCATCATCACTTCCGGCTTTCTGTTTTCCTCGTCACCCTGGACGATCCAGCGGCGGCAGCGGTCGCCCAAAGCGACGCCGCTGCGCTGGGCTGGTATAGCCCGGCAGAAATCCTGGATCTGCCCGCGCCACCCAGCGTGCGCGACTGCGTGGAAAAGCTGGTGGTGTGCGGTAAAGCAGCGTAAACGAAGGCGGGAATCGTGATAAGGTTGACGTTAATCCCGGCGAACCCGCCGGATATGCCACGGACATGTATGACCCGACCAATCCTGCTTTTTCCTGCCCTCTGTACCGTGTCCGTCCTTATGGCGGGACTTGCGGCGGCGGCAAGTGTTACGCCTCCAGCAAAGCTGCCCGGGGAGACTGCAACGCCTGCGCAAGAGGCAACGCCCTATGACGGACAGTTGAACCGGCTCTCGGAAATCCTGGGGACCGTGACCTATCTGCGCAATCTCTGCGCGGGCCAGCCGGAGCAGGAATGGCGGGCTGCGGCCGAAAAGCTCATCGCACTCGATGCAGGCACTGAACCGGCCCGCAAACAGATGCTGACAGCCGCCTATAACCGTGGTTATCGGGCCTTTGCCGCAGTGCATCCCTCTTGCACTTCTGCCGCTCGGGTGGCAGAAAGCCAGTATCGTGCTGAAGGCGCAACACTTGTTCGGGAAATGACGGCGCGCTTTGGAAATTAACCAATAATTCATCCGATTTAGCATTCGCCCGTGTCGTTTTGATAAAACACTGATAGAGTCGTTAACAGCTGAGTAAGTATCGCTTCGAGGACATGCAGAATGGAACCACGCCGCAACGAGATTGACGACATGATCGTTCATGAAAAGATGCAGGCTGCCCTCGAATATCAGAACGAGGCCTGGGCCGATGGCATGGCTGACGGCATCGAACCGGAAATCATTGCCGATGCGGCCATTGCACTTGCCATGCGCGAAACCATCCGCATTCATGGTGAAGATGGTGCGGAAGCCATGTTGGAGTCTTTGCGCGCCCGCATGCTGGCCGGTGAGTTTTCTCCCAAGCGAAGTGTTCAGTAAGTTTCAGAGGCAATAAGATGCGCAAGGCATGCCAGACCGGAGCAAAAGCAACCGGTCTCAAGAACAATGTAAAAACAATGTTGGTCTGCGGCTGGATGGCAAGCATTGCCGTTGTCGCTCTTCCCGGCAGCAGTTTCGCTCTGTCGGAATTACAGGGCGGCGCGAAGGATGCGGCGCAGCAGGGGCAGCAACCGCAAACCGGTCAGCAGCCGGGCCTGCCAACCGATAGCACCTCCGACCCGAAGAGCGCCCCCAGCGCCGAACCACAGCAGGCCACACCCGCCGACAAGGCGAAGGGTGCGGCTGCCGAAGCGGCCCCGCACACGCCTGTTGAGGTGATCTACGATATCAGCAAGGCGCCTGAACCGGTGCGCAAACTGCGCGAAAAGCTGGTTGAAGCCGCAGCCTCTGGCGATCCGGAACGGTTGCGCGCGCTTCTGGCGGGCGGCAACGATCCGACGGCTCTGGCGCTTGGCAATGACAATGGCGACCCGATCCAGACGATCAAGAGTGTTTCCGGCGATCCCGATGGCCTTGAAGTTCTGGCCATTATGCTGGACGTGCTGTCGACCGGCTTCGTCCATGTCAATGCCGGCACCCCGGAGGAAGCCTATGTCTGGCCCTATTTCGCCGAAAAGCCGCTGACAACGCTGACCCCACCGGAAAAGGTGGAATTGCTGCGGCTGGTGACAGCGGGCGATTTTGAAAACATGCTGGAAGTTGGCAATTACAATTTCTTCCGCATCGGCATTGCACCCGACGGCAAATGGAAATTCTTCACGGCAGGCGATTGATGGCCGAATGTTTGCCTTAAAGTTGTCAGGGAAAAGCCCAACCCGCTTTTCCCGACAAGGCAAACGGCGTCAAGGTATCTCACCTCGCGGCAATCGATTTTGCTGACGAGAAAAATGTGCAATCCACGGCTTCGCCCAATGCCGTCGTGGTTTCGTAAGATGTGATTGGATCGTCTCATGCCAGCCGTTTTTCTTGAAAACCGGGCTTTTCTAAAGGTCGCTGGAGCAGAGGCCGCGCATTTTCTCAACAATTTGCTGACAGCGGATCTCGGCCTTATCGAACCTGGGCAAGCCGCACCCTCGGCGTTGCTGACACCCCAGGGCAAGATCCTGTTTGACATGCTGGTTTATCCGCTGGCCGATGGTTATCTGCTGGAGGTGGCATCTGACGAGCAGGAGGCCCTGCTGCGCCGCCTGACGCTCTACAAGTTGCGCGCCGCCGTGACCCTAACCCCCGCTGAATTTTCCGGAGTAACGGTTATCTGGGACAACGTGCCGGCCGGAGCTTTTCAGGATCGTCGTTTCGCTGCTGCTGGTGAAACGGTCTGGCGCGTGCCGGGTCGCGTCAACTCGGCTGTGGATGATATCAGGCTTTATACAGCGTTGCGAATCAAGGCCGGGGTGGCCGAAGCGGGGCTCGACTATCCGCTTCAGGATGCCTATCCGCACGACGTATTGTTTGACCTCAATGGCGGCGTCTCCTTCAAGAAAGGCTGCTATGTCGGGCAGGAAGTGGTGTCGCGTATGCATCACCGCAAGATGGCCCGCCGCCGGATCGCCATCGTTTCTGCTGACACAGCCCTGCCTGCAACCGGCACCGAGCTTCGTGCAGATGGTAAGCCACTCGGCACACTCGGCACGGTTTTGGACACCATCGGATTGGCGATCCTGCGTATTGACCGCGCTGGCGATGCGATGGCAAACGGCACGCCTATTCTGGCCGGTGATCAAGCCGTGCGTCTGCACCTGCCCGCCTGGACCGGCCTGGATTTTCCTGCCGCGTCAGACGAGGACTGACATGCCCGCCGCCCCTCCTCCGATATCGGCGCGGGCTTGGCAGCGGATGCTGTCGGGCCGTCGCCTCGATCTTCTCGATCCTTCGCCGCTTGATGTCGAGCTCTCCGATATTGCCCATGGCCTGGCCCGCGTCGCCCGCTGGAATGGCCAGACGGTTGGCGACCATGCCTTTTCCGTGGCCCAGCACAGCCTTGTGGTTGAAGAGATTTTTCGCCGCTGCAATAGCAAATACAATGCCAACGACCTGCAAATGGCCTTGCTGCACGATGCCCCGGAATATGTGATCGGCGACATGATCTCGCCCTTCAAGGCGGTGGTGGGCGGCGGCTATAAGCTGGTCGAAAAGCGGCTGGAGGCGGCCATCCATCTGCGGTTTGGGTTGCCCTCGCATCCCACGGCCAGCCTGAAAAGCCTGATCAAGAAAGCCGATAGCATCGCCGCCTATTTCGAGGCCACCGAGCTTGCCGGATTTACCAGCGCGGAAGCCGTGCGGATCTTCGGCCAGCCGCGCCATATAACCGCCGACATGCTGCCGCTCAGCCCTATGCCAGCCATTGAAGCGCAGCGGCAATTCGCGGATCGTTTTGACGCCATCGAGCGGCTGCGTGAGGCAGAAAAACACAAAAAATCCGGTCCGGGTGCGCCATGACCTATTTCATCGTCAGTCCGCTGGCCCGCCTTGCCGAGATGGCGGTGCGCCATAAGGCGAAAGAAATGATCAGCCTGCTGGCCAAGGGGCAGGATTTTCATCGCCCCGCAGTGATTTCACCGGGCCGGCACCTGACGCTTGCGCTGAACGATATTACCTTTGCCGGTAGAGGCGACCTCATCGCTCCGCAAGATGTGCATGTGGAACAGATCATTCATTTTGTGAAGGATTGGAACCAGACTGCGCCGCTGCTGATCCATTGCTGGATGGGGGTATCACGCTCTCCAGCCGCGGCCTTGATTGCCAGCCTCGCGCTGCATCCCGAACAGGACGAAGAAGCGCTGGCGCTAGGCTTGCGGGCCGCGTCGCCGTTTGCAACGCCCAATATCAGGATGGTGGAGATTGCCGATACCTTGCTTTCACGCGGGGGGCGCTTCGTTGCGGCGATGAAAAAACTAGGCCGTGGCCAGGATGCCGATGGCAATGCGCCGTTTGTGCTGCCAATTCTAGCAGCCGATCCAGTTTCCAGCTCTGCTTGATACGGATGAGCGCTCGATCCGAGGGATCTATAAATCAGCGTTGAGGGGAATAAAGAAGAAATAGATTTGTAAAGCCCGAAATGGGTTCAATCGGCATAGGCATCATGTCTCCATGCCGTTTGTTTGCAAGTAGCGGCCCTCCTGGGCAGCATTCAGCCTCATGGCTGCTATAACGATTTCCCAGTCTCAAGCATAGAACGATCAGTCCCAAAGCCTTGTACCGGGATGGCCGGGTGCGATAGTGACCCGTCAGGCAGCGGCGGTTTGTCCGGTCGTATCGGTTTCGTCGGCAGTGCCGCCAGCGGAACGATAGGCATTAATGACCGAGCTCATCTGGCTGAACACATCATCCATGGACATGCTGTCTTCACTACCACTGCTGTCACCGGACATCATGCTGCTAAGGCTCTGCATGTCGCCCATACCACCCATACCGCCCATCATCATCGGAGGGGGCATTTTACCGTCAGGCTGCATCTGGTCTTCGGTCACATAGCCAGCATCTTCCGAGTCAATGGCCTCGAACATCTTGGTCGAATCTTCCTCAGACACATCCTCCGGACGTGCATTGACAAATTCTTCCTTGGTTACTTTTCCATCGCTATCAGTGTCGATGGACTTGGTTGCATTCTGGTCGGTGGACGTCGTGTCGCCACGGGACAGTTCCATCGCCATAAGGTCACTGGAAAGCTGCGAGGATGTGCTGTTGGCGGCACTGTCGCTCAGAACGGTCGGATCCTGAGTTCTGGTAGAGCCTGAAGATTGTTCTTCCGCAGAAACGACACCATCGCCATTGGTGTCCAGGCTGGATGTCGATCCTACATTGTAAGACGATACGGAAGAAAGAGACGCTGAAGAAACGCTCGTCATTGAAAACCCCTGTCTAGGTTGTTTCTATTTTTATAGCGCCATTTACACGCAAGACAGGAAGGCGCTGAGCGTTGACTATCGTGATTTGGGGCCTTTCGTCAAAAGGCATTTGTTATAGGTGATAATTTGTATGAGCTCAAGAATACCCCCATGAATACCGGGGGTTCCGAAGGTTGGATTGAAAAACGCTCAGGCATAGCCCCGCAGGATCAGGAAAAATTGCGTCCTTGCTTGCTGTTTTACCCATCGCGGAGGCCAGGGCAAAATCATGCGATTTTGAGGGTGGATTTATCCTTCAATCTCAGTGGATTTGGGCAATGATACAGCAGAGCCGACTGATTCCCTGCGAGAAGATGCCCCGATGATCACCACAGCCTTCGCCCCTCATGACGATCTTGCCAAATGGCTCCTGCCGCATGCCATTGAGGGCAATGACGGCTCGCATGACGCTGCCCATATTTTGCGCGTGTTCAAAAACGCCATGCGCATTCACGCGATCGAAGGCGGCGACAGTCAGGTTCTTGTCGCTGCCGTGCTGCTGCATGATTGCGTCCCCATGGAAAAGAACGCACCCAACCGTGCGGATGCGTCCCGCCTTGCCGCAAAGAAAGCTGAAACAATCCTGGCTGACGACAGACAATGGCCAGCGAGCAGCATCCAAGCGGTATCCCACGCAATCCTCACCCATAGTTTTTCAGCCAATCTTGCACCCGAAACACTGGAAGCAAAAATCCTGCAAGATGCCGACCGGCTGGATGCCATCGGGGTAGTCGGGGCGGCGCGCTGTTTCTACATTGCCGGGCGGCTAGGCTCCGGCCTTTACGATCCAGCCGATCCGAAGGCCTTACAACGCCCGCTGGACGACAAGCGCTTTGCCATCGACCATTTTCAGACCAAGCTTTTCAAGCTGGCGGATGGCTTCCAGACCCCGACCGGGCAACATATGGCGCACGAGCGCCATACCCGCCTACAGGCAATTTTCAGCGATTTTCTTGAGGAGATCTGATTCGATGTTTCTCTCCGACCTTTGCATCTATCCTCTAAAAAGCGCGCGCGGCATTGCCCTGGGCCAAGCCGACATTCGTCCCGAGGGTCTTTGCCGCGACCGCCAGTTGATGCTGGTGGAGCCCTCAGGGCATTTCGTCACCCAACGAGAGCTGCCGGAACTGGCCCGGCTGGATGTGCGTCTGGATGGGGAGTTTTTACAACTGCAACTCGATGACGGTCGCAGCATTAGCCTGTCACTGAAAAGTTTTACCAGCCGCAAATCGGTCACGGTCTGGCGGTCATTGGTTGATTCGGCCCTGGCTGATCCCGCCGTCAACGACACCTTGTCGCAATGGTTCGGCAGGCCGCTCGAACTAGTTCTGTTCGATGAACGGGCCTCGCGCCTGGCCAATGCAGACTGGGCCGGACCGGACACGCCCGTCACCTTTGCCGATGGCTATCAGGTGTTGATCACCACGATAGCCTCGCTCGACGCGCTGAATGCCGATATGGAATCCCATGGGGAAGGCATGGTTGCCATGGACCGCTTCCGGCCCAATATCGTCATCGACGGCGCACTGCCCTGGGAGGAAGACCAATGGGCCAGCATCGCCATCGGCGGATTACGCTTCGATCTCGTCAAGCCCTGCACCCGCTGTATCATGACAACACAAGATCAAAAGACTGGATCGCGCTCCGGCCCCTCGCCGCTTGCTGCCATGGGACGGCTTCGAATGTCAGGCGATAAGCGCGTTCCCGGTCCGCTGTTCGGCTGGAACGCTGTTCCCCGCGCCATCGGCACACTGCGCCTTGGCGATACTGTCGAGGTGCTGGAGAGGCGACCGGAAGGCATCGAACTTAGGAAACGCCGGTAAACCGTTCTCTTAACCGACAGATATTTTGCATAAAAGTCCAATATTTCAATTTTAACGGGAATTTTTTCTGGCTTTTTGCGACTGCGCAGATTTTGCCGCAATGCGAACGCTATTTTCCGAAATGGGGCATGTGGGATTCATTTTGCCATGAAACCTTCATATTCAATCGATCACAAAAATATATTTTGTTTTTGATTGGAGCGCCATTGACGGATCGACCCATTGATCTTACCTTCAACGCTGTCGAGAAGGTGGCGCTACACGCTACCAGGATCTGTCAATCGGACAGGAAATCCACCGACACGTGTTCAATCTAGAGCCGGTTCCATAACCGGCTCCCTGGCAAGGAGGTAAAGCATATGCGCAGACTATCGCACCATGCGGCGCGCTCCTCGCATCTATGCCCGCTTGGCGTGAGAGGCGTTATGATGATGTCTTTCATTTGCTGTCGAATGTGACGCGTTCTTAAAACAAGACACCACAATTGATCGACTATTGGCCTGCGTATCAAAGCGGGCGGGGATATGACTATGGAAAAACAAGTTATCGAATATGCCGGTGTGCCGGTTGGAATCAGCGTCCCGGAAGGCAACCGGGTCAAGTTCATCGCCGTGAAATTTCCAGTCATCGATCTGGACGGCGGCGTTTACAGCAATGTCACCGAACTGCAACGCGCCATCCGCACGCATATGAAAAAATCCGACGAGAATGCCTATGGCACCCTCACCGGTTTCGGGGCAGCTCCACCCAGCGCAATCTCATCCGGCGTCTCCAAGGCTTTCAGCGCCGCCTGACAGAAACCATCGCGCGCGGCTCCAGCCGTGAGCCCGCGCGGTTCATACACATGTCTTTGTAGAAAATAACCGGTGAGCCGGAAGGCCTGTTGCAGGGCCTGCGCATCGGCCTGTTTGTTTTTGCCGACGAACGGCTCCGGTTGCAGGAAAACCGGAAGAGTAAGAAGGCGATCCGCATAGGGCAGACCGGCGGCGTAGGAAACCGCCCTTCCCGTTTTCGGCGAGACGAAAACCAGATCCTGACGCCCACCGGTGGCTGCGCAGGCCGTCAGGTCCAAGCCGAAACCAAGATCGTTCAGGATTGCCAGTTCAAAGCGGATGAACAATTCGCCTGCCGACGCTGGCTCATGCAGGTGATCGAGAATAATATTCATCGCTTCATACAAATGCCCATGCGGCTCGCGCTCCGGCAGCAGCCGCAGCAGAGACGCAAGCGCCTGCACACCATAGACCGCCGTGGCCGAACTCATCAGATGACCAGCCCGCAACTGCAATGGTTCGACGCGGAAATCTCCTAGATGTTCTTCCAGCCGCGCCCGCCAGGTAACTTCCACAACATTGCCCGGCTGCAACACCGGCTGCATGGTGCGTGATCGCCCGCCCCGCACCAGACCGAGATGGCGGCCCCGCGCCAATGTCATCATTTCGGCAATGACGCTGGTTTCGCCATGCCTGCGTACACCCAACACTATTGCCTGATCGGTCCATTCCATGGATTGTTTTTATACCAGAGCGATAATTTTCGCCCATAAAAAATCAACATCCGTCCATCGATCCCGCTGCAAGCCAGCTACGCGCTTGGCCGCCGGCAGCATAGCAGCCATGCGAGAGCCTTCGCGCCAGAATTTCGCATGGCGTTGACGAGAAGATCACCCTATACAACAACCCGGCCTTTCAACCTGCGGCAGACTTCACTTCAACGCCGTATCCCTGGTTCAAATCCCGCAAGACGGCATGACATGACCCCAATGGACACGAAAAACACCGAACCCGCCTTGGGCGATGGCCGGCTGACAACGCTTCCGTCCGCGCTTAAATGGATGCTACTACTGCTCTTGTCACTGCTGGTGGCTGGGGCTTTGGAATATGTCCGCTTCCCGGCAGCGCTTCTGCTAGGGCCGATGATCGCCGCTATCGTGTTTGCCACCAATGGCGCAAGACTTTCCCTCCCGCGCCCACCCTATATTGCCGCCCAGGCGCTGGTGGGCTGCATGATCGCCGAATCGCTGAATGGCGATATCTTGCGGCGGTTCTTGCAGGATTGGCCGCTGTTTATCGGCGCGACGCTGTCGGTGATCGCACTCAGTTCACTGCTCGGCTATATCATGGCGAAGCGCCAGGTTCTGCCGGGAACCACGGCAGTCTGGGGCAGTTCCGCCGGAGCGGCCTCGGCCATGGTGCTGATGGCGGAAGCTTACGGCGCAGATACGCGGCTGGTTGCCTTCATGCAATATCTGCGGGTGGTCTGCGTGGCCTCGGCGGCGGCGGCCATGGCGGCCTTCGTTTTCAATATCGCCGGAGCGGAGCCGCCACCCCTGGTGTTTTTTCCTGAAATTGATTGGCAAGCGCTGGCCCTGACGCTGGCAATTACCGCTGCGGCCACTGCCGCTGGTCACTATCTGAAAATCCCGGCAGGCACGATGCTGGTGCCCATGCTGGTTATGGCCGTGCTGAATTCTTTCGGGCTGGTGAAGATCGAACTGCCGCTCTGGCTGCTGGCCGTGGCCTATGCCATGGTCGGATGGCGCATCGGGCTGGCCTTCAGCCGCCGTCTTTTGCTACATGCCGCCAAGGCTGCACCCCAGGTTGCCCTGTCGATCCTGATCCTGATTTCCTTTGGCGGCTGTCTGGCTTTTCTGCTGTGGTATCTGCTCGGCGTCGATCCGCTGACCGCCTATCTCGCTACCAGCCCGGGCGGGTTGGATTCGGTGGCGATCATTGCCGCCACCACCCATGTGGACCTGCCCTTCGTGCTGGCCCTGCAAACCGCACGCTTTCTGATGATCCTGGCGCTCGGCCCGTCGATTTCAAAGTTTATCGCCAACCGGATCAAGGGATAGAGCGAAAAGCGTTTAGTCCCTCGGAAATTCCAGGCCCATCTCGCGGAACCGTTCGGGATCGTTGCCCCAGTTTTCACGAACTTTCACGAACAGGAACAGGTGAACCGTCTGTTCGAGAATTTCCGACATTTCCTTGCGCGAACTGGTGGAGATCGACTTGATGGCATCGCCATTCTTGCCAAGCACGATCTTCTTCTGGCTGTCGCGCTCGACATAGATCACCTGCTCGATCCTGACCGAGCCATCCTTGCGCTCTTCCCATTTCTCGGTTTCGACATGAGAAGAATAGGGCAATTCCTGATGCAGGCGCAGGAAGAGTTTTTCACGGGTGATTTCCGCCGCCAGTTGGCGCATCGGCAGGTCGGAAATCTGATCCTCAGGATAATACCAGGGGCCTTCCGGCAGGTAATCGGCCAGATAATCCATCACGTCCTGGCAACCGGAACCGTTGGTGGCTGAGATCATGAAGGTACGCTCAAACTTCACCGCCTCGTTGGCGGTGGAGGCCAATTTCAACAGGTCTTCATGACGAACCTGGTCGATCTTGTTCAGCACCAGGATTTTCGGCTGATGCACATCTTTCAATGCTTCCAGAATGGCTTCGCCATCGCCGCGCAATCCGCGTTCACTGTCGATCAGCAACAGGATCACGTCAGCATCCTTGGCCCCGCCCCAGGCGGATGTCACCATGGCGCGGTCCAGCTTGCGGCGTGGCTTGAAAATGCCGGGCGTGTCCATGAAGACAATCTGCGCATTGTTATGGATGGCGATGCCGCGCATGACGGCGCGCGTCGTCTGCACCTTGTGGCTGACGATCGACACCTTGGCACCCACAAACCGGTTTACCAGGGTTGACTTGCCGGCATTGGTGGGACCGATCAAGGCAACGAAGCCAGAATGGGTTGGCCGAACAACAGCTGCATCTTCGGCCACGGTGCCAGCGACGGTGTCTGCGATCTGGCCATCGCCAGCCGGTTGGTTTTCATGCTCGGTCATTGTCATCCAATCAATCTGAGGCGGCGGATCTCGTCCACACGCCTTCTCTTTCCAGCAACCGGGTCGCCGCCGCCTGTTCTGCGGCGCGCTTCGACCGGTCAATTCCGGTTTCCGGCTCCAGCTTGCCGATTTCCACCGTGACCGTGAAGCTCGGATCATGATCTGGTCCAGAGCGGTCCGCAACCCGATAGACCGGTGTCACGGCAAATTTCGCGTGTGCCCATTCCTGTAGCTCGGTCTTTGCGTCACGCCGACCGGCATCCTGCCTTGAGGCACGCTCAGCCCAGAACTTCAACACGAAGGCGCGCGCCGCTTCCAGCCCGGCATCAAGATAAATGGCGGCAATCAGGCTTTCCACCACATCGGCCCGCACATTCAGCATATTCTTGTCTGTCAGCTTTTTGACGTCGGCACCGGTGCGGATATAGCGATGCAGCTGAATTTCATCGGCCACCGCCGCACAGGTCTCCGCGCTGACCAATTGATTCAACCGCACCGACAACTCGCCTTCTGTGGCAGCGCGAAACACCTTGAACAAATGCTCGGCCACGCAAAGGCCAAGCACCCGGTCGCCCAGGAATTCCAGGCGCTCATAATCGCTACCTTTAGCGGGCCTCGCACTGGAATGGGTCAGCGCCTTATCCAGCCGCTCCTTGCCGATAAAGTGGTAGCCGATCACGGCCTCCACTTTTTCGCGTTCCTCAGCAGTCAGGGCCTTGGGAGCCTTCATTGAACAACCTTGAACAAACGGTCCCACCGCATATTGGACGGCCATTTCCAAATTTCGCGGAAGGACGTGTTGTTGCCAAGCGAGAAGAAGATCACCGACGCACGGCCAATGAGGTTTTCAGCCGGAACGAAGCCGACATCAAAACGGCTATCTGCGGAATTATCGCGGTTATCGCCCATCATGAAGTAATGACCGGCGGGAACGGTGAATTCACGGGTATTATCGCCAGCCGAATTCTGGATTTCATCCAGCGTGTCGTAATTGACGCCATTATCCAGCGTTTCGCGGAAGACCGGCACGTCGCGCCCAGCATCCATCCGGTAATCGGAGGTGAAGGTTCCGTCCGGCACTTTCGGTATCGGCTTGCCGTTTACCAGCAACACGCCATCGGTCACCTGGATACGGTCGCCCGGCAGGCCGACAAGGCGCTTGATATAATCGATGTCAGGATTGGGCGGAAAGCGGAAGACAACGACATCGCCGCGCTTGGGCTCACTCGCCAGAATACGGCCAGAGAACAGATCGAGGGAAAAAGGCAGCGAATATTTCGAATAGCCGTAGGAGAACTTGTTGACGAAGATATAATCACCCACCAGCAGCGTCGGCATCATCGAGCCGGACGGAATGGTGAAAGGCTGGAACAGCACGGTGCGAATCACCATGGCAAGCACCAGCGCCTGAATGATGACCTTGATGTTCTCCCAAAGGGCATTCTGCTTCTTTTCGACTTTATCCGTCACGCCGGTCTCTTTCATAATTCGTCAGTCTGACGTTTCTCTAGTCGTTTCAGGCCGAACCGGCAACGGCAAAACCGTTGCATCACGCGCTTGCGTCCCGATAACACGACAGAAGCGCACACGGATCAGACAATTATCGTTGAGAAACGAGCCTTACGAGAAAAAGGCGGCATAGGTCGGGGTCGTCGGTCTTCATCACAATGCTGCCGATGCGCAGCCGATAAACCAAGCAATCCAAGTTAAACACTTGGCCAAGATATATAACGGTTACGGAGGCTAGCTTATTCCCGGAAAAACATCAGGAATAAAAATTTAATATGAGCTGATTTGATATCAAGCAGCACCCGAACGCATCTCGTTCGTCGGCGAGACCACCCAAAGATGATGGTCCCGTATCAGGAAACACGACGTGGCTGGATTTGCCTCGTCTTTCATTCACAAGCCCCGGCAAGACCGCGACCATCTTTTTCATCATCCAATTCCGCTTCACCCGGCATAGCTGATTTCACAGGTCAGCCATGCGCCCGGCGTATAGCGATTAACGGATGCGACGGAACAGGCCACCATCGATTTCGCGCTGGCGATATTCCAGGTCGAGGCGGTCATGGGCAGCGTTCAGGTAAGCCATTTCACGTTCCTGGGCAGTCGGGACGCGCAGGGCGCGGGCAAATTTGCGAATAGGACCAAACATTGTCTTATCTCTCTGTATTTGTTTCGATGACCTCAATATACGAGTGCACTGCACAAAGAACCAGAGACAAGGCGCGTTGCCAGCCATGCGCATAATGCATGGCATCATTAAAAACCGCGGAATTTAGCCAGAAACTGCACGAAATTTGATCAGAAACACGGCTCCGATGTCGAAACATTGGCGGCACCGACGAAGCGGACAGTGATCATTTACAGCGCCGTGCACGCTATAAAACACACCTATGACGCTGTAACGCTTTGTATCGGCAGCATAATTTCAATCGAAATTGGCAATCCAAGCCTCAATCATAAACCCGCTTGGCGGTTGCCACGCAATCCAGCTCCTTCAGCTGGGACAAAAGCTGGTTGAGTTGACGCAGATCCCAGACATCCAGATCGAAGGCCATTTCGGTAAAATCGGCAGCGACGCGCATCATGGACAGAAGCCGGATATTGATGTCCAGCCCGGCAATCAGTTGCGCCACCTTGGCCAGCGTACCCGGCTCGTTGATGGCGTTGATCAGGATGCGGGAATGGAAGCGCGACTTGTTGGCCTCATCCAGATCCCAGCGGACGTCGATCCAGCGTTCCGGCTCGTCATCGTATTTCTGCAAGGCAGACGCCTGGATCGGATAGATGATGATCCCCTTGCCGTCTTCCATGATGCCGACAATCCGGTCACCGGGAACGGCACCGGCTGCGGAGAAATGCACTTCGAGATTCCCAGCCAGCCCTCGGATCGGCAGTGGATCCAGCTCCTCCGCAAGACTGCCATCGGCAGGCTTTGCGGCGTCAGACGCCTTCTTGCCTTGCGGCAGCTTGAACATCATGCCGCTGGCCGAGCGCATATTGAACCAGCCATCGTCCATGGCAGGCTTTACGGTAACGCGCTCGTCCTGGTAATCAGGGAATACGGCGCGCAGCACATCAAGCGATGACACTTCGCCGCGACCGACTGCCGCGATGGCATCCTCGACATCCTTATGGCCCAGCCGGTGCAGAACCGGTTTCAGGATCTCGCGGGAAAAGGTCTTGGCGGCGCGCTCGAACGTGCGCTCGAGGATTCGGTAGCCGAGGCCGGAATATTGCTTGCGGATCGCCATACGGGTGGCCCGGCGGATGGCGGCGCGGGCCTTGCCGGTGACGACGATCTCTTCCCAGGCCGCCGGCGGCACCTGCACGCCGGAGCGAATGATCTCCACCTCGTCGCCATTGGCCAGGCGGGTGACCAGCGGCATGATCCGGCCATTGATCTTGGCGCCAACAGTGGTATCGCCGATATTGGTATGAACGGCATAGGCAAAGTCGATCGGCGTGGCGCCGCGCGGCAGGGCGATCAACTTGCCCTTCGGAGTGAAACAGAAGACCTGGTCCTGGAACAGTTCCAGCTTGGTGTGCTCAAGAAACTCTTCCGGATTGTTGGCTTCCGCCAGAGCCTCGATGGTATGACGCAGCCAGGAATAAGCATTGCTTTCGCGCGACAGCAACTCGCCTTCGCCACCGCCCTCCCCATCCTTGTAGAGCGCGTGGGCGGCGATGCCGTACTCGGCAATTTCATGCATGCGGTGGGTGCGGATCTGCAACTCGATACGCTGGCGCGACGGGCCGACGATGGTGGTGTGCAGCGACCGGTAATCATTCTGCTTCGGCGTCGAGATATAGTCCTTGAACCGGCCAGGCACCACCCGCCAGCGGGTATGGACAATGCCAAGCGCCCGATAGCAGGCCGCAACGCCATCGACCAGGATGCGAAAACCGTAGACATCCGAAAGCTGCTCGAAGGACAGCGATTTGGACTGCATCTTGCGAAACACCGAATAGGGTTTCTTCTGGCGCCCCTTCACCGAGGCCTGGAGCAAACCGTTGGCGACCAGAAGATCGCTCAATTCGTCTTCAATCTTCTTGATCAGCCCTTCATTGCGCCGGGAAAGCTCTTCCAGCCGCTTGGTAACAGTCTCGTAAGCTTCGGGATTGATATAGCGGAAGGACAGATCCTCCAGCTCGTCGCGCATGTCCTGCATGCCCATGCGGCCAGCCAGCGGCGCATAGATTTCCATGGTTTCCTCGGAAATCCGGGCGCGTTTGTCGGGGCGCATATGCTCCAGCGTGCGCATATTGTGCAGTCGATCAGCCAGCTTGACCAGCAGAACCCGCACATCGTCTGAAATCGCCAGCAGCAGCTTGCGCAGGTTTTCGGCCTGCTTGGCTTTCTTGGTAACGAGGTCGAGTTTCTTCAGCTTGGTGAGGCCTTCGACGAGCCGGCCGATATCCTCGCCGAACAATTCGTCGATTTCGGCCCTAGTCGCCGTGGTATCCTCGATCGTGTCATGCAGCAGGGCAACCGCGATAGTCGACTCGTCCAGATGCATTTCGGTGAGGATGGCGGCCACTTCCAGCGGATGTGAAATATAGGGATCGCCGCTGGCTCGCTTCTGCTGGCCATGTTTCTGCATGGCGTAGACATAGGCCTTGTTGAGCAATGCTTCGTTGGCGTCGGGCTTGTACTTCTGTACCCGCTCCACGAGCTCATACTGCCGCATCATGCCAAGGCTACTCCATCAATCGAAAATCAGGCCACAACAACGCTGGTCGAAGACGCACTCTCAAAAGAAAAAGCGCGCCAACCTTCCGATTGACGCACAGAGAGTTTGAAAGATCGGACCACCTCAAGACCGGTACGCCGATCTTGAGACTTCGGCAATCAGTAATCGTCGCTCTTTTCCGGCGGGACAAGGCCCTCGATGCCGGCCAGCAGCTCTTCTTCCGACATCTGGTCGAAGGCTACGGTTTCCGGCATTTCGTCCTCGTCTTGCGAGCCGCTGGTCAGCTGGCCTTCGGCAATGGAGGCAGCATCCTGTTCCGGCTCGTCGACTTCGACATGCTTTTGCAGGGAATGGATCAGATCTTCCTTCAGATCATCAGGCGACAGGGTCTCGTCAGCAATTTCGCGCAGGGCAACGACAGGATTCTTGTCATTGTCGCGGTCGATGGTGATCTGGGCTCCCTGGGAGATCTGACGGGCGCGATGGCTTGCCAGCAGAACCAGTTCGAAACGGTTATCGACCTTGTCGATGCAATCTTCCACGGTGACGCGTGCCATGGTCTGTCCTTCTTTTTACTATTTAGTCCTGGGGCTTTTAATATTTATTCCTGAGGGATTGACAGACCGGATACATGTATTATCGCCGGAGTTCAAGTTTTTCCTGAGCGTCGTTTCAGCCGGACTCAACCTAGAAATTGTAAAAAAAATTGGAAACTCATAAAGATTCAATCAACAGTCGGTTGGAATATGCTCTATCGCTGGATACACAATTCATATATGATTAAATCATAATACATTGAGTCGGGTTGGAACCCGAGGCTGGCCATACATGATGCCGCGCTAATGTATATAACAAAGGATGTTGAAGGATGTTTGATCCGAGAGAAAAAATAGCGCTTTTCATAGATGGCGCAAATTTATATGCGGCTTCCAAAAGCCTTGGTTTCGATATCGACTACCGCAAGCTGCTCAAAGCATTTCAGAAGCGTGGCTATCTGCTGCGCGCTTACTATTACACCGCGTTGATCGAAGACCAGGAATATTCGTCGATCCGTCCGCTGATCGATTGGCTGGACTATAACGGCTACAAGGTCATTACCAAGCCGGCCAAGGAATTCACCGATTCCATGGGCCGCCGCAAGGTCAAGGGGAATATGGATATCGAACTGGCCATCGATGCGATGGAACAGTCCGAAACTGTGGATCATCTGGTGATCTTCTCCGGCGACGGCGATTTTACCACGCTCGTCGAAGCCCTTCAGCGCAAGGGCCGCAAGGTTTCCGTGGTTTCGACTATGTCGACCCAGCCGCCGATGATTGCCGACGACCTTCGCCGCCAAGCCGATCATTTCATCGATCTCGTATCGTTGAAGGCTGAAATCGGTCGCGATCCAAGCGAACGGCCGATGCGCCAAGTCGAACCCATGCTCGCCGAGCCGCAGATCTGATCGCCGATAGCGCCGAGCCAAATATGGCGCACTCATTTCCGCTGTAGCGCTTTTATTTGTTGCACAATGAGACGACCCTGGGTCAGCCAGGGTCCCCTCTACCATGGTCGGGCACATGTCTTTCCCGCATTATTCAGGGACATAAACTGATGGTTGCCACGCAACCGCCCTGCCGTTTGCTTTCTTGATAAAAAATATTTCGGCTCAAATAAGATGCGACACACGCATAGCGGATCGCGACACGACTGTATCTATTAAATATTCAGCAACGTAAGCTCTGCATATTTTAAGGGTTTTTGCGATAATATCTTGGTTTACCCGCTCCTGCGGATAGACGCTGGCGACCGCCTTATTATCCTATTGTTAAATTTCTGGGCGTTAACATTTCCATGCGAGGTGAGATCCTAACAGATCCACAACCGTGAGAATGATGACCAACAACACAACCATAGCGCGTCTCTGGGCTGAGTATTTTCCTCGGATAGCGACAGAAGGCTCGAGGCACCACCTCTTGCATCCTGTCTTCAACACCTTGGACAAAATGGGATGTAGCGGAGACCTCGCGTTATGGCAAAGCGCAGCGCCGATCTCCGTGTTGAATGGCTGACGATCGTGCATTTTTAAAACAGGATAAGTGAACCAGGGTGTTTCATGACTAATGCAACCGATGACAATGGCGAACTTCACAAGCGAATGGCTTTCCTCAAGCTGACGGCAAGCGATCTGCAGGTCGTCGCCGGCTTGCAGCCGATCATTGCCCATTCCATCGGTCCGACGCTGGACATCTTCTACCAAACCGCCAAACAGCATCCGGAAGCGGCGAAGTTCTTTTCCAGCGACAGCCATATTGAACATGCCAAACAGAAACAGATCAAGCATTGGAGCCATTTGCTTTCCGGCCATCTGGATGGTGCTTATGTTGCCTCGGCAACCACGATTGGCCGCACCCATGCAAAGCTGGGCCTTGAGCCGCGCTGGTATATCGACGGCTATGGCCTGATTCTCTCAGGCCTGGTCACCGGCGTGCTGGAAGCAGAGATGCGCGGAACGCTGTTTGGCAGCCGATTGAAAGGCGCCATTCCAAAAATCTCCGCGCTGATCCGCGCCACGATGCTGGATATGGATTTCGCCATTTCCACCTATGGTGAAGCATTGAGCGAGGAGCGCAGCAAAATTGCCGCGGAGCGCGCCAGAATCGAAGAAGAACAGCAACAGGCTCTGAGCGCCCTGGACAATGCATTGGCAGCACTCAGCAACGGCAATTTGACGGCACAGATCACCACACCGCTTGCGCCACAATACGAGGCCTTGCGCGGCAATTTCAACAAGGCCGTGGCCACCCTGGCGGGCGCTTTCGACGAAATCAGCCACGAGGCAGGCCAGGTCAATGCCAATACCCGTGAACTGACCCGGGCGACCGACGACATGGCCAAGCGGACGGAACAACAGGCCGCCGCCCTTGAAGAGACGGCTGCGGCGCTGGAGGAAATCAGCGTGATTGCCAAGCAATCGGCGCTGCGCAGCCGCGAAGCCCAGACGGTGGCCAGCCATGCCGCAGAGGCCGCCGGCAAATCCGGCGAGATCGTCGGCAATGCGGTCGCGGCCATGAGCGCCATCGAGGACAGCTCGACAAAGATTTCCTCGATCATCAGCGTCATCGACGAAATTTCCTTCCAGACCAACCTGCTGGCGCTGAATGCCGGGGTAGAAGCCGCACGGGCGGGCGAGGCAGGCAAGGGTTTCGCAGTCGTGGCCCAGGAAGTGCGTGAACTGGCACAGCGCTCCGCCAATGCCGCCAAGGAAATCAAAACGCTGATCGACCGCTCGTCGAAAGACGTCGCCAATGGCGTGGCCCTGGTCAACCAGACCGGCGACGTCTTGCGCACCATCAGCGATCAGGTTCGTGAAGTGGACGGACATATTGCAGCCATAGCCCAGGCCGCCCAGGAACAGGCATCCGGCATGAATGAAATCAATGCCGCTATTTCCAGCATGGACCAGTTGACCCAGCAGAATGCCTCGATGGTGGAGGAAACCAACGCCTCAACCCATACGCTGCAAGGTGTATCCGACCACCTGGCATCGCTGCTGGCCCGTTTCCAGACGCGAGGGACGAAGGCGCATACGCCACGGTCCGGGGCCTATCACCAGAGCTACGCCGCCTGACGACCGGATAAAAATAAAATTGGTTATCCAGCCAGAATATTTTTTGAGAGCGGGCATATCCATGCCCGTTTTTCGGCGTCGGCATCCGGTAAAATGACGTAAAACCTGTTCATGCTGTTCAAACAACCTTCCGAAGATATCCTTTACGCCGCGCTGGTCGCCAAAGATGCGTCCTATGACGGCTTCGCCTATGTCTGCGTCACCTCGACACGGATTTTCTGCCGATTCACCTGTACGGCGCGCAAACCCAAACCGGAAAATTGCCGGTTCACAGACACCATCGCCGCCTGTCTTGAAGGCGGCTTTCGCCCTTGCAAGCGCTGCCGCCCGCTTCTTGCCTATGGTCACGCCGATCCGCTGGTAAAAGCCTTACTCGACCGGCTGGACGCCGATCCTGGCCGCCGCTGGCAGGAATCAGACGTCATTGCACTCGGTCATGATCCATCCACGGTCCGGCGCGCGTTCAAACGGCGGTTCGGAGTGAGCTTCATCGAAATGGCGCGATTGCGCCGGATCAGCCTTGGCACAGAAGTCCTTGCCGCTGGCGAGACTGTGATCGAAGCGCAGATGGAAGCCGGATATGAATCCGGCAGCGGCTTTCGTGCCGCCATCACCCAATTGCTCGGCAATGCTCCGGCAAGGATGAAGGACCTCAACCTGCTCAAGGCTGACTGGATCGACACGCCGGTCGGGCCGATGCTGGCGATTGCCGACGATCACGCGCTGCATCTGCTCGAATTTGCCGACCGGCCTGCCCTGTCCACGGAACTGAACCGTCTGAAGGAACGACAAGGCTGCGGAGTAACAATTGGGCGAACCGCCGTGACCGAACAGATTGCGGCAGAACTGGCACGCTATTTCAGCGGCGATCCCAATGGATTCGAAACCCGGGGATTCCAAACCCGGCTGGCCGGACATGGAACGCCATTCGAGCGCGATGTGTGGCAAGCGCTGCGGCACATTCCGGTGGGGGAGACCTGTAGCTATTCAGAGCTGGCGACATCCCTTGGTCGTCCAAGCGCCGTGCGGGCGGTGGCGCGGGCAAATGGAGCAAACCAGATCGCTATCGTCATACCCTGCCACCGCATCATTGGCGCGGATGGCAGCCTCACCGGCTATGGCGGAGGGCTGTGGCGCAAACAGTGGTTGCTCAATCACGAACGGCGCATAAAACACAACCCATAAGCGTTGCTGATCGTTGTCATTCAAAACATTCGCTGGACGATTTGACGCATCTCGGTCATTTTTCGCGCGTCCACTGGCAGCCAGAGTATTTCCAGGAAAAGGGAAAACCTCCCTGTTTCCATGATGGATAACAAGGTTCTCGGCCTGCCACCTTTTCACCCCTCACCCATCGCTTGTCTGCGTCGTCGAGACGTAGGCTCCTGTCCTCGTGCCCGCTTGAAAGGAAAAGATCATGCGCACGACAGAACCGACGAAAAACAGTGTTGTCCTGGCCCCCAGAGGCGGTTTCACCCGTCGCTTTGCGATGGCCTATCGCTGGATCGCTTCGGGACTGGCGCGCTGTGCCTTACGCCGCGGCAATGGAAAGCCGAGCAACCACATAAGTGAGTTGAATGCGCATCAATTGCGCGATATCGGCCTCGACCACCGGGACATCTCGTCCCGGGAGGAGCAGGAGCGGCACGCCCGGCTGGCGGCCTATGCTTTCCTGATTGGTATGCACGGGCGGTAAAATTCATGCCATGCCTGTCAAAGCGCCGTACGAGAGTCTGTCAGGTTCAAATTGAACCAGACAGACTCTAGATTCTTTTGTTTTCGTTTGTCTTTTCGGGAAAACCGGGTTCCACTTTTCCCTGACAAACTCTATGCGGCGCTTTGACAACTTACACGCATCTCAGCCCGTTTTCAGCAACCGGCTTTTCTGCCGGTTCCAGTCGCGTTCCTTCTCGGTCTCGCGCTTGTCATGCAATTTTTTGCCCTTGGCCAAGGCCAGTTCCAGCTTGGCGCGGCCTTTTTCGTTGAAATAGATTTTCAACGGCACCAGCGTCATGCCTTCGCGATTGATGGCCACGCGCAGCCGGTTGATCTCGCGCTTGTTGAGCAGCAATTTGCGACGACGGCGCGGTTCATGGTTGAAACGGTTGGCCTGAAGATATTCCGGCAGATGCGAATTGATCAGCCAGATTTCCTCACCCTCGTCCGACGCATAGGATTCGGCAATATTGGCCTTGCCTTCACGCAGAGACTTGACCTCCGTGCCGGTCAGCATGATGCCAGCCTCGTAGGTATCGATGATCTCATAGTTAAACCGCGCCTTGCGGTTTTCCGCGACGATCTTGTTTACGGTGCGCTGGCTGCCTCTGGGTGCCATGAACTCTGTCCAATCCGACCTATGCTTTTTGTTTTTTCTTACCGCCGGCGGGTTAATGCTCCGGTCTGTCCGGCCTTATGTAATACAGCAGTACCCGTAATGGAAGAAGCCGGAGCCAATGTGTACTCCGGCCCAGCCGTCCATCGATGATCTCAGTTTATCAGGCCCGCATGCTGAAGGGCGGCATCGATGGCCGCTTCCGTCGAGGCCTCCAGCGTCGATAGCAGCGGCAGGCGGGCGGTCCGACCCATCCGGCCGAGCCGCGACAGGGCATATTTCGCCCCGCAAAGACCTGGCTCCAGGAAGATCGCCTTGTGCAGCGGCATCAGTCGGTCCTGGTAATCAAGCGCCTTGGCGAAATCCCCGGCCAGCGTCGCAGCCTGGAACTCGGCGCACAGGCGCGGCGCGACATTGGCCGTCACCGAAATGCAGCCAACCCCACCATGGGCGTTGAAGCCCAGCGCAGTCGCGTCCTCGCCGGACAATTGGATGAACTCACGCCCGCAGGTGATCCGCTGTTCGGATACCCGCTCCAGCTTGCCGGTGGCGTCCTTGACGCCAACGATGGTTTTATGGGCCTGGGCCAGTTTTCCCATGGTTTCCGGGCTCATGTCGATCACCGAGCGCGGCGGAATATTGTAGATGATGATCGGCAGGGAGACCGCCTGCGCAATCGCCGAGAAATGCGCGATCAGCCCCTTTTGGGTCGGCTTGTTATAATAGGGTGTCACCACCAGAACGGCATCGGCCCCGGCCTTTTCAGCGTGCTGGGCAAGATCGATGGCTTCCATCGTATTATTGGAGCCAGCGCCGGCAATCACCGGAACCCGCCTGGCGGCCACTTCGATGCACAGCTCCACCACCCGTTTGTGCTCGGCATGGGTCAGGGTTGGCGATTCGCCTGTGGTGCCGACCGGCACTAGGCCGGAACTGCCTTCGGCGATCTGCCATTCGACATGAGCGGCAAAGGCTTTCTCGTCAATCGCCCCGGTTTCGGTGAACGGCGTGACAAGCGCGGGCATGGAACCCTGGAACATGCATAGAACTCCCAACAGCCGCCAATCCCTGGTCAGCCGTAAATGTGCAATCAAACGCGGGCACATTACTGCTAGGCCCGCACCGGTACAAGCACGGTTCGGCCGGTTTTATGACAGTTTTTCAATGCAGAATTTTCGTCGCATTGACGCCATTTCATTAAGCATTCATTAATCGGGGTCAGAGTTAATGGGAGCTATGCGCATTTTCCGGACGAGTTTGCCGATGAAACGGACCATTTTGCTCAAGCTAGCCCTGTCCATAGGTGTGACGGCGCTGGCCCCTGCCGCTGTGTCCTGGTCCCAGCCGCTCCTGGGTGGCGGGGATGTACCAGCGCCCGCCAACCGCCCGGCAGCGCTTTCGGCCTCTTCCGCATCCTCTGTTTCTTCATCCTCTATTTCTGGCGACATTACCGGCTCCATCCCGGTTGTCACGCCCATGCCGGTCGAACGGTCGCCGCTGAAATCCGGCCTCGACGCGCTGTCGGACCGCAACGGGGCGCTGGCGCTGTCGATTCGCGATGCCATGCCTCAAGGGCTGGACCGTCATATGCTGACATGGTCGATTGCCATGTCCGGCCTTGCCGGTATCCCTTCCTCAGAAATTGCCAATGCCCAACGCGAGCTGAAAGGCTGGCCGGGGCTTTCCGCGTTCCGCGCCAATTCGGAAAAAGCGCTGCTGCGCGAAAACCCACCAGCGTCGGATGTATTGGCAGCCTTCGGAGAGACCAAGCCGGAAACGGCGGAAGGCACGATCATCCTGACCCGAGCCCTGGTGGCAAGCGGCAATCGCAGCCGCGCCGTTTTTATCCTGAAAGACCTGTGGCGCAGCCAGCCGCTGGAAATTGCCACCGAAGACCGCATCCTGAGCGAATTCGGCGGTTTGTTGACCCGCGCCGATCACAAGCTGCGGATGGATTATCTGATGTATCGCGGCCGCACCGCCCAGGCCAAGCGATTCGCGTCGCTTGGCGATGCGCAGGCTCTTTATGTCGCCTGGATGGCCGTCAACAGTCGTTCGCCCAAGGCCGTAGCACTGATCCAGGCCGCCAGCGCACGGTTTGGCAATGACCCCGCATTGCTGTTCGTCAAGATCGAGTATCAGCGCCGTCAGGACAATTACCAGGACGCGGCAAAACTGCTGGCGCTTGTGCCCAGAGACGCGTCACGATTGGTCAATCCGGGCGAATGGTGGAATGAGCGGCGTATTGTGGCGCGCGGCCTTGCCGATGACGGCAAATACCGGCTGGCCTATCAGGTTGCCGCTGGCTATACCGCCACCGACCCGGTCGATATCGTCGATGCCGAGTTTCATGCCGGCTGGTATGCCCTGCGCGGCCTCAATGATCCAAAAACCGCAGCCCAGCATTTTCGCCGGATTGTCGAGGCATCGAACCGGCCTTTGTCGGCTTCACGCGCCTATTATTGGCTGGGGCGTGCCGATGAAGCGCAAGGCAATCCGACCGCAGCCAGGCAGGATTTCGTCCGGGCCGCCGACTATCCCGGCACCTTCTATGGACAATTGGCAGGCGCCCGCCTGAAGCAAACGCGACTCGACATTCGCTATCCCACACCGACGGACGAAGACCGCCGCCGTTTCGCCAGCCGGGAAGCCATTATCGCTATCGATCGCTACAAGGCCGCCGGCCACGAATGGCGCGGCGCAAGCCTTTACCGGGCCTTGGCCGAACAATTGCAAAGCCCTGGAGAATTGGCACTTCTCGCCTCCAAGGCCGAGCGCGCTGGCAATCACCAATTGTCGTTGCAAGTGGGCAAGACCGCCTATGGCCGTGGCATAAACGTGCCTGCCCTGGCCTTTCCCATCGGCGTCATTCCGGCTTCCGCCAATATCGCCGGCTCCGGCAAGGCTCTGGCCTATGCGATTGCGCGCCAGGAAAGCGCATTCAACCCGGCAGCCGTGTCCGCCGCCAATGCCAAAGGCTTGCTGCAACTGATGCCCGCCACGGCAAAGGCCGTCGCCAAACGTCATGACATGGCATTTTCACCGGACCGGTTGACCCAGGACGCCGCTTATAACGCCACACTCGGCGCCCATTATCTGGGTGAACAGATCGATGCTTTCGGCGGCTCCTATATATTGACGTTCATTGCCTATAATGCCGGACCGAAGCGGGTGCCGGAATGGATCAACCGCTACGGCGATCCCCGTGGCATGCCAATCGATGACGTGGTCGACTGGATCGAGCGCATCCCCTTCCCCGAAACGCGCGGCTATGTACAGCGCGTCATGGAAAACTACCAGATCTACAAGACCCGGCTGGGGCAGACCGCAGATATCGAGCACGATCTTCGATATGGCCGCTGACGGCTGATAGTGGATAAGGTGACGACAACAGGAGTTCACGGCATGCAACACCTGGAGAATGGGACCTTTCAAGACCGGACGGTTACAGCCGCCGACGGTATCCAACTGTTCGTGCGCGATTACCAAGCCAGCGGTGATACGGCTCTGGCCTCCCTGCCCCCGATCGTCTGCCTGCCCGGCCTGACCCGCAATCACCGTGATTTCACGCCCCTGGCGCAACGGCTTGCTGCGGGCGGAAGACGGGTAATCTGCATCGATTCGCGCGGTCGTGGCGGCTCCGGGCGAGATCCGGACCCGAAGAACTACAATCTTTTGACGGAAATGGCCGATGTGGTCGCAGTGCTGGATGAACTGGCCATCGCTCAGGCGGATTTTATCGGCACATCCAGAGGCGGACTTCTGCTGCATTTCCTGGCCGTCATGCATTCCAGCCGTATTCGCCGCGTGATTCTCAACGATGTGGGACCGGTTCTCGAAAAAGAGGGCCTGATCGCCATCCGGGATTACTTGGGCAGTGGTGGCGGACCAAAGACCTGGTCCGATTGCCCCGCCTATCTCAAATCCGTGCATGGCTCGACGTTTCCGGTGCTGGAACAGCAGGACTGGGAAGACATGGCGCAGGCACTCTACCGGGACGAAAAAGGTATTCCCGTCGCCGACTACGATCCCGCGATTGCCGCGCAAATCTCCAGCATCGATTTCAGCAAGCCCATCCCGGATCTATGGGTGCAATACGAGGCGCTGGCCCCCTTCCCCCTGCTGATCATTCGCGGTGAGCATTCGCAACTGCTATCGAAGCAGGCAAGCGAAGCAATGGTCGCTCGCCATCCATCAGCCAGCCTGTTCATCGCCAAGGGCCAGGGCCACGCGCCCTTGCTGCACCTCATGCCGCTTGCAGACGAGATCGAGCGGTTCCTGAGCGGAAGGTAAACGATCACGCGTTCAACGACGACAGCGCGCCGTTGCGATTGTTATGACATGACTGAATGGAAGTTTGTTTGATGGCGGAGAGGATGGGATTCGAACCCACGATACCATCTCTGGTATACTCCCTTAGCAGGGGAGCGCCTTCGACCACTCGGCCACCTCTCCGGTGCGGTCTGATTATGTCGTCGTAGATTCGATTGCAAGCGCTTTTCGCCAACTTCCACGATAAAGGCGCCATTTCCTCATGACAAACAAAGCAAACCGCGCACCACTGTGCCTGCCTGGACAATTCCGGCATGCTCGTCTCGTGCGGCCACGCTGCTCTGTCTCGTTTTGATTGCCTTTAATTGCCCTTATAAGAAGACGGGCATACTCTCCCTGTAAGAAATGGACTCATGCGCGAACCTCGTCAGGTAAAGAGCGACACCGCGATTGGATGAGAGAATCGCTAGGCTCTAAAATAGAATCGCTACCGATTCTGGCTGTCCTCAGTCCGATTTTGCTACACTGCCTGCCGGAGAGGCTGTTGAAAACATCGTCTCACCTTGAAGCGACTCTGCTGCAGATCGGCTTCAAATAGCACCCGTGGGCATCGAATCGCCCGAATTTGCCGCATTTCGGATGAGGTCGGAATTCAAGCCGGTTTTCAGGTGGTTGGCGTTAGCCTTTGTTTTTCAAAGCGTTTCTTAACAAAGAGTAAACAAATGCCCCGGTTCAGCCATAGCTTTGTGTCCTTTCAGCAACATCAAACGGGGAAGGCTATGGCGAAACCGCCCCGTTTGCCGTTTGTCGATTGCAAGCGCGGCAGCGTTTTGTATTTTCAAATCCAGAAGCGAGGCGGTGGATCGTCCGTTTCATACGTTAACGGGAATGGGGGCAGGAAATGCTGTCCTTCAGCCAAACAAGCCCAGACCCTAATGAAACTTGACTGGAGGTCATTATGAACATCAAGAGCCTTCTTCTCGGCTCCGCTGCGGCTCTCGCAGCAGTATCCGGCGCCCAGGCAGCAGACGCTATCGTTGCTGCTGCTCCGGAACCAGCTGAATACGTCCGCGTTTGCGACGCCTTCGGCACTGGCTACTTCTACATCCCCGGCACCGAAACCTGCCTTCGCGTTAAGGGCTATGTCCGTTTCGAAGTTCAGGGCAACAGCAACGACAGCGAATCGTCCTGGTCGGGTAACCGCGACTGGAACGCTCGTACTCGTGGCCTCGTCACTTTCGACGCCAAGAACGACTCAGAACTCGGCACGATCGGTTCCACCATCACGGTCCGCACCTGGGCTGATGAAAGCGGCGGCAGCCTCGAACTCGACGAAGCCTTCATCACTGTTGCTGGCTTCCAGATCGGTGAATTCTACAACTACTTCGATACGGGCCTCTCCGGCGAAACCGATGACCTCGGCTCCAACCGTCTGAACTCGATCGCTTACAACTACAAGTCTGACACCTTCTTCGCTGGTATCGCTGTTGACGAACTGACCGGCTACTACAGCCGTTCGCGTGACCTTAGCCAGGCTGATGCTTACGGCCAGAACAAGCGCGTTGGCATTGAAGGCCAGGTTGGCGGTTCTTTCGGTCCAGTAACAGCAACCCTGCTCGGTGGCTGGGACGCAGTTGCTAACGACGGCGCTGTTCGTCTGCTCGCAACCGCTAACCTTGGCCCTGGCGTCCTCGGCGTCGCTGGCTTGTACTCGACCGGCGTTTCCGCTTACTACGACAAGGCTGAGTGGACAATTGCTGCTGAATACGCAGCAAAGATCACTGACAAGCTGACCCTGACTCCTGGCGTTCAGTATTTCGCTAACACCGAGGTTGACGGTAGCGGCGATTACACCGGCCGTGACATCTGGAAGGGTGGCTTGACGCTGGACTATAAGTTGGCTGAAGGCTTGACCACCAAGGTTTCCGCTCAGTACCAGGATCATGGCTGGACAAGCAGCGACGAAGTCTGGTCTGGTTTCGTTCGCTTGCAGCGTTCGTTCTAATTATCTCTTAGGAGATAAGACTAAGACTAGGCCTCGTTGGAATACGGGGCCTAGTCAGTATGCCGGGGGGCAAACAACAAGAGCGGTTCATAGAGACAATATCTCTATTTCCTAAACGACAAACTGGAGATCAAAAATGAATATTAAGGGCCTTCTTCTCGGCTCCGCTGCGGCTCTCGCAGCAGTATCTGGCGCACAGGCTGCCGACGCCATTGTTGCCGCTGCCCCTGAACCTGCTGAATACGTCCGCGTTTGCGATGCTTTCGGCACTGGCTACTTCTACATCCCCGGCACTGAAACCTGCTTGAAAATGAGCGGCTACGTTCGTTTTGAAGTTCAGGGCGCAAGCAACAACAGCCTGGGCGATGATCGTAACTGGAATGCTCGTACACGTGGTCTCGTCACGTTCGACGCCAAGAACGACTCCGAACTCGGCACGATCGGCTCCACCATCACGGTCCGCACCTGGGCTGATGAAAACGGCGGCAGCCTCGAACTCGACGAAGCCTTCATCACTGTTGCTGGCTTCCAGGTTGGTTCGTTCTACAATCCTTGGGATAGCGATCTGTCCGGCGAAACCGACGATATCGGTTCGAACCGTCTGAACTCGATTGCTTACAAGTACAAGGCTGACAATTTCTTCGTATACGGTTCGGTTGACGAACTGACAGGTTACTACAGCCGTACTCCGGCTGCTGGTTCGGATCCTTACAGCAAGAACAACCGCGTTGGTCTTGAAGCTCAGATCGGCACGACCTACGGTCCGGTTACTGCAAACCTGCTCGGTTCTTGGGACTTCGCAACCAGCAACGGTGCTGTTCGTGGCTTGGCAACAGCTGAAGTTGGTCCTGGCGAATTCGGTATCGCTGCGATCTACTCGACCGGCGCAAGCACCTATTACGACCTCGGCAAATGGACTGTTGCTGCTCAGTACGCTGCAAAGATCACCGACAAGCTGAGCCTGACTCCTGGCGTTCAGTACTGGGGCGAAACTCAGGTTGACACCGATGGCGATTACTTCGGTCGCGACATCTGGAGAGCTGGTCTGACGGTTGACTACAAGCTGGCTGAAGGCCTGACCACCAAGGTTTCGGCTCAGTACCAGGACCACGACTGGGATGGCAACGACGACGTTTGGACGGGCTTTGTTCGTCTGGAACGCAAGTTCTGATCTGATTGTTGATCTTCAGTTGACAATTGCCTCCGGGTTTACGCCCGGAGGTTTTTTATTGCCTTGATGCGAGGCGCAATCTCGCAAGCAGTGTTGGATATAAAGCGCGATTGCGCTTATTGCCCATAATCCTCTCTTATAGGACTGGGTTCTAAGGATTGGGTTCTAGGATTGTTTGGGGTCTTTCGGCTTCGATTGAACCATACAAACTCTCCCGTCTTGTGTTGTCGTTTGTCTTTTCGGGAAAACCGGGTTTCGCTCTTCCCAAGGCAACCTCTCACTCTGAAAGAATCTGGCTGGCCTAATATCAAGGCGCGGATACTCACGCATTGTCGCTTTGAACGAGATGCTGATGCTTCCATGTGTCATGAGCCTGAGGGGCGTTAAAATGGCCCCGAGAGCTATTTTGTCAGCGCTGGATCAGGCCAGCAATTGCTTTAAATCTTCCTGCGGATTGCCAATGATCGCCTTATCGGCAGACCGGCCGGCTTCCAGAAGCTTTTTGGCCGTGACATAGGCCTTGGCATCATTGATGGCATCGACCGCAAGGAAACGGTCCTGGCGATAATACCAGACGGACAGGCTGCCCTCGCGCATGCCCGGTCTTATAATCGTCTCGTCATAGCCCAAGTTAAGCCCGGCGATTTGCAGTTTCAGATCGTATTGATCCGACCAGAACCATGGTTTTGGCGTGTAGGGCGTTGTCCCAGCTGCGAGCACCATGGCGATAGCTTCCCCTTGATCGACGGCATTCTGAACTGATTCCAGCCGGACAGCCCCCTCACTCCAGGGAAGCAGAGCACAATCGCCAGCAGCGAAGATGTCAGGATCGGATGTCCGGGCATAGCTGTCAACGATAACGCCATTCTGTACATTCAGTCCAGCGTTGCGTGCCAATCCGTCATTGGCGGTCGCGCCGATACCGACGATCACCAGATCGACATCGAGCGTGCTGCCATCTGATAGCTCGGCAGCGGTCACGACACCATCCTTACCCAGAAGGCGTTTCAAGCCCATGCTTTCGCGAATCATCACGCCATGGCTCTGGTGAACGGCACGTATGAAATCGGCAGTCTCCTTTGCAGCAACACGCGCTAGAATGCGGTCGGCCATTTCGATCACCGTGACCTCAAGGCCGAGATGGCGCGCCACAGCAGCAGCCTCCAGGCCAATATAGCCGCCCCCTATGATCAACAGCCGCCGCCCTGGTTTCATCACCTCAGCCAGGCGGTCAGCATCCACCTTGTTGCGGATCGTGTAGACACCAGCCAGATTGCCGCCAATTTCCTGCGGCAATTCTCGCGGTGTCGAACCGGTGGCAAGCACGAGTTTGTCATAGGAAAGTGATGAGCCGTCCTGAATCCGAAGCAGCTTTTGTGACCTGTCGATTTCCTCCACCCAACTGGAAAGGCGCAGTGTGATCGCGTTTTCATCGTACCATTGGGAGGGCCGCAACAGCAGTCGATCAAAACTCATTTCACCGATCAGATATTTTTTTGAAAGCGGTGGGCGCTGATAGGGTAATTCCGGCGCAAGGCCAATCATGGTAATCGGTCGTTGGTCGTTCAGTGCCCGTAGTTTTGACGCAACAGAAAAACCGGCCTGCCCTGCGCCGACAATCACCAATGAATTTTCCACGCCATGCCTCCAGAAAAATCGCGAACTCTCTGCCGAAAAAATGCGTCAGTCAGCGCGATAACCATTCTCATCAACGGGTAAATACCGGATGCCAACCCGTCAAGTTCGGCGGCCGCGCCTGGATGTAATAATGCCGGATTCAGACGTTCGGCCATATCCTCACCTAGGGACGGATCAGAAGAGAGTTCGCAGCTCGTCAGGCTCGACAATTTTACCGATAAGATGAGGCAAACAATTAGGAAAACTGCGCTAAACTGGGATACCAAGAAGGAGAAGAAGGACTGGTGTCATGCCCCTGCAGAACATTCCCGATGCAAAAAAGGACATTCCGCGGGACCTTGTCTATAAAAAGTTCGGCATTGACCGACCTGGCAAAATCATCTTTGTGGGCCATCATCTCAGCACCAAAACCACGGTACGCTGCCTGATCCGCAAAATCTCTCTGCAAGGTGCGGAACTCGAAGTCAGCCGCATGCTACCCGTGCCGAAAAACTTCTTTCTGGAAATTCTAGGCATTCGCGACGAGATCGGCTGCACCTTGATGCGCAGGGAGCAAGAGACGGCAGTGGTGAGCTTCAACATGCTGATCGATCCCGAATTCCTTCATCACGTCGTAAAGCTCTCCTTCGAATTTGGACCGTAATGGCACAGACTAACATAGGTTGAATTTGGGATTGAGTTGCGTTTCTTTATGTATTCTCGTTTTGGTTTTAAAATTAGTCCAATCGCTCAAATTTGATGGAATAGATTCAACTGTCTGAAATGCCATTGCGGCAAACTTCTCCTGACAACAAGGACAACCGAGGAGAGATCATGCTGCAAGGAACCCATCTAGCGTCCGTCACTTCAGAAATGTATGAGCGGCGCTGGGACCGTTATCAGGTTCGCCGACCCGCTCGCATCATGGCGGTCCGCGCTGGTTTGAGCGGCGTGACCATGCGCAGCGCCACGGTGCTGGATATTTCCCGCGGTGGCGCCGGTATAGAATTGGATACCGGGATCGGCCTTGGCAGTCACTATTATCTGGAGGTTTTGGGGATTGCCACACGTATCGGCTGTGCCGAAGCTTATCGAAACGGCACAAGGGCTGGCGTCAAATTCCTGATGCCGATTTCAGAAGTCTTGTTGCAACGGATTATCCGTACCGACTTCGTCATGAGCGCCGACCGCACCAGGGACAATGCTGGAAAGACCGTTGAGCCAGGAACAGGCAGACTTGCCCGGTGAGCAAGCGCTCAAACCTCGTCGCGCACCATTTATTTTCAATCAACTACCTTCGGCTGCAATAAAGAGGGCTAGCCGCTGTTGTTTGATCTAACGCCCCTTGGCGGCTCCTTACAGCCTTTCTATTCTCAGCGAAACCGATTCGCCAGGAATAGCGTTCATGTCATCCTTTTCGCGGTTTACGCCGCTTATCTCCCGCCTGCCCGCCACCGTTCCCTTTGTCGGCCCCGAGGCTATCGAGCGCCAGCGTAGTCTGCCGGTCAAGGCCAGGATCGGCGCCAATGAAAGCGGCTTCGGCCCCTCGCCCAAAGTTCACTTGGCGTTGCAGGCTGCCTCATCCGACATTTGGAAATATGCCGATCCCGAAAATTTCGATCTGAAGGCCGCCCTGGCTGCCCATTATGGCCTTGCCGCCGAAAATTTTGCGGTTGGCGAAGGCGTCGATGATCTTCTAGGTCTGACCGTGCGGCTGGTGATTGAACAGGGTTTGCCAGTCGTCACTTCGCTTGGCGGTTATCCGACCTTCAATTTTCACGTCAACGGCTTTGGCGGGCAACTGGTGACGGTGCCCTATCGGCAGGACCGCGAGGACCTCGACGGTTTGCTGGAGGCCGTGCGCCGCGAAAATGCGCCGCTGGCCTATCTCGCCAATCCCGACAATCCGATGGGAAGCTGGCATGAGAGCCACGACGTCGTTGCCTTTGCCCGTACCCTGCCGGAGACGTGTCTGCTCATTCTGGACGAAGCCTATAGCGAAACTGCCCCGGTTGGCAGCATCCCTGCTATGAATGCGCTGATCGATCTGCCGAATGTGCTGCGGATGCGGACATTTTCCAAGGCTTATGGCCTGGCTGGGGCACGGATCGGCTATGCGATCGGCACGCCTGGAACGGTGTCTGCCTTCGACAAGATTCGCAATCATTTCGGCATGGTGCGAACATCCGTCGCCGCAGCTCTTGCCGCCCTCGCCGACCAGGATTATCTCACTGCGACCGTCGCGCGGATCATCGCGGCGCGGGAGAGAATTTCGTCGATTGCGCGCCAGAATGGCCTGCGGCCGCTGGTCTCAGCGACCAATTTCGTGGCGGTGGATTGCGGCCGCGACCCGGCCTATGCCCGCGCTATTGTCGATGGATTGATGCAGCATGGCGTGTTTATCCGCATGCCGGGCGTGGCGCCGCTCAATCGCTGTATCCGCATCAGCGCTGGCTTGCCGGAGGATCTCGATTTGCTGGAACAGGCGCTGCCGATGGTTTTGCGCGACCTCGAGTCGCGCTGACGGCGCTGTAGAACTTTTTATCTGCTGGAAAAACAAAAACCGCGCCGGCCTTGTTCCTGCCGGTCGCGGTTGAATGGTTTTGTATTACCCTGTTTCGTTGATGCCCTGTTTGGATGGCGGTGGATCAGTGGGAGGTCATCCATTCACGGGCGTCACGCAGCGCTTCGGCCAACTGGCTTTTGGTCATGGTCGAGGCCAGATCGGAGCGGAGGCCGACGGAGCGGTCACAGCCTTTGATCGCGGCGATATTCAGCCATTTATGGGCAGACACCAGATCCTGCTCGCAGCCACGACCGGTGGCATACATCAGGCCCATGATCCGAAAGATATCAGCCTGGGGCTGGCCACCAATCGTGGCCATATCGTCTGCCTGCATATCGAAACGTGCCATGGTCTAGTCCCTGTCCAATTTGGTTTCAGTTGGTCTTTTTTCAGTGTCATGGCGGGTTTCCGGCTTATCATTGCGCCGGAATACCCCGCCAGGCTAAGTCCCTGTTTTTATGTCTGAACCGTCCACATCCCTGGCGATCTAGCGTCGCTTTTCGGTGTGTGCGGTGCGGCGGGTTTTCCCTGCTCGTTTGATGGGTTCATTATGTCGGACGGGTTTCAAAATGCGCTTAAAATGCTTGCTTAACGGGTGGCAAACGGGCTCGAAACCCTTTGTCAACTTGTCTTTCCGTTAAGCATTACAGGGGCTGATTTACCGGCAAATAGAGGTTAATTTTACCGATTTTTCACGGTTGTGATTTTACTCTTTGTTCATCATGATCAAGAGAGGCGCAGAAATGTTTCGAAAAGTCAGCCTCGTCATGGCGCCCTTCACATCGCATCCGAGCCCTATTTACGTTTACGTGCGCGTCATTTAATTTGATGGTCTTGCTACCCGAAACCATATCGGGGGCGGAGGATCGTGGAGGAACGGATGAAAACTATTCTACTCGCAGCCGGATTACTGGCCTTGAGCCTGACAAGCGTCAGCGCGGCAGAGCCGATCGAAGGCAAATGGAAGACGGCGAGCGGTGAAACTGCCGAGATCGCCAGCTGTGGCACAGCCTTTTGCATCACCCTGAAGACGGGCAAGCATGCAGGCAAACAAATCGGCAAGCTGAGTGGCGCAGGTGCCAGCTATACCGGCGAAGTCACCGATCCGGATAATGACAAGACCTATTCCGGCTCAGCAAATGTCCAGGGCAAATCCCTCAACTTGAAGGGCTGCGTGCTGGCCGTGCTGTGCAAGAGCCAGACCTGGACCAGACTGTAATATTTCGCCGCGCCGGATCATACCGGCGCGGTATTACCAGATTTTGAGGACGTCCGCTTATCGAGCCTTTTGGCCAAACAGGACTTTCTTGGCTTCCTCATCGGTGGCGACATTGCTGCGCCGCTCGGCGCCAACAGCGATACCGGCCTTGACCGCCGGGCGTTCCATCATCGTCTCAAACCAGCGCTTCAGATGGGGGAAATCGTTGAGGTCCTGTCCCTGATTGGCATGGGGTACGACCCAGCCGATGCAGGCCATGTCGGCAATGGAATAATCGCCCGCCAGAAACTCCCGATCCGCCAGCCGCTTGTTCATCACACCATAGAGACGGTTGACTTCATTGGTATAGCGGTTGATGCCGTATTCGATCTTTTCCGGCGCATATTGGCGGAAATGATGCGCTTGTCCGGCCATCGGACCGAGGCCGCCCATCTGCCAGAACAGCCATTGATCCACCTCTACGCGGGCGCGCTCATCCTTGGGATAAAATTTGCCGGTCTTGCGTCCGAGATATTGCAGGATCGCACCGGATTCGAACACGGATATCGGCTCCCCGCCAGGACCATCCGGATCGATGATCGCTGGCATACGGTTATTGGGCGAAATCTTCAGGAAATCCGGCGCGAATTGCTCGCCCTTGCCGATATTGATGTAGGTCACCTCATAGGGCAAGCCGAGTTCTTCCAGCAGAATGGAAATCTTCCAGCCATTCGGGGTAGGCCAGTAAAAAAGCTCGATAGGCGCTGTCATGGGCTCTCTCCTTTGAAGCATCACGCAATGTCTGCCTGCCCCTGAGGTAAAGATCATGGCGCCAAGTTCAAGGGACAAACGCAAAAGCGTCAGCCAGAATTCCAGCCTCGCGATAGCTTGATCGTTTCATATCAAAACCATCAAGCTATCGGGGGATATCATGAGAGACATTACACTACGGCTGACGGCAGTGACGGTTATCATGGCGGTGTTCGCGGCGCTGTTTTCCATACTGGTCATCAATTCTACCCGGATACCGCAAAACCTGCGCACGGGCCTGACGGGAGAGCGGCTCTATTCGCTGCAAAACGGGTCGGCGCCGACCATCCAAAGCATCGCGGCGCGCAGGGGATAAATTCAGCGGAAATGCATGGCTGTCGTTTGCTTGTTATTCAGACCGATATATAACGTCTCATGAGCAATAGAATCGTCAATTCCATCCCTGGGCCTATCCCTGTCACCATCATCAGCCCACCCGCTTACGAGGCAAGGCTGTTTGCCGACGCCCGCGAGGCCGTCGATGCGATTACAGAGATTTATGAGCGCAATACGGCGTTTCTCATCGATGCGTTTACAGCCCTTGCCAATGGCGCACCGATAGAGGGCCGTTATCGGGCCTTCTATCCGCAGGTCAGTATCGAGACCAATAGTTTCGGCCATCTGGATACCCGTCTCTCCTACGGCCATGTCACCTCGCCGGGCATCTATACGACGACGCTGACCAATCCGAAATTGTTTCGCCATTACCTGAAGGAACAGCTGTCCCTGCTGATGCGCAATCATCAGGTTCCGGTCAAGGTCAGTGAATCGACAACGCCGATCCCGTTGCATTTTGCCTTCGGCGAAGGCGCCCATGTCGAGGCCTCGGCTACCGGCTTTTCCGATATCCAGTTGCGCGATATTTTCGACACGCCTGACCTTTCGACCACGGACGACGAAATCGCCAATGGCGAATATGAGCCGCCAGCCGGTGAACCGTTTCCACTGGCGCCGTTCACGGCGCAGCGCATCGATTATTCACTGGCGCGGCTTTCGCATTATACCGCGACCAGCGCCAAGCATTTTCAGAATTTCGTGCTGTTCACCAATTATCAATTCTATGTGGATGAATTCTGCGCCTATGCCCGCACCCTGATGGCCAATGGCGGCGAAGGCTATACGGCCTTTGTCGAGCCGGGCAATATCACTACTCTGGCCGGGGAAAACGCACCCTCCTCCGGCGCGCCGCTTGGCCGCCTGCCGCAAATGCCAGCCTATCACCTGAAAATGAAGGGGCATGCCGGTATTACCATGGTCAATATCGGCGTTGGCCCGTCCAACGCCAAGACAATCACCGACCACGTGGCCGTGCTGCGCCCACATGCCTGGCTGATGCTTGGCCACTGCGCCGGTCTGCGCAACAGCCAGCGGCTGGGTGATTATGTGCTGGCCCATGCCTATATGCGTGAAGACCACGTGCTGGACGACGACCTTCCGGTCTGGGTACCGATCCCGGCGCTGGCCGAAGTGCAGCTGGCACTGGAAGATGCCGTAGAGGAAATCACCGGTTATGAGGGCTTCGAGCTGAAGCGCATCATGCGCACCGGCACGGTGGCCACCATCGACAATCGCAATTGGGAACTGCGCGACCAGCGCGGTCCAGTGAAGCGCCTGTCACAATCGCGCGCCATTGCGCTCGACATGGAATCGGCAACGATTGCCGCCAATGGCTTCCGCTTCCGCGTTCCCTACGGCACCTTGCTCTGCGTGTCCGACAAGCCGCTGCATGGCGAATTGAAACTGCCGGGCATGGCGACGGCCTTCTACAAGACCCAGGTCAGCCAGCATTTGCAGATCGGTATTCGTGCCTTGCAGAAGCTCGGTGCGATGCCGACAGAAAAGCTGCATTCGCGCAAGCTGAGAAGCTTTTTCGAGACGGCCTTCCAGTAAGGCATCTTTGATGCCTTGCCGTTGATGCCTTGTCGTTTCAGGGCTTTCGCACGGGCGAAGGGAAAACCGCGTGCAGCGCCAGCGAGAGCGCTGCACTGAGCAAAGCCGAGACAATGACGATCAGATGTAGATTGACGGCGGCCTTGGCCAATCCGTCCATATCCTGCACGGCCGCTCCCAGAGCGGCTGCACCGGCGACGATGCCAGCCGGATAGGTGCCGACGCCAGCGGGCGCGTGAAAGGGCAGGACCGAAGACAGCTCTCCGCCCAGTGCTCCGCCAAAAGCCGCCGATAGCGGCGTCACCTGCATCAGGCTCAACACCCAGGCAAACACCAGAACCTTGGTCCCCCAGGTGACGATGGTCATGGCCCAGGCCCGGAAAAAGGCCGCCTTATGCGCAGGCAGGCCTGCCTCCACGCCTTCGACCATCTTGAGCAACCTGCCGGAAAACCGCGCCTTGGCAAACAGGATTGCCGGGCGTTTCAAGGCAAAACCGATCAGCGGCAGGACCAGAAACAGCAGCCAGCCAAACGCCCAGCCCCAAGGCTGCGGCTTTCCCAGCACCAGGCCGAGACCGGCGGCAGCCAGAAGCGCATGCAGATCCAGGAGCCGCATCACCAGCAGCGCCGAGGTACCTGACAGTAGCGGCACGGAAAATTCCGAGCGCATCAGCAGCGGAAAGCTGGTCTCACCACTTCGAAACGGCAAAAGAATATTGAGGAGATTATGGACCTGTGCCAGATGAAACAGCGCGGTGAACCAGCCCGAGGTTTGGCGTGGGAAATAATCGTAGATCCGCCATGCCCGCACCAGAGAGGTGGACACCAACAGGCCCAGCGCCAGCAGCACTGTTGAAAGGCCCAGTGCCTGCCACTCTTGCAGCACCATGGACCAGCCCCAGACGGCTTCGACAAAAACCACATAAGCGGCAATGGCGATAAAGGCGATGAGTGAAACGCCATGGCGCTTTATCCACGATTTGCGGTGACTTTGATCGATTGAGGTCATTGCCCTGACAGTTCCGAATTGCGTGGCCGCGCCGGTTCCTATAACACCCGGACTTATAAAGGCCAGCAATTTTCGGAGTTCCTCCCTTGCCGACAGACCGTTTCGCCGCCGTGACCGGCCCTGCTTCCTCTGATAATGCCGCATCCGCGATTGAACTGTCGGTCGTCGTGCCATTCATGAACGAAGAAGACAATATTGGTCGCATGATCGAGCGGGTGATGGAAGCGCTGAAGGATTTCGGCAAGCCCTGGGAACTAATCGTCATCGATGACGGCTCCACCGACCGGACATTGAGCCGGGCGCAGGCCTATATCGGTCGGGAGGGCCTGGACCTGAAAATCATCGAATTTCAGCGCAATTTCGGCCAGGCAGCGGGCCTTCAGGCCGGTTTCGACGCCGCACGCGGACGGCTGATCGCCTCGCTGGACGGCGACCTGCAAAACGATCCGCACGATATTCCCGGCATGATCGACGAGCTGGAAAGCCGTGATCTCGACCTGCTCTGCGGCTGGCGCAAGGCCAGGCAGGATACGCTGGTGCTGCGCAAGATCCCCTCCTGGTGCGCCAACCGGCTAATCGGCAAGGTGACTGGCGTGCGCATCCATGATTATGGCTGCGGGCTGAAGCTGTACCGCGCCCATATCATCAAACAGATCAGCATCATGGGCGGCATGCACCGCTTCATCCCGGCCTGGGTCGCCAGCGTCATTCCATCGTCGCGGATCGGCGAAACTGTGGTCAATCACCATGCCCGCCAGTTCGGCAGCTCGAAATACGGTATTTCCCGCACCGCCCGCGTCGTGCTCGATCTGCTGGCCGTGCTGTTCTTCATGCGGTTTCGCCAGAGGCCCGGCCATTTCTTCGGGATGATCGGATTTTTCATCGGCACGATCAGCGCGCTGATCCTGTTCTATCTGTTCGTCATCAAGCTGATGGGCGAGGATATCGGCACACGGCCGCTGCTGCTGGTTGGCGTCATGCTGTTCCTCGCCTCGATCCAGATGATCACGACAGGCATTGTCGCGGAAATGCTGACCCGTTCCTACGATACACCCCGTGCCTATGTGATCCGCAAGACCTACGACCAGGCACCGGATACCAAGGATATCTGAGATGATTTCGACGCTCCGGCAGAAGCCCGCTTCGCTCTTCCTTCTCCTGGGCGTCTATTTCATCGTTCAGGTGCTGGTGCGTCTGGCCTTACCCGCTTCGCTGGAACTGGACGAAGGCCAGCAGCTCTATTATGCGCAATGGCTTTCAATCGGCTACGACAGCCAGCCGCCGTTCTACAACTGGATCCAGTATGGCGTGGTGGAGCTACTCGGCCCCAACCGGTTGGCGCTGGCGCTGTTGAAAAACCTGATGCTGTTTGCCAGCTACGCACTGATTGCGCTGGCCGCAGCGCAGGTGCTGAAAAGCAGGGATCTCGTCATCATCGCCTGCCTTAGCCTGTTGACCATGCCGCAGATCAGCTTTGAGGCACAGCGAGACCTGACCCATACCGTCGCGCTGATTTTCTGCACCGCGCTCTTGTTGTTCGGGGTGTTGCGGACCCTGAAATCTCCTAGTCTCTGGAGCTACGCCCTGACCGGAGCTGCCATCGGCTGCGGATTTATTTCCAAATACAACTTCGTCCTACTGGTCAGCGCCGCCTTCCTCGCCATCCTGGCGGAGCCGAAGTTTCGCCGCCGCGTACTGGACTGGCGCATCCTGCTGACGGCTGGGGTGGCGCTGGCCATCGCATTGCCACACGCCCTGTGGTTTTTCCAGCATATGCAGGAAGCGACCCGCAATACGCTGGGTAAAATGACCGATGATAATATTACCAGCCTGCCACAGCAGATCTTCAAGGGGCTGACCTCGCTCAGCACAGCGGTTCTGGCCAGCGCCGCGCCCACCATCGCGCTGCTATTAATACCCTTCGCTCGGACCTTGCCCTTCCCGCATCTGCCTCGTCCAGCCGCCTCTGTTTTGACCGCCAGCAATGAATGGACCCGGCTGCTGGGCCGGATGATGCTGCTGGTGGTCGCGGTTTTGGCACTGATGGTGATCTTCGGCGGGGTCAGCGCCATCAAGGACCGCTGGCTTGCGCCCTGTTTTCTGATGCTGCCGCTCTATCTCTGCCTGAAAGTCGAGGCGGCGGGCCTTAACGAAGAAGGACAGTTGCGCCGCTTTCTGGTCGTCGCGCTTACCATCATGGTGCTTGTGCCGGTCATCCTCTATGGTCGCGTAGTCGGCGCCGGCATTATCGGCCATTATCAGAAGCAGAATGTACCCTATGGCCAGGCCGTTGCCACAGCACTGGCCTCTGCGCCAAGCCGCCCGGTTCTGGTGCTGACCAGCGATCAGCAGATGGCTGGCAACATTCGCCTGCATGCACCCGATATTGCCGTTACCGTCCCCCCGACAAGCGGCGTACCTGTACCGGCGCGTTTCGATGCGCAGCATCCGCTGCTGGTGATCTGGCGCAATTTCGGCAGGCCCAATCCGGAAATGCCAAAGGCGATGAAGGACTGGATCGCCACCTATCCCGGCCTACAGGCGCAATCGGTCGGCGAGATCGCCCTGCCCTTCCTGCATGGACGCCCCCATTCGCTCTATTCCTTCGGCTACGCCCTCTATTATTCCACCACACCCTGACATTTCGATTTGAAAAAACGCACCAGGCCTCTTGATAGATTTTATCTAAGATATATCTTAGACTCATAAAAACTTATCGGAGATACACAATGCGGTTTTCTCATTCACATGAATACCAGGGCGAACACGGTGGCAGACGCGGTCATCCGCTAGCCGACCTGATGCATGCGATGCGCGGCGGTCCCTTTGGACACAAGGGACCAGGCGGCAAGCACGGACGCGATGGCGAACGCCGCCGGATGTTTGAGACCGGCGAATTGCGGCTGGTGCTGCTGAAGCTGATTTCGGAACTGCCGCGCCATGGCTATGACCTGATCCGCGAGATCGAGCGGCTCTCAGGCGGTGCCTATGCGCCCAGCCCTGGCGTGATCTACCCGACCATGACCCTGTTGCTGGATATGGGCTTGGCCGAGGAACAACAGACCGAGGGCGCCCGCAAATTGCTGGGTATTACCGAGGCTGGAAAAATCCACCTCGATGACAATGCTGAAGCCGTAGAGATTGCCATCGCCCGGCTGACCGCCCTTGCCAAATTGACCGAACGCACCGATGCCGGGCCAGTGCGCCGGGCAATCCATAATCTGCGCGCCGTGATCCATGACCGGCTCGCCCAGGACGACGTGTCGCGCGAGACGCAATTGGACGTCGCGCGCATTCTCGATGAAGCAGCCAGCAAGATTGAAAGGCTTTGACCATGACCAAAACCATTGCCACCGTCCCCACTGAACACGGCTGGAAATATGTCCAGCAGCTCTGCAAGCATTGGAGCCACAAGCTGACCGTCGAGCTTGGCGAAAACCAAGGCACAGTGACCTTCGACACGGCCACCGCCGTGATGACCTGCGACGAGGCAGGACTGACGGTCACCATCGAAGCGGAAAACGACGAGTTGCTGGAGCGCTACAAAGGCGTGGTTTCCAGCCATCTCGACCGTTTCGCCTTCCGCGAAGCGCCCCTGCCCTTTGATTGGAAACCTGCCTGATACCAAGGTCATTGAAAATGAGCTTGGTATTCCCTTTGCAAATATCTCAAGCCATGTAAGCATTTGAGATATTTGCAATGCCTTCAAGGCGAGGATGCATGAGCATGTCAGAGACTTGGCAATAAAGTGACTTATTCGCGATAGTGATCGCGCAGCCAGTCCAGCGCCTTGCCCAAAACCTCCACCGCCTGATCGACCTCGACGCGGGAGATAATAAACGGCGGCGAAAACAGCATGCGGTCGCCGGTGGCGCGGACAATCACGCCACCCGCAACGCATTGATTGCGCACTTGCGCGCCAACATCGTCGGGCTTGGCGAAGCGACAGCGCGACGCCTTGTCCGCCGTCAATTGCACCGCGCCGATCAGCCCAAGGCTGACCACCTCGCCCACCATCTGATGGTCGGCAAGCGACGCCAGCGCTTTGGCGAAATAGGGGCCGATATCGTCGCGCACCCGCTCCACCAGTTTTTCCTCTTCGAGGATACGGATGTTTTCCAATGCCGCAGCCGCACAGACCGGATGGCCGGAATAGGTATAACCGTGATTGAAATCGCCGACCTCGTTGATCAGCACCTCGGCCACCCGATCCGACACCAGCACGCCACCGACCGGCAGATAACCGGAGGACAAGCCTTTGGCAATCGGAGCCAGATCCGGCTCAAAACCGAAATGCTGATAGCCGAACCAACTGCCCAACCGGCCAAAGCCGCAGATCACTTCATCCGAGACCAGCAGCACATCATAATGCTGGCAAATGCGGACGATCTCCGGCCAATAGGTCTGCGGCGGAATGATTACGCCGCCCGCCCCTTGCACCGGCTCGGCGACGAAAGCCGCAACGTTTTCGGCACCCAATTCCAAAATTTTCGCTTCCAGCTCCTGCGCGGCCTTCAGGCCAAACTCGTCAGGTGACAGGGTGCCGCCCTCGCCATACCAATAGGGCTGGTTGATGTGGTGAATACCCTCAATCGGCAGATTGCCCTGTTCATGCATGTATTTCATGCCGCCCAGCGAAGCGCCCGCAACGGTCGAGCCATGATAGCCATTCTTGCGGGCAATCACCTGGGTCTTGGTGGGGTGGCCGAGCGCCTTCCAATAGACCCGCGCCAGGCGAAACCATGTATCGGTGGCCTCGGAACCCGAATTGGTGAAGAACACATGGTTCATCTGCGGCCCGGCCAGGCTGGTAACCTTCTGGGCCAGCAGCGTCGCCGGTGGCGTGGTGGAGCCGAAAAACGTGTTGTAGTAGGGTAGTTCCTGCATTTGCGCATAGGCCGCATCGGCAATCGACTTGCGACCATAGCCGACATTGACGCACCACAACCCGCCAAACGCATCCAGATATTTCTTGCCCGTCGCATCCCAGATATGGACGCCTTCAGCGCGCTCAATAATGCGCACACCTGCCTCATTCAGCTTTTTGGTATCGTTGAACGGGTGCAGATGATGGGCGGCATCGATGGCGGCAAGATTGGAAAGGACGGCAGTTTTCTCGTTCATGGCAGGCATCCTAAGGCGGCGGTGTCGCATTGAAAGGCGGCAATTTATCCGCTACGACCATGACGATATGCACCAGCTTTGGCAAGAACCGCCAAGGGCTGGCAGACCTCTTTCGAAAGCCCGCCATGACCCAGATCGACGCCTCCACCAGCACCGCTCCCGACCCGCAGGCCCGGATCGAAATCCTGCTGGTGGGCATGAATGGCGATCTGCGCGGCAAGATGATCCCGCTGAACGCCGAGGACAAGGTCTGGAAAAACAGCGTCCGCCTGCCCGCCTCCACCCAGTCGCTGGATATCTGGGGTGATGACAATGACGACCTGACCGGCATTTCGCTGACCTTGGGCGATCCAGATGGCCTGTGCATTCCCGACAAGCGTTCGCTTAGCCCCATGCCCTGGGCACCATCAGGCTCCAAACAGGTGCTGGCCACTATGCATACACTTGAGGGCCAGCCGCACTTCGTCTGCCCGCGCGCCATTTTGGCCCGGGTGCTGGAGCGGTTTTCGGCCTTGGGCCTGACACCTGTAGTGGCAACCGAGCTGGAATTTTACGTGATGGAAGATGATTGGCGCGAAACTGGTCGCCCCATGCCGCCCAAGGCGCTGACCTATCGCGGCGAGCCGAACGGCTTTCAGCTGTATGACATGCGGGCAACCGGGGCGATGGAGGATTATCTCGCCACCGTGCGCGCCTATGCCGATGCCATGGGCCTGCCTGCCGATGCGACGACGGCGGAATTCGGCCCCGGCCAGTTCGAGGTCAATCTTCTGCACCGGCCCGATGCCATGGCAGCGGCGGATGACTGTATCTACCTGAAGCGCGTCGCCGAATTTGCCGCCCGCCGCCACGGGCTGAAATCCACCTGCATGGCCAAGCCCTATGGCGACCAGGCAGGCTCCGGCCTGCATGTGCATGTCAGCATTATCGATGCCGAGGGCCGCAATATTCTCGATGCCAAGGGCGGCGAACCGGTCAAACTGAAATCGGTAACGGCGGGCTTGTTGCAGACCATGCGGGAAGCGCAGCTGATTTTTGCGCCCTTTGCCAATTCCTATCGCCGTTTCCAGCCCGGCTCCTTTGCACCCGACCGGATCGACTGGGGTTTCGGCCATCGCGGCACCGCGATCCGTATTCCCGACAAAGATGGCCCGGCAGCACGGATCGAGCACCGGGTGGCGGGGGCCGACGCCAATCCGCATCTGCTGCTCGCCGCCATTCTCGGCGGCATGTTAAAGGGGCTGGAGGCCGATCTCGATCCCGGCCCAGTGACAACGCCTGATGCGCCAGCCAGCAGCCCGGACCTGCTAACCCATGACTTCCTGACCGCCGTCGATGCCTTCCGCACGTCTGATTTCATCGCTGATGTTTTCGGAAAACAATATCGCCAGCTCTACGGTGATACCAAGCGCAAGGAAGCGATCACCTATCTGCGCACCGTGTCGGATTTCGATTATCGGACCTATCTGCCGCGCTTGTAAACGCGCCTGCCATGTCCAGAAATGCCGGACCATGAAAACTGTTCAGCGGAATGTGATCCCATGCCGATCGCAATCTGAACAATAAAATACTAAAATAACGCCGACAGACAGAATGGAGCACCAACTTCCCCTGAAATGATGGGGAGGCCGGGCCAGACTGTGGAAAACATTTTGCCTTTTGAGCACAAAGTGCCTCTGGTCAGAAACCGACAATGTTTTTTTGAAGGCAGGGCTTGTTTTTTGGGCAGTTTTACCATTTGGTCAACAACCGAACGAATTCCCCACGGGCGCGGAGACAACAAGAATGACCCAGATGAAAATCAGACTGGCAACGGCAGTGCTGGCAGGTTCCCTGCTGTTTGGTGCAAGCAGTGCATTGGCGGAAGCGGTGTTGAACCGCGGCAATGCAGGCGAACCGAAATCGCTCGATCCGGCGCATATCTCGATCGACATCGAAGGCTTTGTCATTCACGACATGTTCGAAGGCCTGACGACGCATGACGCAAATGGTAAGATCGTGCCTGGCGCCGCCGAAAGCTGGAAAGTCTCCGACGATGGCACTGTCTACACCTTTAAGATCCGCGATAATGCCAAATGGTCGGATGGTTCGCCGGTAACCGCGGAAGACTTCCAGTTCGCCATGCGCCGCCTGGAAGACCCAAAGACCGCCGCCGAATATGCCAACCTGCTCTATCCGATCAAGAATGCGGAAGCCGTAAACACAGGCAAGGCGCCCGTCGATCAGCTCGGCATCAAGATCGTCGACGCCAAGACGCTGGAAATCACCCTGGAGCGCTCAACGCCCTATTTTCTGCAACTGATGGCCCATTATACGTCCTTGCCAATCAGCAAGGCCAATTACGAAAAATTCGGCGACCAGTTCGTCAAGCCCGGCAATATGGTCAATAACGGCGCCTTCAAGCTGGAATCGCATGTGCCGAACGACAAGCTGGTTGTCGCCAAGAACGACCAATATTGGGATGCCAAGAATGTCAAACTCGACAAGGTGATATTCTACCCAATTGAAGATGACGCCGCCGCCGTTCGCCGTTACGAAGCTGGTGAACTTGATGTCGTCTACAATTTCTCCGCCGACCAGTTGAAGCGGTTGCGCGCTGCCTATAACAGCCAGGTCCATGTCGATCCGGGTCTGGCAACCTATTATTACACATTTGACATGCGCCAGGAGCCTATGAGCGACGTGCGCGTTCGCAAAGCTCTGTCTATGGCCGTAGACCGAGATTTCCTGTCGAGCGAAATCTATTCCGGTGCGCAATTGCCGCTCTATTCCATGGTGCCTCCGGGCATGGAAGGCTATGAAAAGCCGGCCGCGCCCGATTTTGCCTCGCTGTCGCAAATCGACCGCGAAGACAAGGCCGTGGAATTGATGAAGGAGGCCGGTTACGGCCAAGGCGGCAAGCCGCTCAACCTCGAAATCCGCTACAACACCAATACCAACCACGAGCGCGTGGCGACCGCCATTGCCGATATGTGGAAGACCACCTTCGGTGCCAAAGTATCGCTCGTCAATCTAGACGTGGCCTCGCACTATTCTTACCTCAAGGAAGGCGGCAAATACAGCGTCGCCCGTGCTGGCTGGGGGGCAGATTATGCCGACCCGGAAAACTTCCTGGCGCTGACGATCAGCACCAACACGACCTTCAACTACAGCCACTGGAACAATCCGGAATTCGACGCGCTGATGAAGAAGTCCTATGACGAAAAGGACCAGAAGGTGCGGATGGACCTGATGCATAAGGCTGAACAGATCCTGGTGGATCAGCAGCCAGTGGCTCCGCTGATGAACACGGCCAATCTTTGGCTGGTATCCAGCAAAGTTTCCGGTTGGGGCGACAATGCCGTCAACGAGCATTATTCCAAGTATCTCAACGTATCCAAGTAACGTCGAACAGGAGAATGACGCGCGATGGGCCAATCCGGTCCGTCGCGCGTCGGCTATTTGACCATGATCAATTTCGTCCTGCGCCGACTGATGAGCGCCGTGCCAACGGTGTTCGTCGTCATCACCATATCCTTCTTCCTGATGCGCTTTGCGCCGGGCGGGCCGTTCGACCTCGAGCGCCCGTTGCCGCCTGATATCATGGCCAACCTGATGAAGACCTATCAGTTGGACCAGCCGATCTGGCAGCAATATATCACCTATCTCGGCAATGCCCTGCGCGGTGATTTCGGTCCAAGTTTCATCTACAAAGACAATACCGTTGCCCAGTTGATTGCCCAGGCCCTGCCCTATTCGGTTCAGCTTGGTGCTACCGCCCTGCTGATCGCGCTGATCGGCGGCGTCATCCTCGGGACTATCGCCGCGTTGCGTCAGAATGGCCTGATCGATTTCGTCGTGATGACCTTCGCGACAGTGGGCGTCACAATTCCGAATTTCGTCATGGGACCAGTGCTGACGCTGATTTTTGCCCTGATGCTGTCCCTTCTACCTGCGGGCGGATGGGGTGACGGCTCGCCCTATTATCTCGCCCTGCCGATCACCGTTCTGGCCCTGCCGCAAATCGCCATCATCGCGCGGCTGACGCGCGGCTCAATGATCGAGGCCTTGCATACCGACCATATCCGCACGGCCCGCGCCTATGGCCTGCCGTCGCGCACCATCGTCATCACCCATGCCTTGCGTGGTGCGATGCTGCCGGTCGTGTCCTATCTGGCGCCAGCGGCAGCCGCCCTCCTGACCGGCTCGGCTGTTGTCGAGAGCATCTTCACCATTCCGGGCGTCGGCCGCTTCTTCGTCATCGGTGCGCTGAACCGGGACTATCCCTTGGTCATGGCCACCGTGGTTCTCGTTGCGGTATTCGTGATCGTTTTCAACCTGATCGTCGACATCGCCTACGGCCTGCTCGACCCGAGGGTTCGCCATGACTGATATTTCCATTACCTCTCCGGCGGTCGAAGGCCGCAGCCTTGGCCAGCTGGCCCTCCTGCGCTTTCGCCGCAACAGAGCGGCCATGGGCGGCTGCTTCGTTTTGCTGCTCATCACCCTCTTTGCTTTCGCAGGCCCGCTTTTCGTGCCGCATAACTACGATCAGGTATTTCCATCCTATGTTTCGGTACCGCCGAGCCTCAAGCCCTTCCCGGATCCGGCCACACTTCAACAGGTTGCCGAGGGCGCGGCCAATCGAGCGCGGCTGAAGATCAGCGCATTCGCCGTGGAAAACGGCAGCTTCACTGCCACGATCACGTCAGACAAACCGATCGATCCACGCACTGTCCGCTATTTCGACCGGGTCAACGAGTTCAAGGAAACACGAGTCGCCCAGACCACCCCAGACCAGCTCAGCATGGTATTGACCGGTCGCGTTTCTCAGGAATATTTTCCGTTCGGAACCGATAGCAATGGCCGCGATCTTCTGGTGCGTGTCATGCTGGGCGGTCAGATTTCGATTGCGGTCGGCCTTGCCGCCAGTCTCGTATCACTCGGAATCGGCGTGATCTACGGGGCCACTTCCGGCTATCTGGGCGGGCGGGTTGACAATGTGATGATGCGCATCGTCGAAATCCTCTATTCGCTGCCCTTCGTGTTTCTAGTCGTGGTCATGGTGGTATTTTTCGGCCGCTCCATCTGGCTGATCTTCATCGTCATCGGCGCGGTGCAATGGCTGGAAATGGCCAGGATCGTGCGCGGCCAAACCCTGTCCTTGAAGCGTCGCGAATTCGTCGGCGCTGCGGAAGCACTGGGGCTCAATGACTGGCAGATCATCCGCCGTCATATCATTCCCAACACGATCGGCCCGGTCATCGTCTTCGTCACCGTCGTGGTGCCGCAGGTGATCCTCACCGAAAGCTTCCTCTCTTTCCTCGGGCTTGGCGTGCAGGCGCCGCTGGCCAGTTGGGGAACGCTGATTTCCGAAGGGGCGAAAAACATGCAGAACGCGCCGTGGCTGCTGATCTTCCCCGCCTTTTTCTTTGTGCTGACCCTGTTTTCGCTCAATTTCGTGGGCGACGGGCTGCGCGATGCGCTTGATCCCAAGGACCGATAAGCATGGACAAGACCGAAAACCAGACGGTGCTGACCGTCAAGGACCTGAAGGTCACATTCACCACGCCCGATGGCGAGGTGAATGCCGTCAAGGGCATTTCCTTCGAGGTCAAGAAAGGTGAGACGCTGGCCATCGTCGGTGAATCCGGCTCCGGCAAAAGCCAGACGATGATGGGCATTATGGGGCTGCTGGCCTCGAATGGACAGGTGGCAGGCTCGGCCCGCTACGGCGAAACCGAACTGGCAGGCGCCAGCATCTCGACGCTGAACGACGTACGCGGCTCGAAGATCACCATGATCTTTCAGGAGCCGATGACCTCGCTCGATCCGCTCTACACCGTCGGCAAGCAGATTTCCGAGCCGTTGATTTTTCACCGCCGCATGAGCAGGTCGAAGGCGCGCGCCCGCGTGCTGGAATTGCTCAAGCTGGTCGGCATCCCGGAACCGGAGCGGCGGATCGACAGCTACCCGCATGAATTGTCCGGCGGCCAGCGCCAGCGCGTGATGATCGCCATGGCGCTCGCCAACGAGCCGGACCTGCTGATCGCCGACGAGCCGACTACGGCGCTGGACGTGACGATCCAGGCGCAGATCCTCGATCTTCTCGCCGATCTGCAAAAGCGCTTCGGCATGGCCATCGTGCTGATCACCCACGACCTCGGTGTGGTCAAGCATGTTGCCGACCGTGTGGCGGTCATGCGGCGCGGCGAGATAGTCGAACAGGGCAGCCGCGACGATATTTTTGAGCGCCCACAGGCCGATTACACCAAGATGCTGCTGGCCGCCGAACCATCAGGTTCCAAGGCCGCACCGCCCTCCGATGCACCGGTTATCCTCGAAGGCCGCAATGTCGTGGTGGATTTCAACATCAGCTCCGGCATTCTGTTCAAAGGCAATCGAAAGTTCCGGGCCGTCGATCATGTCAATCTGAAGCTCCGAAAGGGCCAGACCATCGGTATCGTCGGCGAATCTGGTTCGGGCAAATCCACGCTGGGACGGGCGCTGCTGAAGCTGCTCTCCGCCGATGGCCGGTTCAGCTTCGAGACCACGGATATTTCCGGCCTCGACCGCGCCGGGATGCGTCCCTTCCGCCGTCAGTTACAGCTGGTGTTTCAGGACCCCTACGGCTCGCTCTCGCCACGCCAGACGGTTGGCGAGATCATCACCGAAGGGCTTTACGTGCATGAGCCTGATCTTAGCAAGGCGGAGCGCGACAAGCGCGCCATTGCCGCCTTGAAAGAAGTCGGCCTCGATCCGGCCTCGCGCAATCGCTATCCGCATGAATTTTCCGGCGGCCAGCGTCAGCGTATCGCCATCGCCCGCTCAATGATCCTCAAGCCGAAAGTGGTAATCCTCGATGAACCGACCTCGGCCCTGGACCGTTCGGTGCAGCGGCAGGTGATTGAGCTGCTGCGCGACCTGCAACAGAAACACGACCTGTCCTACGTGTTCATCAGCCACGATCTGTCGGTGATCAAGGCGATTTCCGACCATGTGATCGTGATGAAAAACGGAAAGATCGTTGAAGAAGGGCCGACGGAAGACATTTTCGAAAGCCCCGCCGAGGACTATACCAAGGCCCTGATTGCGGCTGCGTTTACGCATTGAAGCTTTTCGGAAAAATGTCACAGTTTAAACGCCCGGCTCGTCCGGGCGTTTTCATGAGATGGACTATGCCGAAAGGGCGGGCGCCAAGACTTTTAATTCGCCTGGATGGATTTTGATCTCCACATCTCGCGGCATCCGCAGCAGTTCTCCATCAATCACGCAGGCAACGCCGTGGCGATGTTTTGGGAAATGCAGCTTGACGATTTGTGAGGTGGCCGACGTGACGGCCTGGTTTTCCGTGAGCTTGCCGCGCAGAATATCAATCGCCAACCCTGCCAATCCGACCGAATCGAGTGGGGCTGCAAGATAGATCCCGAGTTGGCCGGTGGTAATATCATCGGCATAAAACAACGGGTTGGTTCCAACCGGGTTGTTGCAAACCGAAACGGCTGACACTTCCTTGCTGTCCTGCCGTCCATCGGCGTCGATATCGAAAATGACGTCGAAGCGAGGCGGATTGAACATCACGCTGATCGCAGCGCTGGTGCTGGCCCGCATCTTGCCAAAGCGCGAAGCATAGTCCATCCGGTTGCGCAGACGGACCATCCGGGCGTGCAGGCCAGCGGAAAACTGGTGCACATAGGGCTGACCATTGGCAGTGGCGATGTCAACAGACTGGATCTCCGCCGATGCCAGCACGTCCAGAACCTGCCAGATATCGAGCGGCAGTTTCAGCGAGCGTGCAAACAGGTTCATCGTCCCGGCGGGGACGACGCCGAGCGGCAGACAGGCTTTCCAGGCAATGCCGGCGGCTGTCGATATGGTCCCGTCGCCGCCACCGGCGATCAGCGCATCATACCCTTGCTTTGCAGCGGCCTCGAGGGTCTTGACGATATCACGGCCATCAACAGCCATGGTTTCGATCTCATGGCCAGCATCGCGGAAGATTTGCTCGGCACGTGCGCAATAGGCATCCATGTCGGTGGTGCGAAAGGTCCCGCCCTCCCGGTTGAAAACGGCCATGATTTTCATTCCCGCGCTGCTCCTTTTGACCGCCGCCCAGCTCCAGGCTGGTGTGCCTTACGTTGAAACCGCACGACAACGCATTTTAACGATCCACCACCGATTATGTTGCATGCGTCTGCTGCAAATCGGGTTTGCAGCCGAAAAGATCAAGATCATCATTATCGTTCTACCGCAACGCACACATGCATGCTAAGGGTAACGGCATCACGTTTGACCATCCCCATCCGCAGGTTTGCGACTTTGACTGTCTTGCCTTGCGCATGACCACATAAGGTTAGCGGCGGCATTGTGGATGCACCAAATGGGTTATTTCGCGATTCAGCTGCGTCGAGCAGTCTTCCCTGCTGCCTTTTCTATTGAACAGCACCAGCCTTGCTCCGGTGCCGGGATGATTTTATGAACGATACGATCCGCTTCGCACCCTCGCCCGTCAGACCCAGTTCAGACCGGATCGAAGCCGCCCTGTCGCCGCGCACCGTCCTGTTGATTGAATTTGCGCTGGCCGTCGGTGGGTTTGGCATCGGCACCGGCGAATTCGCCATCATGGGCCTGTTGCCGGAGGTGGCGCAGACCTATTCCGTCAGCGTACCCGAGGCGGGGCGCGTGATCAGTGCCTATGCATTGGGCGTGGTCGTCGGAGCGCCGATCATTGCCGCGTTGGCGGCAAAGCTGCCACGCAAGACATTGCTGCTGATGCTGATGGGCCTGTTTGCTCTTGGCAATATCACAAGTGCCATGGCCCCAGGCTTTCTGAGTTTCACCGTCCTGCGCTTCATCACCGGTCTGCCACATGGCGCCTATTTCGGGGTCGCCGCCCTGGTGGCCGCATCGATGGTCGAGCCGCACAAGCGGGCACGCGCCGTTGGCCGCGTCATGCTAGGCCTGACCATTGCGACGCTGATCGGCACACCATTTGCCACCTTCCTTGGCCAGATGATGAGCTGGCGGGCCGCTTTCATGCTGGTCGGGGCAATTGCCGCGCTGACGGCGGTGCTGATTGCGTTCAACCTGCGTAAGGACACGGTAGCAGAAGGCGCCAGCATTCGCCGCGAGCTCGGCGCTTTCGGCCGGTTACAAGTGTGGTTGGCGCTTGCCGTGGCTGCGGTCGGCTTTGGCGGCATGTTCTCAATCTTCAGCTATATCGCCAAGACCACCACCGACACCGCCGGGATGCCCGCCTCGATGATTGCCGTGGTGCTAGCGCTGTTCGGCATCGGCATGAATGTCGGCAATGTCGTTGGCTCACGCATGGCCGATTACTCGCTGAACGGCACCATCGGCGGCATGCTGGCCTTTAACGTTGTGCTGATGACGATCTTTTCGCTGACTGCCGCCAATCCGGTCATGCTGTGTATCTGCGTCTTCCTGACCGGCTGCGGTTTCGCCGCCTGTCCCGCCGTGCAGACGAGACTGATGGATGTCGCAGCCGACGCCCAGACGCTGGCTGCCGCTTCCAATCATTCAGCCTTCAACATTGCCAATGCGCTCGGTGCCTGGCTGGGTGGCATGGTGATTTCCGCGGGCTATGGCTATGGCGCGACGGGCTATGTCGGTGCAGTCCTGTCGCTCCTCGGCCTCGTGGTCTTCCTGATCTCGGTTGCGCTACAGCGCCGATCAGCATCCTGAGCGGTCCTTAAACAAGCAAAAAAACACGTTACCGGCCCGCGCCAGCAGCGGACCTTGAGTGTGTTTTGTATGCATGGTTAACCGACCGTGAGTGCTGCCCCGCCGTTTTGCCACCTTTCCGACCGAGAAAGCGGCTGTGGAGTTTATTGAGCAAGTCCTTGCATACTCTCGGAAATTTCTGCGCGCGCCGGACAACGGGATAGCAAAATAACCATCGAGATGAGGCCTACATCCAGACAGAGCCCGCATTCACCGATTTGTGTAGTGCGCTGCACGCTTTCGCCCTGGTTTGAGCCACCATACCCCTCTTGACTTTACGCAGGCAGAGGCGCAGCTAATATGAACGGGCGGGAGATTTCCGCACGGATATCAACGGAGTCATCGATAAGATGCCAAGCGACAGTAGCAGTCGATTGTCCATGCCGTACGCGGTCGCCCTGCTCTGACGGTTCCGTCAGCTTGCCGGTCGGTTGCGTTACGGCGGATCGACGGAAAGGCAAGCATAATGAACATCCAACGCCTTCCTCTGCGGGCCGGTCATGCTGCCCGCCACCTTCTCAACGACAGCCTCAATGTCGTTACCGTTACGGACCGGATCGAACAGCTAAATGCGCTGGACACCTCCGAGGCCGCCGCCATGCTGGCAAGCCTGCCGCAGCCAAAGGCGCTGCGCGTCATTGCCCGCCCCGAACTGGTGCATGCTGCCGACATCATCGCGGCTCTTCCGGTCGATACAGCCGTGCGCCTGCTGAAAGCCACTGCCCACGACCGGGTCGCCGACATTTTTCAGGCGATGGACGACCGCTGCCGGATGGTGATTTTTTCGCGGCTCGATGCGGCCACGGCCCATGCCGTCGAACACCTGATGGCCTATCCGCAGCGCACCGCCGGATCGATCATGACGACAGAATTCGTCAGCGTGCCCGATGATTTCACCGTGGCCGAAACACTGGCCCATGTGCGGATGGTGGAAAACGCCAGCGAGACCGTCTATGCGATTTATGTGCTGGACCGTATCACCCGGACGCTTATTGCCGTGGTCACGCTGCGGCGGCTGATCACCGTAGAGCCGGAGGCATCCATCCTTTCCGTTGCCCAATGTCATGGCGTCGTGCATGCAAGCCCGTTGATGACACAGGAAGAAGTGGCTCGTCTGATCCGCCGCAACAATCTGCTCGCCCTGCCCGTCACCAACGATACCGGTCAGATGCTAGGCATTGTCACGGTCGATGACGTGATCGACACAATGATTGCCGACACGACTGAAGACGCCCAGAAATTCGGCGGCATGGAAGCGTTGGGCAAGCCCTATATGCAGATCGGCTTTGCCGGCATGATCAAGAAGCGGGCCGGCTGGCTCGCCGCCCTGTTCCTCGGCGAAATGCTGACCGCCAGCGCCATGCAATATTTTGAAGGCGAGCTGGAAAAGGCCGTGGTGCTGACCCTGTTCATTCCGCTGATCATGAGTTCCGGCGGCAATTCCGGCTCGCAGGCCACCTCGTTGATCATTCGGGCGCTGGCGGTGGGAGAATTGAAGCTCTCGGACTGGTGGCGCGTTGCCATCCGTGAATTGCCCACGGGCATGACGCTGGGGACCATTCTCGGCCTGGTTGGTTTCGTTCGCATCGCGCTGTGGCAGCATATGGGTCTCTATAATTACGGCGACCATTGGTTGCTGGTTGGCTTCACCGTGTTTGCCGCCCTGATCGGCATCGTCACCTTCGGCTCGATGGCAGGCTCGATGCTGCCCTTCCTGCTGCAACGCCTGCGCCTCGACCCCGCCAGTGCCTCGGCCCCGGCCGTGGCGACGCTGGTGGATGTGTCAGGGCTGGTGATCTATTTTACGGTTGCGCTGGTGATCTTGAGCGGGACGCTGTTGTAGGGAGTGATTTGGGAGGAGGCCGCCCGCGGATTGGCTAGGGCGGCTTCGCGCGTCATTGCATGCTCGTTGGGGTTTGAGGCAACCCGAGTGGTCTGATTTTGACATTTGATCCTCGAGGGCCCGGCAAATGGGTATCAAGTGTTAAATTCATTTCACTAGGCCGCACACTCATAAACCGGGTTTGCAAATCGGCCTGATTTTGATTCACTGAGGGCTTGATTTGGAGGCCTCTCATGACCCGTCGCCGGTTTGATCTCACCGATTTCGAATGGACTGTCATCCAGCCCTTGTTACCCAACAAGCCGCGTGGGGTGCCACGGGTTGACGACCGGCGGGTGATCAACGGCATCTTGTGGCGGTTTCGGACAGGTTCACCCTGGGCAGACGTTCCTGATCGATATGGCCCATATACAACCTGCTACAACCGGTTCGTGCGATGGCGAAAGGCGGGTGTCTGGGATCATGTTCTGGGCGAGATTTCCAAGGCTTTCGACGGCGATATCGTTATGATCGACAGCTCCTGTGTCCGTGTTCATCAACATGCGGCCACGGGAAAAAGGGGGATCAACACGATGGCTGCATGGGACGTTCCCGTGGCGGCTTGACCACCAAAATCCACGCCGTTGTCGATGCCGATGGCCGACCGATCCGTCTCGCACTCACAGCCGGTCAAGCCCATGATGGTCGCATGGCAGAACCATTGTTACAGACAATCTCCAAGGGTGCGATCCTGCTGGCGGACAAGGCCTACGATACCAACGCGATCAGAGCATTTGCAAAGCAAAGGCAGGCATGGGCCAATATTCCTGCCAAGAGCAATCGGAAGGGAAGCTTCCCTTTCAGCCAATGGGTTTACCGACAGCGCAATCTCGTTGAGCGTTTCTTCAGCAAACTCAAACAGTTCAGAGGCATCGCAACCCGTTACGACAAAGACCCATTGAACTTTCTCGCCGCTGTCAAATTGGCAGCAGCAAGAATTTGGATCAGATCGTTATGAGTCTACGGCCTAGAGCATCGTGCCGAAAATCGGAATCGACACGATGCTCTAGAATGTTGTTTTAGCATCAGATTTTCCGAAAACCGGTTCCCACTTTTCGGTCCGATGCTCTAAGAAAACACAATCCATACATAAATCATTTCTTCCATAGGTCCGCCTATTAGGTTGTATTAACTATTTTTTTTCTATAAAAAGTTGTATTGCACGTACCTCTACGTGCAAATTACAAAATCAGACAATAGAAAAATATTGAGGTAATAAACATGGCCATTTATGATATGAAATCAACTAGCTCCAGAGTTTTTGCAAACGGATCGCATCCGACAATAACAATGAACGGTGATTTAGTTATTGTTGCTGGGTGGAGTTCAACAGCCAGTAGCAATCTATACTACTGCGTAGGAAATTGTTATGATACAGATATTCCTACCATAGGCTGGGGGGAGCAGCTAACATACGACGATGGAGACCAAGCCACCATTTCTATCAATGATAGCGGATATGCAGTATCCGTTCATAGATCTACCACAGATAGCAACAACTTATTCTATAGAGTTGGAAAAATTGACAAAGAGAAATATATTATCAATTGGGGTGAAAGCATTAAATTCAACGCTGGAACAGATCCCTTTTTATCGATAAACGAAAAAGTCGCGGTTGCTGTATGGTCCTCTACGGAAAGTACAAATTTATATTATAGCATTGGAACAATAGATACAGATAAACTCACAATAAAATGGAGTTCTGGCGTTAAATATGATGCAGGATTACATCCTACCGTTAGCATCAATAAAGAGAATGACGTCATACTTGGACACGCGTCAGGGAGTAGCACAAACCTTTACTACCAGTACGGAAGTGTCACCGCTGATCTTACGCAATTGAAACTTGTTCATAATAACAATTACGACAAAGGCGATTCCAATGATCTTACAATCACTGATGGTGGTGTCATCTGGGAGTCGCATAAGAGCAGCAATGACGACGATGCTTTTTACAAGCGTGGTACGGTCACCAACGATACAATAACTTGGGATACACTGAACTATACCGTTGACCGCACCACGAGTATCCGGATATCCAGCCTTCAGACTCTATCAAGCCAGACGCAGGTTGGAGTCAGCATCCGACTAATCGATGGCAATATCGAAACAGTAATACAAAAAATTACGAAAACAGATTAATACTGTCCCTTAGCGATATTGCGAGCGTCACCCAGAAATAGTATAGAGTAAAACGGCAATCGCCGTCTTCTACCCAGAGGATGAAACCGGCGGCGGTCTTAGCTCAACCGCCGCCCCTTCACCTCTCCCGCAAAATGTAATCCCGCGTCAGCGGCAGGATATTGTTTTTCTTGGCTATCTGGATCTGGAACACCACCAGGTCCTCGTAATGGAAGGCGGCTTCGGCGGTTGATAGATAATAGTCCCACATCCGGCAGAAGCGTTCATCGTAGAGGGCGGCTGCGTCTGCCCAACGGGCGGTGAAGCGGTCTCGCCAGTGGCGCAAGGTTTTGGCATAGTGGATGCGCAACACCTCGACATCCGTGATCGTCAGGCCAGCCTTTTCGATTTCAGGAACGATTTCCGAGAGCGCCGGAATATAGCCGCCTGGGAAGATATATTTATCTAGCCATGGCGTGGTAAAGCCCGGCGTTGCGGAACAGCCGATCGTGTGCAGCACCATCACGCCATCATCGGCCAGCAGCGTGCTGCATTTGCTGAAAAACGTCCTGTAGGCCGCAAGCCCGACATGCTCGAACATGCCGACCGAGACGATGCGGTCGAATTTGCCGTCCAGACTGCGATAATCCATCAGCCGGAAATCGACATTGGCTGCTTCTGTCGCAGGCTTGCGGGGCCGCTTGACCGCGTAGGCTAGCTGCTCTTCAGACAAGGTGACGCCAACCACCTCTCCGCCGACAGCCCTATTGGCCAGATGAAGGGCGAGACCGCCCCAGCCGCAGCCAATATCCAGCACACGGTTTCCCGGCTTGAGGCGTAGCTTGGCGGCAAGATGGTCTTTCTTGGCGCGCTGGGCGTCGTCCAGGCTCTGATCATCGTGCTCGAAATAGGCGCAGGAATACTGCCGGTCTTCATCCAGAAACAGTTCGTAAAGCCGTGCATCCAGATCGTAATGGTGCGCGACATTCTGTTTGGATCTGGCGGGAAGATTGCGATGGCGAAAGATCCTGAACCGGGTCCTCACATCGTCGATGATCCGGGCGATCAGCGGATGGGTGGCATTTTGCGCCTCCCGCAGCACCATGGACACAAAATCGAACATGGTTCCCTGATCGACAAAGAACCGTTCATCCATATAGAGTTCGCCCAGCCGCATATCGGCATCGATCAGAAAAGCCCATTGCGCGCGCGTATCGGCGAAGCGAACCGTGACAGGGGAACCCGTGCGGTCACCAAATGACAGCGTCTTGCCGCTGACTGTCACAATATCCAGACACCCAATGGTGACGATGCGCGACAGCGCCGAGGCCAAGGCCCAATCTGAAATGGCGTTAAAAATGGATCTTGGTGGTTGTTTCAAGCGGTCTGCATTTCCGGGATGCACAGCCATGATCTTCAACAGCCCTTACAGTCTGTCGGAGAAAAGTTAATGCGATTTTCCCGAAAGACGAACGAGAACAAAGGAAGTGTGAGTTTGCTTGGCTTGCAAGGGAAACCTGCATACCTAACCAGGCAATATGTAAGAACAAATTATGCGCAAAATGTGAAAATTCTCAGGCAACCGTAGAATGCGCAGTTTTTTATATTACACGTCACGCAGTAAACCATGTCGAAACATAGAAAAGAAAATCATATTTACTCTTGAGAATATAATTAAAAAGGCCGGGATCACTCCCGGCCTTTTGTATCAGACGCCTTCAATCCGGCGGACCCAGCCATGCGGGTCATTGCTCTTGCCGCGCTGGATATTGACCAGTTGCTCGCGGATTTTCAGGGTGGCTGGCCCGGTTTCGCCATTGCCGATCACAAAGCCACCATCGGTGAATTTGACCTCGCCGATGCCAGCCACCACAGCGGCCGTGCCGCAGGCGAAGGCTTCTTTCAGCTTGCCGCTTTTGGCATCCGCCTGCCATTCCTCGAAAGAATAAGGGCGTTCATGCACTGTCATGCCTTGGTCTTTGATGAGCGAGATCAACGAATTACGGGTAATGCCCGGCAGGATGGTGCCGCCTAGAGGCGGCGTCACCAGTGAACCGTCGTCCATGACGAAAAACACGTTCATGCCACCCAGCTCTTCCAGCCACTTGTGCTCGGCGGCATCCAGGAAGGCCACCTGATCGCAGCCATGCTCAACCGCTTCCTGCTGGGCAATCAGGCTTGCCGCATAATTGCCGCCGCATTTGGCGGCACCGGTGCCGCCGGGAGCGGCGCGTGTGTAGTTTTCCGAAACCCAGATCTTCACCGCCTTGGCGCCGCCCTTGAAATAGGGGCCGACCGGCGAGGCGATGACACAGAAAATATAATCTCGTGCCGGGCGCACCCCCAGAAAAGCTTCGCTGGCGAACATGAAAGGCCGCAGATAAAGGCTGCCCTCACCGTCTGGAATCCACTTCGCATCGGCCTTGACCAGTTTATCGATGGCTTCGAGAAACAGCTCCTCGGGAATTTCCGGCATCGCCATGCGTCGTGCAGACTCGTTGAAACGGCGGGCATTTTCGTCCGGGCGAAACAGCACGACGCGACCTTCCGCCGTACGGTACGCCTTCATCCCCTCGAAAATTTCCTGGGCGTAATGCAGCACCGCGGCTGCCGGATCGATGGCAAATGGCCCGCGCGCGGTAATCTCCGCCGAATGCCAGCCCTTCACCACATTCCACTGAATCACCGCCATATGGTCGCTGAATAGCGTACCAAAGCCCAGGCTCTGGAACGCCTCAAGGCGCTCTGCTTCCGGCATGGGGTTCGCATTCGGCTTGACGATGAATTCCGGCTTTGCAGTTGCGGCAGACATGACAGGTGATCTCCTCAAATCAGTCAATAGGTCAATATTGCTGACCTATTGACGTTTCGTATAGACGATCACCAGCTTTCGCAAGGCATTTCAAGTGCAAACCGGTACGGTTGATAAAAATATCCAACCAACGGCCTTATGCAGGCAGTAAGTCCGTGCGAACCGCCTTACCCGAACATTACATGTTCGGATAAACCGGCCCTTCGCCGCTCCCCTTGACGGAGGTCCGTGCGAACCGCCTTACCCGAACATTACATGTTCGGGTAAACCGGTCCTTCGCCTCCTTGTGGCGGCACCCAGGTGATGTTCTGGTTCGGGTCCTTGATGTCGCAGGTCTTGCAGTGAACGCAATTCTGGGCATTGATGACGAAGCTCGGTTCGCCCTCCTTCTCCACCCATTCATAAACCCCGGCGGGACAGTAGCGGCTGGAAGGTCCGGCATAGACGCCAAGCTCGGAGCTCTTCTGCAGCGCCATGTCCTTGACCTTGAGATGCACCGGCTGGTCTTCCTCATGATTGGTGTTGGACAGAAACACCGAGGACAGGCGGTCGAAGGTCAGCACGCCATCCGGCTTGGGATAATCGATCTTCTTATGCTGTGCAGCCGGTTCAAGGCTCTGGGCATCGGTCTTGCCATGTTTCAGCGTGCCGAAGACAGAAAAGCCGAGAAGCTGGTTGGTCCACATATCCAGCCCGCCCAGCGCCACGCCGAGCACCGTGCCGAGTTTCGACCACAGCGGCTTGACGTTTCGCACCCGCCGCAAATCCGTGCCGATTTCGCTGCCGCGCCAGCTGTTTTCGATCTCAACCGGCTCATCATTGGCGCGGCCCGCCGCAATTGCCTCGGCAATCTTTTCCGCCGCCATCATTCCCGATAGAACAGCATTATGGCTGCCCTTGATGCGCGGCACATTGACCATGCCCGCCGAACAGCCCAGCAGCGCCCCACCGGGGAAGGACAATTTCGGCACCGACTGATAACCGCCTTCGGTAATCGCCCGCGCTCCATAGGAAATCCGCTTGGCACCCTCAAAGGTTTCACGGATCGCCGGATGGGTCTTGAAGCGCTGGAACTCCTCGAACGGATAGAGATAGGGGTTCTTGTAGTTCAGATGCACGACGAAGCCGACCGCGACCTGATTATCCTCGAGATGATAGAGGAAAGAGCCGCCGCCAGTTTTCATGTCCAGCGGCCAGCCGAACGAATGCTGGACCAGGCCGGGCTTATGGTGCTCAGGCTTAACCTGCCACAGTTCCTTGATGCCGAGGCCGAATTTCTGCACATCGCTCTCGCGTGACAGATCGAATTTGGCGATCAGCTGCTTGGCAAGCGAGCCACGCACGCCTTCGCCGATCAGCACATATTTGCCCAACAATTCCATGCCGCGCGTGTAACTGGAACCGGGTTCGCCGTTCTTCTCGATGCCCATATCCCCGGTGGCAACACCGATCACCGCGCCAGCCTCGTTATAGAGCAATTCGGTGGCGGCAAAGCCCGGGTAGATCTCGACACCCAGCGCCTCGGCATGGCCCGCCAGCCAGCGACAGACATTGCCAAGCGATACAATGTAATTGCCGTGATTGTTCATCAGCGGCGGCATCAGAGCATTGGGCAGGCGAATGGAGCCTGCGGGACCGAGAAACAGGAAATGGTCGGCGGTGACTTCGGTCTTGAACGGATGATCGGCTTCCTTGCGCCAATCCGGGAGAAGCTTATCGACGCCAACCGGATCGACCACAGCCCCGGAGAGAATATGGGCGCCGACTTCCGCACCCTTTTCCAGCACGACAACCGTCAGATCGGGATTGACCTGCTTGAGGCGAATGGCAGCCGAAAGACCCGCAGGCCCCGCACCCACAATCACCACGTCAAATTCCATGCTCTCGCGCTCGGGCAGCTCTTGTTCGCTCATCGTTGTTCTCCGCTCGGCTTTTTCCCCAGATGGACCTCTTCCTTGTCAAATCAAACCGGGCTTGTCGAGCCAGGTTGCGACAGGGCAAGGCGTGAAATCCCTGCTGGGTGCTATGAGGCGCAAGAATATCTTCCGTTTACGTGCACGTCAATTACTGTGATGCCGTGAAATGGATAACATGCTGACCACAGGATCTTATCGCTTTCTCTGCCTTTGATTTTGCATCCCCGCTTGTTAGGTTCGCGTGAAAATCGCATCGTCATTCACAAAAAGGAAGTCACAATGGATCTTGGCATTTCCGGCAAGCGGGCGGTTGTTCTCGCCGCATCTCGCGGACTTGGGCAAGGCATCGCCAATGCACTGGCCGCCGAAGGCGCGCATGTGCTGATCTGCGGACGCACAAAAGACAAGCTCGAGGCCAATTGCGCTGACATCGTCAAGGCTGGCGGCAAGGCGGACTATGTGGTGGCGGATCTCTCGGATACTGATTTCGTCGCCACCCTCGTTGAAGCGATCGCCGCAAAACTCGGCGGCATCGACATCCTCGTCAACAATACGGGTGGGCCGACCCCAGGCACGGTGGAAGACATGGACGATGAAAAGCTCCACACCTTCTTTCAGTCCATGGTGGTGCGGATCATTACGCTGACCAACGCGCTGGTTCCCCAGATGAAGGCACAGGGCTTCGGACGCATTCTCACCGTTGCTTCGTCTGGCGTGATTGAGCCAATCGCCAATCTGGCACTCTCCAACACGTTGCGCGGCGCGTTGGTCGGCTGGAACAAGACGCTGTCTTCCGAAATCGCCTCCTTCGGCATCACCGCCAATCTACTCCTGCCTGGAAGGATCCATACCGACCGGATTGATGAACTGGACGGCGCCAATGCCAAACGCCAAGGTAAAACGCTGGAAGAGGTTCGCGAAAGCTCGATCAAAACCTTCCCGATAGGACGGCTTGGCAAGGTGGAAGAATTTGCCGCCGCAGGTGCTTTTCTCTGCTCCGTCCCTGCCGCATACATCACCGGCACAATGCTGCGGGTCGATGGCGGCGCCGCCAAATCTCTTTGAACACAGTAGCCCAATAGCCGTATTTAGTGACGAACGAATGTTACTGTCACTAAATACGGGTTTATTACAAGAATTTAAGGATAACTCACCGCGAGTTGATCGATAGTGTGCGTCTCTGTTATTTTCGCGGTGCATTAATTCAATAATGATAGGATGAACGACCAGCTCAAGCTTTATCAGGCCCTGACACATGAAAAAATTCTGGACCGCCTCCAGCATCATCGCAATCCTTGCCGTCGGCGGGTGGATATATCGCGACCATATTCCTTATCTCGACAAGGTTCCGTTTCTGAGCCAAGCCAGCCAGACGGCGGGCCACAAACCGGGTGCCGAACAGGCAACGGCCCAAGCCAATGGGCAGTCCTCAGATCGGGCCTCAGCACAGGAAGCTGGCAAACCGACTGGCCAAGGGGGCGGAAAGAGTGGCGGCCGGCGCAATGGCGGGCCAGCATCGGTCAAGACCGTTGCTGTCAGCATGGGCAATCTGCCAATGGATGCCACGGCGACTGGCTGGGCCGAAGCGGAGGATACCACGACACTGGCGGCCCTTAAGAGCGGTCTGCTTCAGGACGTGATCGCCAAGGACGGACAGGAAGTAAAGGCCGGAGATCTGATTGCCCGGCTGGATGACCGGATCGCAAAGGCGACGGTGGACAAGGACCAGGCCAATATCGTTTCCGACCAGGCCAGCCTGGCCGAATACGAGGCTGCCTTGACGCGTGCGGAAAGCTTGCTGAAGCAGAATGCTCAATCACAGCAGGCCTACGAACAGGCAAAGGCGTCGCGAGATTCGGCCGCCGCCAAGGTTGACGCCGATAAGGCAACGCTGGCCTCCGATATGGTCGACCTGGAGCACATGAAAATCCGGGCCCCCTTCGATGGCCGGCTCGGAAGTATCCAGCTCAGCATCGGCGCCTATGTCAGCGCCGGAACCGCCATCGTCAGCATCACCCGTTACAACCCGATCTATGTGAAGTTCCAGATGGCGGAACGCTACCTGCCGCAATTGCATCAGGCGTTTGCCGGCAAGGATGTTGTGGTCGATGTCGATCCAGCCTCGACCGGCGGCGTGCCGGTTCAAGGCAAGCTGTCCTTCTTCGACAATAGCGTGGACACCTCCTCGGGGACTATTCTCGTCAAGGCAGAGTTTCAAAACGACAAGGGCATTCTTTGGCCCGGACAGAGCGCCAATGTTACTGTTCGCTTCCAGACCGAAGACCGCAACATCCTCGTGCCAACTGTCGCGGTTCGCCCCGGCGCCGAAGGCTTCTTCGTCTATACGGTCAACAGCGACAGCAAGGTCAAGGCAACCAAGGTTTCCGTCCTGCGCGCTAATGGCGATATGACGGCGATTGCCTCGGGTCTCAAGGAAGGCGATCACGTCGTGGTGGAAGGCCAGGTGCAGCTTGCCGACGGCCAGACTGTTCTGGAACAGTTTGCCGGCCAGAAAGTGGCTGAAAACGAGCCGAAGGATATCACCCGATGATCCCTGCTTTTTGCATCAATCGGCCTGTTGCCACCATTCTGCTGGCCATCGGCCTGGTTCTGGCTGGGCTTGCCGGTTATCGGCTTCTGCCGGTTGCCGCTCTTCCCAAGGTGGATTTTCCCACCATCAACGTGACGGCGACCCTGTCAGGCGCCTCGCCGGAAACCATGGCGACGTCGGTTTCCACCCCGCTGATCAAGCAGTTCGAGACCATCCCCGGGATCAGCGAAATCAGCGCGACCAACTCGCTGGGCAATTCCTCCGTCGTTCTCCAGTTCGATCTGAACCGTGATATCGATGCCGCCGCCGCTGACGTTCAGGCGGCAATTTCCCGCGCCAGCCGTCAGTTGCCCAGCAACATGACGTCAGATCCAAGCTATCGCAAGACCAATCCAGCCGATTCGCCGGTGCTGCTCCTGGCCATCAACAGCGATGAGATGCCGCGCAGTCAGGTGGATTCGATTGCCGAAAACATCATTTCCCCGCTGCTGTCGACGCTGAACGGCGTGGCGCAGGTCAGTATCTATGGCTCACAGACCTACGCGGTGCGGATCGGCGTCGATCCCGCCAAGCTGCAAGCGCGCGGGCTTGGCGTCGACACGCTGACATCGGCGATTGTGGGTGCCAATAGCCAGGTGCCAATCGGCACCTTGAATATGGCAAACCAGTCGCTGACCATCAACGCCAATACCCAGCGCACCAATGCCGAGGAATTCAAGTCCCTGGTGATTTCCACCAGCAATGGCGCCCCCATCCACCTATCCGATGTCGCCAATGTGCGCGACAGTGTCGACAATCTCGACGCGGGCAGTTGGTTCGATGGCAAACAGGCAATCATTCTTGCCATTCAGCGCCAGCCTGACGCCAATACCGTCGAAGTGGTCGATGAGATCATGGCAAAGCTGCCTGCCCTGCAAAAGCAGCTACCGCCTTCGTTGAAGATCAATGTGATGAACGATTCGTCAAACTCGATCCGCGAGGCGATCCATGACGTTCAGTTCACGTTGTTCCTCACCATCGCCCTTGTTATCCTGGTCATCTATCTGTTCACCGGCCATCTGACCGCGACCCTTATTCCCGGTCTTGCCGTGCCACTTTCGCTGATTGCCACCTTTGGTGGCATGTACGTGCTTGGCTACAGTATTGACAATATCTCACTGCTCGGCCTGACGCTGGCAGTCGGTCTGGTGGTGGATGACGCTATCGTCATGCTGGAAAATATCCTGCGCCATGTCGAAGAAGGCATGCCGCCGCTTCAGGCTGCCCTTAAAGGCGCCGGCGAGGTCAGCTACACGATTATTTCCATGTCGATCTCACTGGTGGCGGTATTCATTCCTATCCTGTTGATGGGTGGTGTTGTCGGACGCCTGTTCAATGAGTTCGGCATGGTCGTCACCATGGCCATTCTGTCTTCCGCCTTGGTGTCCCTGACGGTTACGCCAATGCTTGCAGCCCGCATTTCCTCCCACAGCAGCCGCCCACCGCTGATCGTGCGCTGGTTCGACGCCGGTTTCGCCAAGACGCAGAGCGGCTATGACAAGTCTGTTCGCTGGTGTCTCAACCACCGCTTTGTGGTGATGATGGTCTTTGTCGCCTCCATCGCAGGCTCCGGCTGGCTGTTCCATACGCTGCCATCCAGCTTCTTCCCACAGGAAGATATTGGCCGGCTGACGGTCAGCACCCAGGCCCGTGAGGATATTTCCTATGCGGCCATGCGCGATCTTCAGCAAAAGGTCGCTGACGAATTAAAGACCAATCCGGCTGTCGATCATGTCACCTCCATCGTCGGTGGCTCAAGCCGCAGCCCGCTCAACAACGGCACGATCTTCGTCCAGCTGAAACCGAAAGATGACCGTCCGCCTCTCGCTCAAACCCTCAACGAGATGCGACAGAAGCTGTCCAAGATCGCCGGCATGCGCAGCTATATCACCCCACAACAGAATCTGCGCTTCGGTGGCCGCAGCACCGCCAGCCAGTATCAGCTCGTCGTCCAGGCACTGAGCACGACAGCAACCGATGAATGGTCATCGAAGATCCAGGCCGCTATGCGTCAGGACCCGTTGTTTACCGATGTGACCAGCGATGCGCAGAACAATGCCATTGCCGCCGACATCAACATCGACAATGGCAAGGCCGCCGCTTTCGGTATTACCAACGACCAGCTTCGCAAGACGCTGGAAATGGCGTTCAGCGGTTATAATGCTGCCCAGATTCAGTCTACCGGCGACAGCTACGATGTCATCGTCGAGTTCGACAGGAACAAGCCATGGGACGACGAGTTCCTGCGCGATATCCTGGTGCGGTCTTCTTCCACGGGAACGCTGGTGCCGCTGTCAAACTTCGCCACCGTCAAGCGTCATAACGCGCCTGTCACTGTCAACCAGACCGGCCAGCTGGTCTCGACCACAGTGTCGTTCAATCTGCCCGATGGCATATCGCTGAGCGACGCTACCGCCCGGATTGATCAGATCAAGACCGAGATTGGCGTGCCCAATGACGTCTTCACCTCCTATGGCGGTACGGCGGCGATTTTCCAGCAATCGCAAAGCAATACCGGCCTGTTGATCCTCGCCGCCGTCCTGACGATCTATGTGGTGCTGGGCGTATTGTATGAGAGCTTCATCCATCCGCTCACCATTCTCTCCGGCCTGCCAGCGGCGGCTTTCGGGGCGCTTCTGGCCTTGAAACTGCTGAATTTCGACATGTCGGTCATCGCACTGATCGGCCTGTTGATGCTGATCGGCATCGTCAAGAAAAATGCGATCATGATGATCGACGTGGCGGTGGAATTGATCCGCGAGCATGGCGAGACACCGGCAAAGGCCATTCACGAGGCCTGTGTGCGGCGTTTCCGGCCGATCATGATGACCACTTTCTGCGCGCTTCTCGGAGCCCTGCCCATTGCGCTTGGCCACGGTGCCAGTTCCGAACTCCGCCAGCCACTTGGCATCGCCGTTGTCGGCGGCCTGATCGTCTCACAATTGCTCACACTGTTCATCACACCTGTCATCTTCGTGGAAATGGACAGGTTCGGCAAATTCCTGACCCGGCTCGTTCGCCGCGACAAGGGTCACCACGCGGCAAACAGCGAGGATCAGCCATCCAAACCAGCCATGGCGGCTGAATAGCGGGAGCAAGTCAAATGATTGTCGTGCGTTGGGCTTTAACAATTGTCGGCTTGCTGGCCATCGCCATGGGCATTCTGTGGATGGCGCAGGGTGCCGGGATTTTCCCCTACCCACAATCCAGTTTCATGATCAACCAAAGCCCCTGGATCATCTGGGGGGGCTTGCTGGCCCTGTTCGGCCTTGTCCTGACCTGGGGGTCGGGCCGGATTTTGCGATAATCTCGCGCAGTTCATAATTGCCGCTTCAAAGCGCCGCGTTTGACCGAACGCGGCGCTTTCATCTGTCAAGTCGTAGGCGTGCTGGCAGCGGCTCTTTCTGGAAATCGATCCTTGCATCCTGCCCCAGCCTGTGTCATCAGGCCCGCTCGTTAAGCAAAGCCCCTCTCAGGCAGAGGCGCGCCCGCAACCGTCCAATCATTCACGCCAATAGACAGGCATCAGGGAGCAGCAGCCATGGCAAACGCGCTTGGGCTTGATTTCGGCACGACCAACACGGTCCTGGCACAGAGCATCGGCGAGACCACCACCCATTCGGTGCAGTTCACCTCCATGGCCGGAACCACCGACAGCATGCGCACGGCGCTGTCCTTCATGAAGGATGCCCAGCTTGGCGCGCGTGCCCTGAAGGTGGAGGCCGGGCAAGCCGCCATTCGCCAGTTCATCGACAATCCCGGCGATTGCCGTTTCCTGCAATCAATCAAGACCTTTGCCGCCTCGGCGCTGTTTCAGGGTACGCTGGTCCATGCACGGCGGTTTCAGTTCGAAGACCTGATGGAAGTATTCCTGAAACGGCTGGAAGCCTATGCTGCCGATGGCTGGCCTGCGACTGCCAGCCGCATCGTCGCGGGCAGGCCCGTGCATTTCGCCGGTGCCTCCCCTGATCCCGAGCTTGCCATGCGCCGCTATAACGAAGCGCTGACCCGGCTCGGCTTTCCGGAAATCCATTATGTCTATGAGCCGGTGGCCGCGGCCTTCTATTTCGCCCAGCACCTGACGACGGATGCCACCGTGCTGGTCGCCGACTTCGGCGGCGGCACCACCGACTATTCGCTGATCCGGTTCGAGCGCAAGGCAGGCGTGCTGTCGGCAGTGCCAGTCGGCTATTCCGGCGTCGGATTGGCCGGTGACCAGTTCGATGCGCGGATCATCGAGCATCTGGTGGCGCCAGAAATTGGCAAGGGCAGCCAGTTCAAGAGTTTCGACAAGATCCTGGATATTCCAAGCAATTATTACACCAGCTTCTCGCGCTGGAACCAGTTGTCGGTGTTCAAGTCCTCAAAGGAATTCGCCGATCTGAAACAATTGGTACGCCAAAGCCTCGCCCCCGACAAACTGGAGCTGTTTATCGATCTGGTCGAGCATGACGAAGGCTATCCACTCTACCAGGCGGTATCCTCCACGAAAATGGCGCTGTCTGCGGCGGATGAAGCGGAATTCAACTTCTCGCCCCTTGGCGCGGCCGGCCGCAAGACCGTCAAACGTCAGGATTTCGAGAGCTGGATTGCCGACGATCTCACCCGCATCGAATCAGCACTCGATGATGTTCTCACCCGGACAAACACCGAGGCAGGCGCCGTGGACAAGGTGTTTCTGACCGGCGGCACATCCTTCGTTCCGGCAGTGCGACGAATCTTCACTGAGCGCTTCAGCCAGGACCGCATCGAGAGCGGCGGCGAAATGGTATCGATTGCCCACGGACTGGCGCTGATTGGCGATCGCGACGATATTGCTCTTTGGACCGCATAACGGGGAGAAAATACGGTTTTCTGTTCCTTTCTGCCAATTGCTTGTCTAGAACAGACCAATGATTGCCGCTCAGGACATGACTGCCGCCGAACTTGCCGCCCTTCTGGCTTTTCACGCCGAAGCCGGGGTCGATTGGCTTGTGGAAGATGCGCCTGTTGACCGGATCGCACAATTTGCAGCAGAACGGCAGGCACGGACCAGGGGTGCGCCACAACAGGCCCCAGTTCAGACCCCAGTTCAGGCCCGGGACCAACGGACCTCAGATCAGCGGACTGCGACCGCCCCTGTCGGTTCGCAGAATGGCCCTGCCCTCAACCGCGACCGCCCGGCGCCTCGGCCTGCTGCATCGACACCGCTTGCCATTCCCGATGAAACGGCAATCAACGACGCCCGGTTTGCCGCCGAGAGTGCTCGTTCGCTGGCTGAGTTGAAAGCGGCTTTGGAAGGATTTTCCAGCTGCAATCTGAAGACCAGTGCCCGCTCCACCATCTTTGCAGAAGGCCCCGCTGAGGCAGGCATCATGGTGATCGGCCCCATTCCGTCAGCCGATGACGATCGCGAAGGTCTGGCCTTTTCCGGCCGGACTGGCGCGCTTCTCGACCGGATGCTTGCTTCCATTGGCCTTCGTCGCGACGCGCTGCTATTGACCACCGCCATTCCCTGGCGCGGCCCTGGTGACCGCATGCCGACCCCGGCTGAAGCCGCCATCTGCCGACCCTTCATAGAGAGACAAATCGCACTGGCTGAACCGAAAGCCGTTCTCCTGCTCGGCAATTTCACCGCCCGGTTCTTCTTCGGTGGAACAGCGACAATCCATTCGATGCGCGGAGAGTGGCGTGACGTGGCCGCAGGCGGTCACGGCGTTGCCGCCATGGCAACCTTTCATCCGCAGGAATTGCTGCAAGCCCCGGCCACCAAGGCTCTAGCCTGGCGAGATCTTCTCGCCTTCCAGCAGCGATTGGCTTGACACGCAGCTTGCGACGATTGCCGGTTATTCGCTTTCTCAACGAACCCATGCGCAAACCGCATGGCAGTCATCATTTTAGAGCCATTGAATTTTCTATATTGCAGTGCAATATATTCACTGTTGCAGGTGTTTGTCGGACATGAATGGTCGGCAATCGCCGCACAGTCTTGGGAGGACCCTTTACAGGAACCAGGACGATGAACCGGAAACGCATTACACGGCCAATCCATAGCAAGTTCGAAACAGTGCGCGGGCAAATCCGTTCGCTTAAGGGCCTGCATAGCTATTACCGCATGGGCTATGTCGCCTGCGAACAATTGGCCTCTACGGCCTGGATACGATTGGAAAGAGACATTCGATGACCCACAGTTTCGACAGGACAAAGACCAGACGCCTCGCAATCCGCCCGATGCGGGCTTTTCAACAGATCCACGCGGCGGTCAGCGCATCGCGCGATTTCAGCCGTTCCGCCCGCACCGACGGGGATGACACCGTGCTGCAGGCAGCCATTCCATTTTAAACTGATCCCGCTTTAAAGCAGGACGGCAGTTTTCATCTGGAATGGATTTTGACTGCCACATCCTTGGTTGCGGCGTTTCGTTCAGCATCCTCTGCTTGATACCGAACGCGCTGCCGCAATTGGTTCGTTTTGCGGATGTGCTTGTTCCACTCCTGCGGCCAGCACCAACTCTTTTTCAAAGACCGCATCTAGAATAGCTGATTTGCGCGCCAGCCAATCGCGATATTCCTGATAGAAGTCTGCCGCCAGCCAAATATGGCTGGCCCGACCCGATCCGTTACGGCGAATGCAACCGTGTTGCTCGGCCTTTCTCAAAGCCCTTTGCAGATGGGTTCGTGACATGACGAAACGTTCTGCCATGGCCGGGATGTCAATTGTCCCCAAATCGTAGAAATCATCCTCAAGGACTGCATTGGGTGTGAGGGATATGAACCTATCCATCACCAGAGCACCACTTTCCGTCCAAAGAAACAGGCCGATACGCTCACCTGGCTCACGCCATTGCCGATCATCAAGGCACAGGCGCGCGAATTCCGGCTGAACCAGGAAAAGCAATTCTGGACGCTGCCGAAAGTGCTGCAATCGCTCACCACCATCGACATGATCGAGCACGGCGAGATTAACGCCAAGCCATCGCTGCATGGCGTCAATGCTGGCCTCGCTTGCCTCAAAACTGCGCGGACGCTTGGCGCTGGCGGGGTGAAGGCGGATGAAGCGATAGGATAGCAATTGATCGACATAGGTCAGAACCGTATTGCGGCTGGCAATTTCGGTCTGGCAAATCCAGTCCACCAAGCCGCTGGCCGTCATTCCAGGACCGCTACTGCGTCCCGCCAGGTGATCCGCATAGAGCGCAAAGGCGGCTTGGGTCATCATCCAGCGCTGGTGCGAAACAAGCGCACGCGCCAATCGTGGCGTCTCATCGAACTGATCGCCGAACTGTGCCGCCATGACAGCTATCGCCTCGGCGAAGCGCCAGGAGGATGCAAGCGTTGCAACAGAAAGCGCCATGGAAAATCCCAAGTTCAGCAATACATGAATAAGGAAAGCAGCAAAAGCCTATACCAAGCGAGCCATCGCCACCTACATCATTAATTTTTTATTGATCATAACAACAAAACCCGCCCTATTGCCAATCAATTCTTGTGAGCTCCACCACAATTGCCAGGAATACAAGGAGATGCTTAACCTAAAAATGATTGATAGGGTCATGCCATTTGAAATAGTGTCATTTTTACAAAAACAACATTATCCAAGCTACGTCATCCTCATTCAAACGGCGCGTGTCCGTTGTAGAGAGGCGATATTATACCATGTCACAGTCGACTTTGGAGCATCTTTTCACTACAGGGTCCTTTATGGCTCCCTATCGCACGTATCCCAGCGTTCCGAGCAAGGACCTTTCCAGAACGCATAACACGGAAAACCACTGAAAATGGCTCTTCGTATTCCACTTTTGCGTATCTTAAGCCTTCGGTGCGTTTGAGGGATTCAAAATTCATACAAGGCGAGGATGCGTCAGCATCTTCGATGCCTTGTTCTATAAAGCATGCTGTTGCCTGTCATATCTGCGGCATAATCTTCGCCGTAAGTGGGTCCCAGTTAGAGTCGCTTCCCAATCGCAGCCCCATTCCTGTTCGGACCATGCCATGATTGCCAGTCTCGCCTCCATCGGCGCCCTCATGCTCTCAACCCTGCTGATGATGGCTGGATTCGGGCTGATGAATTACATGCTGCCAATCCGGGCGATTGCCGAAGGATGGTCGACATTCACCATTTCAATCATCGCTACCGGTTATACATTTGGCTTCACCACATCCTGCGTCGTCACGCCTCGCCTGGTGCAGAAGGTGGGACATGTCCGGGTTTTTTCCGCCCTGATCACTCTCCTGACCATGTCAGTCCTACTCTGTGCCATCGTTGTCGACTGGCGGGCCTGGACCTTGTTCCGAGGCATTGCTGGCTTTGCCATTGCCGGCAGCTACCTGATCATCGAAAGCTGGCTGAATGAGCGCAGCAACAATGAAAACCGTGGCGGATTGTTTTCCATCTATATGATTTCCTGCCTGGTTGGCTCGATTGGTGGCCAGTATATCGTGCCGCTTGGCGATCCAAGCCAGGTGACACTGTTCGTCGTCTGCGGGCTGATTTTTTCCGCAGCTCTGTTTCCAACCGCTCTCTCCACCGCCCAATCGCCCGCACCACTGGCCCAGGCACGGTTCGACCTGAAGAAACTCTATATCCGCTCGCCCATTGCGTTTGTCGGTTCACTGCTGTCAGGCGCTCTATCGGGAACCTGGAGCAGTCTCGGTGCGGTTTACAGCCAGCGGGTCGGTCTTTCGACGGCGGAAGGCGCGACCTTTCTGGCAGCCGTGCTGGCCGGAGGCGCCATCGCGCAGATGCCGCTCGGGCGGCTGTCCGATCGCATGGACCGCCGCCGCGTTATGGTTGGCGCTGGCTTGTTCGGGGTGTTTTGCTGCGCGGTGATGATCGTGCTGGGCGGAATTTCACCATTGGCGCTCTATATCTGCGGCTTCTTTGTCGGCACCGTGCTTTATCCGGTCTATTCACTCAATGTCGCTCATGCCAATGATATGGCCGACCCCGATGAATATGTGACGATTTCCAGTGCCATCATGATTCTCTACGGCTTCGGCACCGTCACCGGTCCGCTGGTGACAGGCGCAATCATGCAGGGCGTCGGTCCCAACGGACTGCTATTCAGCCTCGCCATCAGCTTTCTTCTCTACGCAGGCTATGCAGCATGGCGGATGCGACAGCGCAGCGCTGTCCCTGACCAGCCCGGCAAGACCGAGTTTCAGGCCTCCTCCATCCCGCTCCAGGGCACGGAAGCCGTCTCCAGCAAGATCACCGATCTCTAACCCAATGCGACTCAGACACCAGGGGTGGATGCCTTGCGCGCCGCACGGCGCTCGAGTCCCAATTGATGCTCGCGCAGGATGATGAAAATTCCCGCACCCGCCACGATCAGCGTGCCGACCAGGGTGTGAATGCTCGGAAGGTCGTCAAACAGCAGATAGCCGATCAACGAGCCAAACAGGATGGAGCTGTATTCGAACGGCGCAATTGTCGAAATATCGGCATGGCGATAGCTTTCCGTCAGCAAAATCTGGGCGAGGCCGCCGCAGATCCCCGCAAAGGCCAGGAGACCTAGCTGGCGGGCAGAAAGATCGTTCCATCCGAATGGCAGACTGACAAGCGATATCAGCGCCGCGATGATCGAGAAATACAACACGATCGTGGCCGTTTTTTCTTCACGAACGAGTTGGCGGACCTGCAACATCGCTGCGGCTCCAAGCGTAGCGGAGGCGAGCACGGCAAGCGTCCCCATGCCAACCTCGGAACCATAAAACCCGTCCTGCAACAGGGTCAGCTTCGGCCAGGAAATAATCACCACACCGACAAGGCCGATGGCAACCGCCGACCAGCGATAGAGCCTGACAGTCTCGCCCAGGAAAACCGCAGCAAACACCACGGCGATCAGCGGCATGGCATAACCGATGGCAATAGCATCCGGCATCGGCAGATGCACGAGGCCGTAAAAGCCGCAGGCCATGGCGGCGATGCCAATCAGCCCGCGCTTCACATGCCCGAACACATTAGCCGTCCTCAAGCCGGTCCTGATCTGTCCCAGGTAGGCAAGATAGGCCAGGATGGGAATGAGCGCGAAGGCGGAGCGATAGAAAGTGATCTGTCCTGCGGGCACGTCATCACCTGCCAGTTTGATCGCCGTCTGCATGGCAACAAAGACCGTAACAGAGGCGACCTTGAACACAATGCCTCTGATCGGGCCTCTGATCGGATCCGCCGATACTTCACTGTTCATGATGCTGGACTCACAAGGCCGGCTGATATGCGGGCCATGACATCAGGGAGACGACCGGCCATGGGGTATCAGCCAGCACGTCAGATAGCTCGACCATTGCCGATTCGGACCAACCGCGCAAGAACAAGGTCAGCATTCACGAACATTACGGCATTGCAAACCTGCGAAGCGCGCTGTAGTTGGGCAACCAATAATACTATCGCAACCATAACTAAAAATTACAAAATTATCACTTATAAATCATATACTTAAATCAATATCACAAAAATCATTAATCTATCCTCGAAAACAAATCGCACCCAAAAACAATAGATTTTAATTTATTCTTACTTAACCAAGTCATGCGTTACTTTGTTGCAAAGCAATATATTATTTTTCTTCCCACTTTGGGTCATCGCGCCCCTGGCTTCAGGATTTATCGCCATGTCAAATTCGCCAGCACCCCTCCGCCAGAACCGGGTCGTGAACGCAACGCCTCGCTCCATGCGGCTGATCACCGAAAGCATTGGCGGTGATCTCGAAACATTCAGCATGAACAATACATTGGTGGTCAAGCAGATCCGCCTGCTGGCGATCAATGCCCTGATTGAAGCGGCGCGCGCCGGTGATACGGGCAAGGGCTTCGCGGTCGTGGCCAATGAAGTTCAGCGCCTGGCTCAAAGTGCAGCCGACATCGCCAAACAGTTCGAGGACAATGTCCTGAGTCGCATAAAGCTTGGCAGGGCCATGGCCGATGGTCTGGTTCAGGAAATGGAAGGTGTGCGGCTGACCGATCTCTGCCTGACGCTGGTACAGTTCATCGTCCGCAATCTGTTCGAACGCACCGCCGATGTCCGCTGGTGGGCGACAGACACCGCCCTGTGGTCGGCGTTGCAAAATCCAAACATCGAAAACTTCAACCATGCCTCGGAAAGGCTGGGCGTCATCAATCGGTTCTACACGGTCTATCTCGACCTGGTGATGACGGATGCCAGTGGCCGTGTCGTCGCCTCTGCCAATCCGCGCTACCGAAACAATCTTCAAAACAAGAATTTTGGCCAGGAAACATGGGTCAAGGCAGCCGGTCAAACGAAAAGCGGCGACGACTATATCGTTGACGAGGTCAAAAAAAGCCCTCTGCATGACAACCGAGACACACTGGTCTATGCTACCGGAATTCGGACGGGAGGTCGTTCGGACGGCGAACTGCTGGGAATGCTTGGCGTCTATTTCGACTGGCAGGCCCAGGGCCAGGCCATTGTCGAAAAGGAAGCCAATCTGCCGCCGCATCTTGCCGACAAGACCCAGGTCATGCTGCTCGATGGCTCACTGCGGGTGATTGCCAGCTCCCATCCGAGCCGGATCTACACCCATTTCCCGCTGCACAATAGCCAAGCAAGCCAAAAAGGCAGTTACTATGATGACAGCGGAAACATCATCGCCTTTGCCAAAACTCTTGGTTACGAAGACTATGACGGTCTTGGTTGGTACGGCGTGATTATTCAACAAACCGAGGCGGATCAGGATATTCGCGCAAAGCTTGATATCGGTCTGTGACCCAGGGCAATACCCCGGTGGTTCCAGCTGAGACCTGCCGGCACACCCAAAGCCAGACCGCGGCCCAGGATATTTCTCGAGCATTTCCAACAAAAGTACAATGCGGCTTTGGCAAACGGAAATCTTTTAAAACAATGAGATAGCTCATTTTTCTGTTTTCGTGAGACAAGGAAATGATCTGGTGCCATCAAGAATAGACAATAATAGATCGGATTTTAGCAATCGTTCAGAAATTGATGTCATCATACCCATGAATTGCGCTGGCCCGTTCCATCGAAACGCTTGCGTATAGTCGATTTGCAATAGGACGATCAGGATATATTGATGCGTACAGAAACGGGCCAGGTTGTCAGCCTGGCGGATTATCGCCCGACCGAGTTTGTCCTGGAGCGAGTGGACCTGACTTTCGAGCTTGATCCAACAGACACAAAAGTCGAGGCCCGCCTGATCTTCCATCGTCGTGAAGGTGCCGATGTTGCCGCACCGCTGGTGCTGGACGGCGATGATCTGGTTCTCTCCAGCGTGCTGTTCGACCAGATCGAACTGGAGCCGGAGCGCTACAGCGCCACCGCGCGCTCATTGACGATCCGCGACCTTCCTGCTGCCGAACCCTTTGAGATCACCATTACCACGCTGATCAATCCTGAGGCCAATACCCAGTTGATGGGGCTTTACCGCTCAAACGGCATCTATTGCACCCAGTGCGAGGCCGAGGGCTTCCGCCGCATCACCTATTTCCCGGATCGACCGGACGTGCTGTCGGTCTATACCGTCAATATCATCGCTGACAAGCAAGCCAATCCGCTGCTGTTGTCGAATGGTAATTTCCTGGGTGGCGCAGGCTATGGCGAGGGCAAGCATTTTGCCGCATGGTTTGATCCCCATCCCAAGCCCAGCTACCTGTTTGCACTGGTGGCGGGCGATCTCGGCCTGATCGAGGACACGTTCACCACGGTGTCGGGCCGCGAGGTCGCGTTGAAAATCTATGTGGAGCACGGCAAGGAACCACGCGCCGCCTACGCCATGGATGCGCTGAAGCGCTCGATGAAATGGGATGAAGATGTGTTCGGGCGCGAATACGATCTGGATATTTTCATGATCGTCGCCGTGTCGGATTTCAACATGGGGGCCATGGAAAACAAGGGCCTGAATGTCTTCAACGACAAATATGTGCTGGCCGATCCGCAAACCGCCACCGATGCCGACTATGCCAATATCGAGGCGATCATTGCCCACGAATATTTCCATAACTGGACCGGCAACCGCATCACTTGCCGCGACTGGTTCCAGCTCTGCCTGAAGGAAGGGCTGACAGTCTATCGCGATCACCAGTTTTCCGCCGATCAGCGCTCACGCGCCGTCAAGCGCATCGCCGAAGTCCGGCATTTGCGCGCTGAGCAGTTTGTAGAGGATTCCGGACCGCTCGCGCATCCGGTACGCCCGAATACCTACAAGGAAATCAATAACTTCTATACAACCACCGTCTATGAAAAAGGCTCTGAAGTCACCGGGATGATCGCCACCATCCTCGGGCCGGACCTGTTCAAGGCTGGGATGGATCTCTATTTCGAGCGCCATGACGGCGATGCGGCAACGGTCGAGGATTTCGTTGCGTGTTTTGCGGAGGTCTCCGGGCGCGACCTTACCCAATTCTCTCTCTGGTATAATCAGGCCGGTACGCCAAATGTGACGGTATCCTGCGACTACGATGCTGGCACGAGCCTGTTTACTGTCGAGTTGGAACAAGTGATCCCGCCGACACCCGGCCAGCCAAACAAGCAGCCTATGCATATTCCGCTGCGCTTTGGGCTTCTGGCGGCAGATGGCACACCACTCGATACAGCAGCTGTGGACGGTGGTGAAATTAGCGGCGACGTGCTGCATCTGACAGAACGTCGGCAGGTATTCCAATTTTCAGGCGTGAAGGAACGTCCGGTCCTGTCGCTCAACCGGGGCTTTTCGGCACCCGTCATCCTGCATTTCAGTCAGACAAGTGCTGATCTGGCGCTGATCGCCCGCCACGATAGCGACCTGTTCTCCCGCTGGCAGGCGCTGACCGACCTCGCCTTGCCGGTTCTATGCGACAACGCACGCCAGTTCTCCACCAAGAGCGGCACAGACAAGAGCGCAACCGATAAAGCATCCATCGCGGCAAGCGATGCCCTGAAACAAAGCCTGCTTGCCATCATCGCCGACGATGCACTTGAGCCTGCCTTCCGCGCCCAGGCGCTGGCGCTACCGAGCGAAGCCGATATCGCCCGCGAACTGGGCAGCGACATCGACCCGGACGCCATCCATCAAGCACGCCAGGCGGTGCTGGCGGATATCGCCACTGAGGGCGCGGATCTATTTGCCCACCTCTACGACAACATGGCAACTGAGACCCCCTACAGTCCGGATGCTACTGCCGCGGGCAAAAGAGCGCTGAAAAATGCCGCGCTTGGCTATCTCGTTCAGGCTAAAGGCGAGCCGGCCAAGGCCGCCGAGGCCTATGGCAAAGCCGACAATATGACCGACCTGTCGCATGCGCTCGGCGTTCTCGCCTATCACTTCGGCGATACGGAAGAGGCGCAGGCAGCACTGGCCAATTTCCAGACCCGGTTTGCCCAGAACGCATTGGTACTGGACAAGTGGTTTTCCATCCAGGCCACCATTCCGGGACACGGTGCGCTGGAACGGATTGAAGCGCTCATGCAAAATCCGCTGTTCAACGCCAGCAATCCAAACCGTGTTCGCGCGCTGATCGGCAGCTTTGCCTTTTCCAACCCGACCTGCTTCCACCGCGCCGATGGCAAGGCCTATGACTTTCTTGCCGAGGAAATTCTGGCTATCGATAAGCGCAATCCGCAGCTTGCCGCCCGCCTGCTGACCTCGATGCGCACCTGGCAAAAGCTTGAGCCCGTTCGGGCAGCCAAGGCCAGGGCGGCCCTTGCCCTTATCGAAAGCTCAAACGGCCTGTCCAACGATGTCCGAGATATTGTTGAGCGGATGCTGAAAGGCTGAATGCCTCCCGTTTTCGGTCTTCCCAAAGGGGCGGTCGCACATGCGTCCGCCCCTTTTTTTTACGCAAGCCTGGAATGAATGCTCATGTGCTGGCAGCGCAGGCCTGATTCGAGGCCTGATATGTGCGACTGCAACAGTCACGCGATCATGAAAAGCTGATTCTTCGCAAGAGGTTAACAAGCGGTTAGTTTTTTCGACTGGACAGGAAGAATCCCTGATGATTCATTAGGTTAGATTTGGAGCGAGCGGCGCGCCGAATCAGGACGAGGGATCAAGGCAGGGACAATGGCAAACGTGCAGCGGGCGACCGCAGCCGATGATCGGTTGCGACCGGAATTTCCCGGATATCTGTCATTTCTGGATGCGGTCAAGAACCACGGAGGCGTTGCATACGTCGTCCGAAGCCTTTCGATTTCCAATACCGACGCGGCCCTTCGCCAAGTCATTCCTGTTCTGGTGGTTGCTTTTCTGATCGTCATCGCCATGGCACGCGGCATGGGGCTTGTCTCGGAATATGCGCGAATGGAAAGCGCCATCCGCCACTCCACCGCGATGATGGCCTCTGCGGCGGCTGCCGCCTTATCATCCGGCCCCGAGCTTCCGGCAGAACTTGGCAGGGATAAGGCCGAAGTACTGATCAAGCGCTTCTTGCCACCCAATCTTCTCGATGACGAAAGCTTCGTTCTCTTGCTCGACCCAGAAGGCCGGGTGGTCGCCAGTTCCGGCAATGGCAGCAGTTTCGTCGGCATGCAGATCATGGCGCTGTTTCCGCAGGTTGCGGTGCTGCGCAATTTCGGTGACCAGACCGGCGCGGTAGAAACCGACATCAACGGCTTTCGCCATATCGCCGTGCTGACACCAACCGGCACGGACGGCGCGCTTGTGCTGGCGGCCCATTCGCTGAAATCCGCCGCCGATTACTGGCGGGCGGAACTCGCCCTCAACGTCACACTGTTTTCCGCCATCTCGCTGATCCTGATGGGCATTCTCTATGCCTATTTCGCCCAAGCAAAACGGGCGCGGGAAACCTCTGACGTGTTTGTCGATTCCAACCGCCGGGTCGAAACCGCACTGTCTCGCGGTCGCTGCGGATTGTGGGATTTCGACCTCGCCAGCCGAAAACTGGTCTGGTCGCGCTCGATGTTTGACATTCTCGGCCTGCCGCCGTCCAACGAACCGCTCGGCTTTGCCGACGCTGCCCGGCTGATGCACCCCGATGACGGCAATCTTTATGCGCTGGCCCGCACCATTGGCCGGGATGGCGACCGTCATATCGACCAGGTGTTTCGCATGCGACACGCCAATGGCCATTATGTCTGGCTGCGCGCCCGCGCCCAGGTGATCCGCACCAGTTCCGGCAGCCCGCATGTGATCGGCATCGCGATGGACGTGACGGAGCAGCACCGGCTGGCACAGCGCTATGCCGAGGCCGACCAGCGGCTGGCCGATGCCATCGAATGCACCTCGGAAGCCTTCGTGCTGTGGGACAAGAACGACCGGCTGGTGATGTGCAATGCCCATTTCCAGCATGTCTACGGCTTGCCCGACAGCGTGCTGGTGCCCGGCGTCGAGCGCGCCGTGGTCGATGCGGCGGCTGCCCGACCCATCATTCAACGGCGCATAGCCGACCCCTCCGCCAAGGGCAGTTCGCGGACCACCGAGTTGCAACTGGCCGACGAACGCTGGCTGCAAATCAACGAGCGGCGCACCCGCGATGGCGGTCTGGTCTCTGTTGGCACCGATATTACGCTGCTGAAGCGCCATCAGGAGCGGCTGCGCGAGCAGGAGCGCCGGTTGATGGCGACCATTGGCGACCTGTCTTCGTCGCAGAAAAAGCTGGAACGGCAAAAGGCGGAACTGTCGGAAGCCAACGAGAAATATCTGGCCGAAAAACAGCGCGCCGAAGCGGCCAACAAGGCCAAGTCGGAATTTCTCGCCAATATGTCGCATGAGTTGCGCACGCCGCTCAACGCCATCCTCGGCTTTTCCGAAATCCTCTCCACCGGCATGTTCGGGCCGATCGGCTCGCCGAAATACGGCGAATATGCGCGCGATATCCACGATAGCGGCAAGCACCTTCTCAACGTCATCAACGACATTCTCGACATGTCGAAGATTGAGGCAGGCCATATGCTGCTGAGATGCGAAAATGTCGATTTCGCCTCGCTGATTGATGAGACCCTGCGGCTGACGACGATTTCCGCCAAGGACAAGAATATTGCTATCGAGCAACGCATCGCGTCAGGCCTGGCCATGACCGCCGACCGGCGCGCCCTGAAGCAAATCCTGCTCAACATCCTGTCGAACGCAGTGAAATTCACCAATGAAGGCGGACGGATTTCCGTGCGCGCCCACAAGATCGATGGTGCCGTGCGGCTTCTGGTGTCGGATACCGGCATCGGCATTCCCAAACAGGCCATCACCAAGATCGGCCAGCCCTTCGAACAGGTGCAGAGCCAATATGCCAAGAGCAAGGGCGGATCCGGCCTGGGCCTGGCGATTTCCCGTTCACTGATCCTGCTGCATGGCGGCAGCCTGCGGATTCGCTCACGCGAGGGCAAGGGGACGGTCGTTTCGATCAATGTGCCGGATAGCCCCTCGCCACTTCCCCCCTGCCGCAAATCCGCCGCTCAGGGCCGGGTGCTGACAACCGTCTGAAAAATCCGCCGAACCGCCTTGGACAGGCGTTTCAACTCGGCCTCCAGCACTTTCAGGTCCGGGCAATCGGCAACCCGCAAGACGACATCGATCAGGCCCGCTGGCGCATCCTGCGGCCTGAATCCTCCCTCGACACAGGCCCTGATTGCCTGAGACAATTCCGTGTAAAGCGTGAGAGCCCCAAGGCAGAGATCGAGATCACCGGCCTCCATCACCCGCCCCCCGCCCTGCTTCAAACGCTGGGCGGTGGTGATATCCGTCTGTGAAAATCCCGGCCCGGCCAGCGCTTTCAATCTATCGTTCGGAGCCACCAGGGCAAGATATTGGGCGAGAAACTCCAGATCCACCAATCCACCCGGCATCAACTTCAAGTCCCATCCGTCCTTCGGTGGTTTTTCGCTATCGATCATGCCACGCATCTCGCTGACGTCGGCAGCAATGGCGGCGCGGTCGCGTTTCAGCGCCAGGATATCGGCAATGATGGTTTGCGCCTTGGCAACCAGCGGGCCATCGCCGGTGATCAGCCGGGCGCGGGTCAGCGCCATATGCTCCCAGGTCCAGGCCTCCTCGCGCTGATAGCGCTCGAAGGCTCTCAGCCGGGTTGCCACCGGCCCCTTGTTGCCGGAAGGACGAAGCCGCATATCCACCTCATAGAGCACGCCTTCGGCGGTCGGTGCGGACAAGGCGGCGATCAGCCGCTGGGTCAGGCGGGTGTAATAACGCACGGCATCGAGCGGTTTTGCTCCATCGCTCTCCCCGTTTTCATCATCATACTCATAAAGCACGATCAGATCGACGTCGGAACCTGCCGTCAGCTCCCGCGAGCCAAGCTTGCCCATGCCGACCAGTGCCAGTTGCCCGCCAGCGATCCGGCCATGTACTCGTTCCACTTCGCGGCGCACAGCGTGAAAGGCCTGCTCGATCACCAGATCGGCGAGATCGGTAAAGGCATGACCTGCCACCGTTCCGGAAATTGCCCCGGTCATCAGGCGAATGCCGATCAAGAAACGCTGCTCGGCGGCAAAGATCCGCAGGCGGTCCAGCAATTCCTCGTGGTTCGAAACACCGCCAATAAAAGCATCGAGCCGCATGGCGAGATAATCGCGCGTCGGCAGATCGGCCATCAGACCGGGATCGAGCATGCCATCAAAAACATGCGGCCGGTTGGCAATGGTGGCTGCAAGCCGGGGCGCGGCGGCCATGATGGTAACGATCAGTTCCAGTAGTGCCGGGTTGTTGCCAAGCAGCGAAAAAAGCTGGATACCGGCGGGAAGGCCCGACAGAAACGCATCGAACCGCAACAGCGCCTCATCGGCGCGACGGCTTTCGCCAAATGCCTTAAGGAGACGCGGGGTCAACTCCGTCAACCGTTCGCGGGCCTCCACCGATTGCGTGGCGCGGTAGCGTCCGTAATGCCAAGTGCGGATCACCCTGGAAATGTCTTCAGGCCGTTGAAACCCAAGCTTTTCAAGCGTCTTCAAAGTATCGGGATCATCCTTTTGACCGGTAAACACCAGATTGCCGCCGACAGAAAGATCATCTTCCTGTTCAAACAACTGACCGTAACGCCGCTCCACCAGCCGCAGCCGTTTTTCCAGGGCTTGCGAAAAGCCTGCCGGGGTGTCGAAACCGCACATCAGCGCGATGCGCTTCAACTCGGTCTCGGTTGTCGGCAGCGTATGGCTCTGCTCGTCATGCACCATCTGAATGCGATGCTCGACATCGCGCAGAAACCAATAGGCCTCCGTTAGCTCATCGCGGGTGGTAGCATCGATCCAGCGGGCCTGTTCCAACGCCGCCAGCGCCGCCTCGGTGCCGCGCACCCGCAGATCCGGCATCCGTCCACCAGCGATCAGTTGCTGTGTCTGGGCGAAGAACTCGATCTCGCGAATGCCGCCGCGCCCAAGCTTGATATTGTGGCCCTTGACCGCAATCGCACCGTGGCCCCGGTGGCTATGGATCTGCCGCTTGATCGAGTGAATATCGGCAATCGCCGCATAATCGAGATATTTTCGAAACACGAAAGGTGCCAATTCCTTGAGAAAGGCCTGACCTGCGGCAAGATCCCCTGCCAGCGCCCGGGCCTTGATAAAGGCGGCCCGCTCCCAGTTTTGCCCACGTCCCTCATAATAGATCAGCGCTGCCTCAACCGGCATGGCGAGCGGTGTGGCTCCCGGATCGGGCCGCAGCCTCAGATCGGTGCGGAACACATAGCCATCCCCCGTGCGCTCCTGCAGAATGCGGATCAACCGGCGCATCATCCGGCCATAGGTTTCGGTTGCTTCCTCGGGCGCAACCAGGATTGCCGCATCCGGCTCGAAAAACACCACGAGATCAATGTCCGACGAATAGTTCAGCTCAAACGCGCCAAGCTTGCCCATGCCCAGCACGATCAGGCCGCTGTGTTTCGATGGCGCATCGCGGTCGGCAAGCTGCAACTTGCCCGCCTCATGGCCCGCCAGCAGAAGATGGTCGATGGCGCAGGCGATTGCGGCATCCGCCATTCGCGACAGCCATAGCGTCGTCTGGCGGGGATGAAACAATCGGCCCAGATCGGCCAGCGCCAGCAAAAAGGACAGGCCCCGCTTGGCCTGACGCAACCGGCTCATCACCATGGCCTCGGTTGGCGGCACTCCTCCCTGCTCCGGTCGCCAGGCATGGCGCGCGTGCTCCACCAACCCATTCAGGCTCTCCTCCAAAGGGGCATGCAGCGCGCGCGCAAGCAAATCAGGACGCAGCGCCGCCGTCTCACGCAGATAGGGAGACAGCGTCAAGGCTGCGATAATGAAGGATTTGAGCGGCGTCTCATCCGAAAGCAAGGCTGCGATCTCAGGCGTGTCCCTGCCAAGCTCCTTCAGCACAGCAAGGACAGCCTTGGTCTCCACTTTGTTCAGCGGTTTGACGACATCTTCGGCGACATCGCGCAGAAAGACGGTTTCCGGCGAAACGGGCTGGTCCTTGGGCATGCACATCCTCCATCCCGCCTGTTTTCATTCGGTCCTGCCTTTTACAAAGCGGCCATAGCGGGTTGGGAGAAGTTTATGCGGTTACACGCGGAAAGACCATGGTGGCCGTCAGTCCGGGACACTCGGAATTGGCGGTATCGGTATCGCTCAACTCCAGCCTGCCGCCATGCAGCGCCATCACCGCCTCAACCAGCGACAGGCCAAGACCGGTGCCCGGTTTACTGCGGCTTTCATCCAGCCGCACGAAACGCTTGACGACATCTTCCCGGCGCTCCGCCGCGATGCCGGGGCCATGGTCGCAGACGCTGAGGCGGGCCTCGCCGTTCGCCGCCTTCACCAGTTCGACACGGATTTCGCTGCCGCCTTCACCCGCATATTTGATGGCATTGTCGAGCAGGTTGAAAATCGCCTGGCCGATCAGTTCGCGATTGCCCCGCACGATGATGCCGGGGACAATAGCGCTTGCCAGCACATAGCCCGCCTCCTCGGCCACCGGCTCGTAAAGCTCGGCGGTATCGGCGGCAATGGTGGAGGCATCGAGGTCGGAAAGCTCGGCGGCAATCGATCCCGCTTCGACACGGGAAATCATCAACAACGCGTTGAACGTGCGGATCAACTGGTCCGACTCGCCGATAATCCCTTCAAGCGCCTGACGGCGCAGCAAGTCATCATCCTCGGCCAGCGCATCGGCGGCCTTGTTACGCAGCCGGGTCAGCGGCGTCTTCAGGTCATGGGCGATATTGTCGGAGACCTGACGTAGCCCTTCGTTGAGCTTTTCGATCCGCTCCAGCATATCGTTCAGCGAGCGCGACAGCCGGTCAAATTCATCGCCGGAACCGGAGACCGGCAGACGCTGGCCAAGATCACCGGCCATGATCTTCTTGCTGGCGGCAGACACCCTGTCGATGCGTTTCAAGGCATTGCGGCCAATCGCAAACCAGATCACCAAAGCCCCTGCCCCCATGATCGCCAGCGCCACCATCAGTGCCTTGCGCACCAGAATGCGAAATTTGGTGGGCTCACCCAGATCCCGCCCGACCAAAATGCGCAACCCGTTGTCCAGTGCCAACACATTGGCAATCGCCAGATGCGGGCGAGCCGGGCCGGTTTCTGCATAGCGGTTATACGCGAAGGGAAAATTGGTCCAGCCCTCGCGGTCCAGCACGCCCGGCTCGACGGAGCTGACATTGCCCGCCAGAAATTCGCCGTTTGGCCCAGCAATGACATAGAGATTTGCGCCGGGCTGGCGCATGCGCCGCTCCATCAATCGCAGCAGATTTTCGACGCCACCTTTTTCATAAGCGCGCTCGATTTCGGTCACTTCCTGTTGCAGGCTCTCTCGCGTCTGCTGATTGAGCAGCCGTTCGGAAAGCGCCGTGACATAGATCACCAGAAAAGCGGCGCAAAGCGCAAACAAAATGATGTAAAGCGCCGAAAGCCTGACGGCGGTAGACTTGAACAGAAATCCGGCACGCGACATCGGGGCTCGTCAGCTTTCGTCTTTGATCATATAGCCGGCACCGCGCACCGTCTTCAGCAGCGGCCGGTCGAAATCCTTTTCAATCTTGGAGCGCAGCCGCGATACATGCACGTCGATGACATTGGTCTGCGGATCGAAATGATAGTCCCAGACATGTTCCAACAGCATGGTACGTGTCACCACCTGCCCGGCATTCTTCATCAAATATTCCAGCAGGCGAAACTCACGCGGCTGAAGCAGGATTTCCTTGCCCGCCCGGCGCACTTCGTGGGACAGGCGGTCAAGCTCCAGATCGCCGACCCGGTAAATCATGTCCTGTTCCGGCGTCCCCTTGCGTCGCCCCAGGACTTCAACCCGAGCCAGAAGCTCGGAAAAGGCATAGGGCTTGGGCAGGTAATCGTCGCCACCGGCGCGAAGGCCGGTCACCCGGTCATCCACCTGGCCAAGCGCCGACAGGATCAGCACCGGCGTATTGATGCTGCGCTTGCGCAATTCTGATATCACCGAAAGGCCATCGCGACGCGGCAGCATCCGGTCGATGATCATCACATCGTAGGTATTTTCGCAACCCATGAACAGGCCCGCCTCGCCATCACTGGCGTGGTCGGCCATGATGCCCGCCTCGCGGAAGGCCTTGGTCATGTAAGCAGCGGCTTCAAGATCGTCTTCGATCACAAGTATTTTCATGCGTGCGACATTAGTGCCCGCATTGCCCGATGCACAGCCTGTTTTACCGGTTTCCATGCTTTGTCCCGTCCCGAATGCCATGATCTGCGCCTCTTCGTTCACGAAAACACATCCTGCCGGAAGATTTGGCGGCGACTGAAATGGTCCAGTCGCCGCCAAAGGCCTGATCATCAGCCCTGGTTGATCGGCAGGGCGATGAAGCGGCTGCCATTGTCGGTTTCCACCTGGAAGAGCGCCTTGGTGCGACCGTCCTTCTTGGCCTGATCAAGGATCTTCTTGACATCGGCAGCGCTGGAGACCTGCTGGTTATTGACCGAGGTGATCTTCTGGCCGCTCTTCAGCCCCTTGTCGGCAGCGTCGGAATCCGGATCGACATTGGTGATCGTCAGGCCCTTGCCGTCATCGGCACGCTGGACAGTGACCCCAAGGTTGGCAAGCGCCTGCTCGGTGGCCGGTGCGTTCTGCTCGGGCGCGCCCTGGTCTTCATCACTGCTGGCCGCATCCTTTTCAGCAGGCAGGGTGCCGAGATCGACCTTGACGGCCGTCGGCTTGCCATTGCGCCAGATCGAAATATCGACCTTGGTATTGGGCGGGAAGGCAGCAATGCGCTTGGCGAGGTCGCGCGGGTCCTTGACCGGATCGCCGTTCACGGCGGTGATGACATCGCCCTGCTTGATACCGGCCTTGTCACCGGGCGAGTCGGCCTGCGGCTCAGCCACCAGCGCGCCCTTGGCATCGGCCAGGCCGAGCGACTCGGCAATATCCTTGGTGACAGGCTGGATCTGCACGCCAAGCCAGCCGCGCTGCACCGAGCCATGCTTAATCAATTCAGCAACGACATCCTTGGCAGTCGCCGCCGGAATAGCGAAGGCGATGCCGACGCTGCCACCCGATGGCGAGAAGATCGCCGTGTTGATCCCAACCACCTTGCCGCTGAGGTTGAAGTCCGGTCCACCCGAATTGCCCCGGTTTACCGGTGCGTCGATCTGGATGTAATCGTCATAAGGACCGGAGCCGATATCGCGGCCAAAAGCCGAAACGATGCCGGAGGTGACGGTTCCGCCGAGACCGAAGGGATTGCCAACGGCGACGACCCAGTCACCAACGCGGATCTTGTCGTCCTGCGCCCATTCGACATAGGTGAATTTCTTGGTCGGCTGATCGACCTTCAAAACCGCGAGGTCGGTGCGCGGGTCCTTACCGACCAGCTTGGCATCGTATTCGGTGCCGTCATTCATCACCACTGTGTAGGCCTGACCATCGGAAACCACGTGATTGTTGGTCACGACATAGCCATCCTCGGAGATGAAGAAGCCCGACCCTTGAGCAATTGGACGAAGCTTGCCATGACGCTCGGCATGCGGCCCGCCCTTGGGGCCTCCTGGACCACCCGGACCACCGGGGCCTGGCATGCCCCATTCCTTGAAGAAGCGCTTCAGCGGATCGGGAAGCTGGTCAAAGTCACGGCCATTGAAGGAGAAATTGCTGCCATCCTCGGAGGCCTGCTGCACATCCGATTTGACGCGGATGGAGACCACGGCGGGGGAAACGGCACTGACCAGATCGGCAAAGCTCGGCACCTGCGGCGCCTGGACCTCGACGGGCGCGGCCAAAGCAGGCGTCACCGTCACGGCACCCGCCAGCATCAGGGCCGCCAGCCCTGCCGCGGTGCCTGCCCGCAGCCTGGAGGTAACGGAGCGATTATGGAAGGATTTCGACATGGATCTCTACCTTATCTTGTTCTGGTTGGCATCGTATGTTGCGAAGACCGGAACGACCCGGCTTCAGGCGGTGGATGACAAAGATATAGGATGGATCAGGTTACAACGAACTGTCCGGAACATGAAAAGTTGGTAATGCGGAAATTTACGCGACGGAAAGGTTTTTCAATAGGTTCGACGCCGGGCGCTTGATAAAGTTTGCCGGCCTTTACACATCCTGAGCCGATCCGGGGATTTCTATGCATCGTATTTCACTCTGTTTATTCGCGGCAATACTGACAGGCTGCGTCTCTGCCCCACACAAGGAGATCGGCGCCATTCGTTTGGTAACAGACGCCAAAGGACGCCCGGCAAAAATCTATATGGAAAAATCGACCGGTAACGCGATAACCGATCGTCGTGTCATGCTTTTCATGCGCACAACTTTCGCCAAGCGCGTGCCCCACCCGCTTCCCAACCGTGTCTATCGTCAAGGCGTGAGTGGCGTGGCGAGCGATCACCCCACAACGATCGAAATCCCGCTTTTCTAATAGGGACATATCCCCGCGTCCTGCCGCAGGACTCCTCCCGGTTTTCGTGGGAACCGGCCCCTACTCTTCCAAGAGCCGCTTCAATCGCGCCTCTTCATCCGCAGTCAACGGCTCTGCCGCAGCCACGCGCCTGCGGCGGCGACTATAGGCAAAGGCTGCCCCGGCACCAACCAACAGAAGCAAGCCCGGTGCGCCCCATAGCAGCAAGGTCTCCGACGTCAAGCGTGGTTTCAGCAGCACGAATTCACCGTAGCGCGACACAAGATAGCGGATGACATCATCATCACTATCGCCCTTGACGATCCGCTCGCGCACCAGAAGCCTGAGGTCGCGGGCCAGTTCGGCATTGCTGTCGTCGATGGACTGGTTCTGACAGACCATGCAGCGCAATTGCCCCGACAGGTGCCGGGCGCGGGCCTCCAAGGCCGGGTCTTTCAGCATTTCATCGGGATTGACGGCAAAAGCGGGCTGGACCAGCAACAGCCAAAAGCCGAGGAAGACGGCGAAAAGCGCCCTCATTCCGCCGCCTCCAAGCCCTTGACGGCACCATTGGCCGCCGCCTTTGCCTTGCGGTTTGGAGCACCGACGCGCAAACGCCGGTCGGAGAGCGAGACGAAGCCGCCGATCATCATCACCAGCGCCCCACCCCAGATGCAGAGAATCCATGGCTTCCACCAGATTCGCACCACCATGCCGCCGTCGGCCATGGCATCGCCAAGCGAAACGTAGAGCTGGCTGAAACCGAAACTGCGGATACCCGCCTCGGTGGTCGGCATGCGCCTTGCCGTATAAAGCCGTTTCGACGACCACACATCGCCCTCGGAAACCCCGCCGCGCCGGATGGTGAAATGACCGCGATCCTCGGTGTAATTCGGCCCCCTGGCAGAACGCAGCCCGTCATAAGTCAGGGAAAAGCCCCCGGCCTCCACGGTCTGGCCGGGCTTCATCTCCACCACCATTTCGCTCTGAAACGTGGTCACAGCAACAATGCCCAGCACAGTGACGCCGAGGCCAAAATGCGCCAGCGCCGTGCCAAAGGCCGAGCGCGGCAGGCCGATCAACCGGCGAAAGGCGACGCTTGCCTTCTGCTTGCCGAAAGCCGAGCGATAGGCAAGATCGGCCAGTGCTCCGAACATCAGGAAAAAGCCTGCGGCCAACCCCAGCACGGACAGAACCGGACCACCATTCTGGAGATAATAGAACACAAGCCCAACCAGAAAGGCCAGCGCAGCTGCCAGATAGAGCCGTTGCAGTGCCCCCAGCAGATCGCCGCGCTTCCAGGCCAGCATCGGCCCGAACGGAACAGCGACGAGGAGCGGGATCATCAACAGGCCGAAAGTGAGGTTAAAGAAGGGTGCGCCAACCGAGATCTTCTCACCGGTCAGGGTTTCCAGCAGCAGCGGATAGAGCGTGCCGATCAGCACCGTCGCGGTAGACACTGTCAGGATCAGATTGTTCAGCACCAGCGCGCCTTCGCGCGAGATCGGCTGGAACAGCCCGCCTGCCTTCAAATGCGGAGCCCGCAGCATGAACAAAAACAATGCACCACCGATGAACAGGATGAGGATGGCGAGAATAAAAATTCCCCGGCTGGGATCGGTGGCAAAGGCATGTACCGAGGTCAACACGCCGGAGCGCACCAGGAATGTGCCAAGCAGCGACAGCGAGAAAGTGAGGATGGCAAGCAGCACCGTCCAGATTTTCAGCGCATCGCGCTTTTCCATCACCAGCGCCGAATGCAACAGCGCAGTGCCTGCCAGCCAGGGCATGAAGGAGGCGTTTTCGACCGGGTCCCAGAACCACCAGCCGCCCCAGCCCAGTTCATAATAGGCCCAGTAGGAGCCCATGGCGATGCCCGCCGTCAGGAAGGTCCAGGCCGCCAGCGTCCAGGGCCGAACCCAGCGCGCCCAGGCGGCATCGATCCGCCCGTCGATCAGCGCAGCAATGGCGAAGGAAAAACACACGGAAAAACCGACATAACCGAGATACAGCAGCGGCGGATGGATGGCGAGGCCGGGGTCCTGCAAAACCGGATTGAGATCCTGCCCCTCGGCAGGCGCCGGGTTGAGGCGAATGAAGGGATTGGAGGTGATCAGGATGAACAGGATGAAGGCCGTGGAAATCCAGGCCTGAACGCCGAGCACATTGGCTTTCAGCCGGTCGGGCAGATTACTGCCGAACAGGGCGACCAGCGCCGAAAACAGCGTCAGGATCAACAGCCACAGCATCATCGATCCCTCGTGATTGCCCCAGACCGCCGAGAAGCGATAGATGGCGGGCATCAGCGAATGGGAATTCTGATAGGCATTCAGCAGCGAGAAATCCGAGACCAGATAGGCGTAAGCCAGCACACCAAAGGCAAACAGCACCAACGCAAACAGCGCATAGGTGCCGGTCACTGCCGTCTGCATCATGGCTGTATCGCCCCTGCGCGCCCCCAGCATCGGCAGGACCGAAAGCAGGAGTGCGGCGGCCAGCGCCAGCACCAGCGCGTAATGGCCGATCTCAATGATCATTTCGCCTCTCCCTCGCCCTTCCAGACGCCGTCCTTCTTCATCCGGTCGGCAACTTCCTTCGGCATGTAATTCTCGTCATGCTTGGCCAGAACCGTATCGGCATCAAACAGCGTGCCGCCAGCGCCAAACACCCCTTCCGTCACCACGCCCTGCCCTTCACGAAACAGATCCGGCAGAATGCCGGTATAGGTCACCGGCACCGTGGCCGTGCCATCGGTGACGGCAAAACGGACGGTGGAGCCGGTGTCGCGTTTGACCGAGCCTTCCGCCACCAGCCCGCCCAGCCGGATGCGGGTGCCCGGGCCAACCGGCGCCTTGGCCAGATCCGATGGCATGTAAAAATAGGCGATAGACTGGCCGAACGCGAACAGAACCAGCAACACGGCCACCATGATGAAACCGACGCCCCCGGCGATGACGGCCAGACGTTTCTGCTTGCGGGTCATTTCAGCGCCTCCTCGACCGGCAATCCCAATTGCTGCGCCATGGCGATCAACCGTTTGCCTTGCTCCCCGTCGGCCGGGAAGGTCTTTAACCCGGTTTTCAAGGCCTCGAGCGCCCGCTGGTTGTCCTTCAACACCGTATAGGAGCGCACCAGCCGCACCCAGCCTTCAAAATTGTTCGGATCGGCCTTCAGCTTGGCATCCAGGCTTTCAACCATGCCTTTTATCATCGCCTGACGGTCGCCGTCCGGCAAGCCCTGGGCTGCGGCCACAGCGGCAGCATCAGGATTTCCAAGGGGTGCAGGCGTTGCAGCAGCATCCGCACCATTTCGGGCAATATGGCGGGCGACCAGTGGCTGCCACGGCGCATTGGGCGGGGATTGGGCCGCAATCGTCTTGAAGGCAGCCAGCGCCTCGTCGCGTTTGCCGGACTGTTCCAACGCCAGCGCCAGATAATAGGCGGCACGCGGATTGTCGCGATTCAGCGCCACGGATTGCGAAAACAGATCGCGGGCCGCATCGGTCACCACGCCATCGCTCTGGGCAATCAGCGCTTCGCCAAGACCGTTGAGCCGCTCGGAGCTGGCACCTTTCAACCGGATGGCGTTGAGAAAGGCCAGTTCCGCCTCGCCCATGCGGTTTTGTTGCAGGTAGATCGGGGCAAGCACATCCCAACCCGCGCCGTCTTCAGGCTTTTGCATCAGATGGCGCTCGGCCTGGGCAATCAGCAGGCTCATGTCATTACCAGGATTTTCCAACCGGGCCTGTAGGGGCTGCGATGGCAGGCCGGGACTGCCAAGGGCAAGATAAAGCCCAAGGCCGACTGCTGGCACCAGCAGAACAACGAAGGCCTGCGCCAGACCGTTGCGCGAGGTTTTGCGAGGCGCGCTTTTGACAGCCTGAGTTTCATCACCATTATCGGCGGCCAGAAGGCGGCGGGCAATCTCGGCGCGGGCATAATCCACCTGCTCGGCGGAAATCAGCCCGCCCGCCCGGTCACGGTCGAGTTCCTGCAATTGATCCCGATAGACGGCCATCGCACCATCGCGGGTCTCACGCTCGCCACGCTGCTGCGCCCGTGTCAGCGGCAACAGGAAGGCCGCCGCAACGGCAAAGGTCAGAACAGCAATTTCAACCCAGAACAGCATAAGGCTCCCTAGAGTCTTTCAGCGAAACGCTGAAAGACTCTATCTCTTTTTTGTACGCATTTCCGAACGGAAAACCGTTTTACACTTTTCCTGGAAATGCTCCGAACCCGGAGGGTTCTATGACGTTTTGGAACGCCGTCCACACTATCGTGCAACTGATGGCGTCTTAAACAACCGACCTTCCATCAGCCTTGACTTAAGTCAAGGGGAAGCAGCATCGACCCGCGATGATGTGATTCAGGTCAGAGGCGTCCATGTCCCGTCTTCATTGCGGCAGGCGACGCCGCGTGCCTCCACCGTCTTGCCATCGACCGTTACCTTGTGGCGATATTGGCGGCAGTTCTGATTGCCCACCTGATAAGGGGCTGCGGCCACCACTTCGCCGGAAACATCGTCATCGCGCCAGGTCACCGTCTGGCCGCCGGGGGCTACTTCCAGCGCCTGATATTCGGCCGCCAGTGCCCGCTGCTTCTGGCTGTTGTCCAGTTCAGCACCGGTCCGCGACACAATGCCGCCCTGAAGCGCGTTGAGATAAAGCGAGCTTGAAGTGGTGGATTTGCCGATCAGGCCGCTGCTGCCACCGGTCGTCTTGCAGGAGGTCAGTGCCAGGACGCAGCCCAGCAGGGCAAATGCAAAACCGGTGCTGATCTTCCTCATAGCCTGCAATTCCAAATTCTGTTTTTCATGACATTTTGTGGTCAAACCACACGTTGCTGTAGTCTCTTATGATAAGCCCGACACCGCACGACTTTGCAAGCCGCCATTTCGATCCCTGCCATAGAGTTTGCCAACTTGACATTTGTTAAACTGGAGCGTGTCAGGAAAAATCCGAATTCGGCTTTTCAATCCGACATCCGCTGGCAGACATCATCTGGCGCCAAAGCCACTTCACGCCCCGTCCCGCGACAGGGCCGGTAAAACCAGCCTGGCCAGCAACCCCCCGTTGACGCCGCGCGACAGGCCAAACTTGCCCTGGTATTCCGAGGTGATTTCCTTGACAATCGACAGGCCTAGCCCGGTCCCGGGCTTGCTTTCGTCCAGCCGGCGACCGCGCTTCAGCGCCTCGCCGATCTGGTCGGGGTCAAGACCCGGCCCGTCATCCTCGACGATGATTTCCAACCAGGCCCGACGGCCTGGATCGAGCCCGACCTCGCCGCCCGGCGCGATCCGGGCGGTTACCGTCACAGTGGTTTCTGAATGACGGGCGGCATTTTCCAGGAGATTGCCGAGGATTTCTTCGAGATCCTGGCTTTCCATCGCCAGAACCAGGCCTTGTCCTGAACCTGGGCTTTCCAGCTGAACCTCGAACTGTTTGTCCGGATTGAGCTTGCGCATCACCCGCACCAGCCGTTCCAGCACCGGCTCCACCTCGGCGCGTGACAGCACCGATTCGCGCTGGGCAGCGATGCGGGCGCGGTTGAGATAGGTGCCGACCTGGCTCTGCATAGCCGACGCCTGGGCCTTGATGACCTCGCCATGCGGCGGATCGAGCACCCGCGCCTCGTTGAGCAGCACCGCAATCGGGGTTTTCAGTGAATGGGCGAGATTGCCGACCTGCATGCGGGCGCGCTCGACAATGCGATGATTGCTGTCGATCAGGGCATTGATTTCATTGGCGAGCGGCTCGATCTCACGGGGGAACTCTCCCTCGATCCGCTCCGCTTCGCCGCCCCTGATCCGCTCCAGCGCCCGGCGCGCCCGATCCAGCGGCTTCAGGCCGAAGATAATGGTGACGGCATTAACCAACAGGCCGCCGACCCCGAACATCGCCAGAACCGCATAAAGCCGGTGGGAAAATCCGGTGATTTCGTCTTCCACCACTTTCAGATTGCCAGACACGCGAAACCGCGCCGCCCGGCCGGATTCGTCGAGGATCACCTCGGTCTCGGCGATCCGCAGCCGGTTGCCGAAACTGTCTGTCATGCCGTAAAACCGCTCGTAATTCTGGTCGAACGGGCTTTCCTCAAAGCTCGGCACCGGCAAATTGGTCAGTCCCAGCGAGGTGGACGCCAGCGGCGCGGCATTGAAGGAGCCAAGCGGCTCGACCAGCCAGTACCAGCCGGTTCCGGGCTGCGAAAACCTGAGATCACCCAGCGCCGGACTGCCGGACAGGCTTTCACCATCGCCAACCGTAACGGAATTGACGACATTATAAAGCTGGGCGCGCAAAAGATCGTTGAAAGAGCGCTCTGCCCCCTGCCGATACAGCGCCGAAATCACCACGGCCATCGTCACCAGCGCGATGATGTACCAGAGAGTGGCGGACAGCAGAACGCGAAGGGTGAGAGACTTGACCCGGAACACCTAGCCCTCGACGCTGTCAGGCGCTTTGATCCGGTAACCGAGACCGCGCACGGTCTCGATCATGTCCAGCCCGATCTTCTTGCGCAGCCGCCCGACAAACACTTCGATCGTGTTGGAATCCCGGTCGAAATCCTGGTCATACATATGCTCGACCAGCTCGGTGCGCGACACCACCTCCCCCATGTGATGCATGAGATAGGACAGCAGCCGGAATTCATGCGAGGTGAGTTTCAGCGCCTTGCCCGACACAGTCACCTTGGAACTCTTGGTGTCGAGCCGCACCGGCCCGCAGGCAATTTCCGAGGATGCATGGCCAGCGGCGCGGCGAATCAGCGCCCGGATGCGCGCCAGCACCTCTTCGACGTGGAAAGGCTTGGTGACATAGTCGTCGGCACCGGCATCGATACCGGAGACCTTGTCGCTCCAGCGGTCGCGGGCCGTCAGAATCAGCACCGGCATGACACGTCCGGCAGAGCGCCATTTCTCCAGTACGGTAATGCCATCCATGGTCGGCAAACCGATATCGAGGATCACGGCGTCATAGGGCTCCGTATCACCGAGATAGTGCCCCTCCTCACCATCCATGGCCTGGTCAACCACATAGCCTGCCTCCTGAAGCGCCTCGACCAGCTGGCGGTTCAGGTTGACATCGTCCTCGACGACGAGAATGCGCATTCTTCACTTCTCCGTTTTGCCATGCTGGCGCCAGCCGGGCGATCTTGCGCGCAGGTCCGGTAAAACCAGCCCGCATGAGAAAAAATATCCAACAGATAGAAAGTCTTACACTACTCCTTGGCCCAAAACCAGCCTCAGCGGGACACCTGAACCGTCATCTTGCGCGGCCTTGCATTATCGCCGGTCCCCGGCACCAGGATGGTAACCACGCATTGGCCGCCCGACAGCCGCACGGAAAGCAATTGTCCGCCTGCCTGCTCGACAGCCTTGAGCGCCGCCGAACGGCAATCGACCCTGCCATTGGATTTGCTGTCGCTATTGTCGGAATTGTCGCTGTTCTGATTCTGGTTCTGCGCCTGGACGATGACAGGTGCAGACGACCCACTGGGGCCAGACAACATCTGCGACATAGGCACGGCATCGGGGACCGGCGCTGTGGTCGCCGGTACCGTCCAGGCAATAAGCCCGGCTGCGATACTGCCTATGATCGATTTGGATGCCATCAACTGCCACTCTGCCGCATTCGGTTATCGTGGCGTCAGTGTTACCGAACAGCGGCTGAATGGCAAATGAATGCATGGTAATCTTGACCTCCGGCACGATCTGCATGACAGATCTGCGACAGGGCAAGCATTTCAATTGATTAGATTATTGGCAGATTGACTGCGATCTCCATCCCGGTTCAGGGTTTTTCCGGGGGCAACAGCCCCGCCTTCGGCACGATGGCGTGGCTTGCCACCAGCCTGCCATAGAGCGCCACCAGCCCGCCCACCGATCCGGCCAGCGCCACCAACCCGTCGGTCAATTGCCCCTGTTCCAGCAGACCAAGCTCGAACCCGCCAAGTTGCAATCCAGACGCAAATATCGCGACCAGCGCACCCCAGACAGCCTTGGACAGATACCACGGTTTGCCGTCATTCATGTCAATTTTCCCTTGTTTACGGAGGAGATTTTCGGTTTGGAAATCAAAAGGTGAATACTGTTTCAGCCGCGATGCCGCTGGCATGGCGGCCAATCTGGCGGACCCGGATGGAAAGCGCCGAGGGTGCCGCGCCAAAGTCTGCGGCCTGCAAAGCGGCGCTGTAGGTGTAGGCCGCAGATGTCAGGGTGACGCTGCGCAGCACCGCCTTTCCAGCGTCGAGAATATCGAGTTGGTAGCGTTCGCTTTCTTCATCGAGCGGAATATCGGATGGTGTCCAATTATCGGCATCGGTGCGGCCACGCCGGACCCAGGTCAGCGCAATATCGCCGCTTGCCCCCCGGCTGGCGCGCAGATGCACCGGGGAAAGCGGCGTCAACGCCCGCACGCCACCGGAAAAGCTAACCGGCCCCTTGGCCGCAAGGCTGGTGCCTGCGGCCTCGGCGATCCAGTTCAGCGTCAGGCCGATTTCGCTGTTGGACAAATCAAGCGCCGTGACCGCGCTGTTGAGCAGAACCACCTGCGCGCCCGCAACCGCGCCCGCCGCCATCGCATCCTCCGTGCCATAGAGACCGCGCAACAGGCCGGACAATTGCCAGACGCCGCTTTCCACCTCCTTCGCCGTCTGGAAACCGATCACCTCCCAGATATCGTTGGCGGCCTTGACCGCCAGGCGGTTGTCGCCGTTCAGCACCGACAGGCGGGAACCGGAGGAAAAACTGCCATAGGACAGAGTAACACTCAGACGATTGGCCCTATCGAACCGGCCCGACACGCCCGCAGCCAATGCCGATGACAGGCTGCCGAGGGTTGCTGGGCCATCCACCACGGCACGGGTCGCATAGTTCTCGGTCTCGGCGGATGACGACAGCACGATCTTACGCCAAGGGCTGGCATAGGCCGCGGCGCGCGCAAAACTGCCGTCTTCGCCATCGTCAAGGCGCGGCAGGTCCATCAGCCGCCACAGCGGCGCAAACCCGTCCGAAGCCCGCCCGCTCTGCACCCGCCCGCTGCTGGCAACCGTAATCGCGCTGGACACCGGCGCTGCCACTTCGGTCAATTCCAACGACAGCGTGCTGCTGTCTTCGATCCGGGTGATCAGGAACCGGCCGGATGGCCCTTCCGGCAAGGTCAGCACGTCACCGGGCTGAAGCGCCAGCTGCGAGGGCGACAGCGACAGGGTCAGGCTGCGCCGCCCGATCCGGTGATCGCGCAATTGGGTTTCAACCACGGCCAAAGCGCTCGCCTCATCCAGCACCGCAGGCAAATCACTGGACAGAAGCTTGGCGGAGGTCCCCACCACGCGGCGCGAGCGGACGCTGGCATCCTCGTAATCATTAGCGGGATCGTAAAAATCCAGTACGGCCTGGCCGGCATAATCGGTGCTATCGCCCCGGGTCTCGGTCCAGAACGGTTCATCTTCGGTATCGACGAAAACCCGGGTCTCGACCGCCTTCAAACTGGCCGCCTGGCGTGAGCGGAACCGCAGCACGGCGCCGTCCTCGATCACGTCAATCAGAAAGGCCTCGGTCAGCGGCTCGATCAGACTACGGGCCGAGGAGACATCGCCCTGCACATACCCAGAGAGGTCCCCGCTAACAGCGGACACATCGTAATCGCTAAAGCCGCAATCTTCCAATATCGCGGCAATCACCTCGGCCAACGTGCCGCCGCCCAGCCTGCCGTTCAGCCAATGGCCGCTGCGCCAATTGTCGCCATCGGCAAACAGATCGGTATCATAGGGAAAGGCCGGAAAGGGTCGGCTGTCCCAGGTCCAGAGAAAGATATGGTCGGCATCGACCATGCCAGCGGGCGCCGCCTCCCCCTGCCAATAGCCCAGATGCGCCTCCAGAAACCGCCGCTGCATGGCATCCGAGCGCATGCCAGAGGAAAAATACGGAAGCGCATTTTCCGAGGATTTCGGGTCGGGAAACACGTTCGGCTGGTTGGCGCCACGCTCCACCGCCGGGCAGCCCAATTCGGTAAACCAGATCGGTTTCATCTTAGGTTCCCAGGCGCTTGGCGTGGAAAGCTCAACGCCGCCAACCCGGTTGCAATGGTGGTTTTCCCACCAGGACTGGATGTCCTTATAGCGATAGACCCAGGGCTTGCCCGCCAGCCCGTCGGTAATGGCGGCGCGCTCGCGTTTCTTGCGGGCGGCAAGGCTTGGGTAATACCAGTCATAGCCCTCCCCGGCGGCAATCTGCGCCTGCATGGCGGCACGGTCATCGGCAATAGTAAACCCATCCGGATTATCCGCAGTAAAATCCGCGTCGTTCCAATCCGACAGCGGCATGTAATTGTCGATGCCAACAGCATCGATGGCCGCGCTGGCCCAGAGCGGATCGAGATGGAAGAACACATCGCCGGCCCCGTCATCAGGGTGATAGCCGAAATACTCGCTCCAATCGGCCCCGTAGGTCAGCTTGGTCTGGCTCCCCAGAATGGCGCGCACATCCTCAGCCAACCGCATCAAGGCGGCAACGAAGGGAAAGCTGTTGCCCGCACCGCGCAGGGTCGTAAGGCCCTTCAGTTCCGAGCCGATCACGAAACTGTCCACCCCGCCTGCGGCTTTCGCCAGCAGCGCAGAATGCAGCATCAGCCGCCGATAGCCGCTATCACGGCCATTCTTGTTGCCGGTATAAAGGATGGTGGTGCCGAGCACGAAGAAATCATCAACCGTGGTCTTGCCCATGAAGGCCTCGACAATGGCATCCACCGCGTCCGTGCCGTCAGGCGAACCGGCAAGACCCGGGGCCGGTGAACAGGTGATGCGACCGCGCCACGGATAGGCCGCCTGTTCGGTTCCGCCATAGGGATCGGCCAAGCCGTTGCCTGCGGGAATATCCATCATCACGAAAGGATAGAGGCAGGTGGCAATGCCCCGGCTGTTGAGATCCTTGATCGCCTCAATCACGCTTTTGTCGCTCGGCGTGCCGCCATAGGCCGGGCCACCGCCGTTCTGGCTGACCAGCCGGGCCTGTGCGCGCCCAATGCCCGCAACATTCCAGGCGCGGCTCTCCTCGTCACGCCTCGCCACTTCGACCCCCGGCACGATGGCGCATTGATCGGCCCGCAGATCGGTGCCGAACCAGCTGACGACAAGCGCGGCGCGGACGAGATTGGGACACACCGCCTGCAATTCATCCAGCGAGGCTTGCCAGTCGGTGGCGGCCACCAGCGTGTTGCGGTTGATGATCCGCTCTTCGCCATCGCCGGTTTCCTCGGTAATGGCTGTGGTGGCATAGCCATGCTCGGTGGCACCGGGAATAATGGTCACGGCCCTGACCTGGCTTTCCAGCCTGCCCAGCGGGCGGATCACCTCAAATTGCAGCACGGGAAGACGGTTGCCGTAATCATCAAGCGGCAGGCGCTCGAATACCACATAGGCGACGCCGCGATAGGCGGGCGCATTGCCCTCGCCCTGCTTGGCAGCAATCAGCGGATCGACGCCCTGATCCTCACTGCCAGGATAAAAGCGCATCTCGACCTCGGTCAGATCCACTTCCTCACCATCCGCCCAGACCCGGCGGATCGCCGCCACCGGTCCTTCACACAAAGCCAGCGCCAGATTGCCGTAGTAGTCATAGCTCTTGGTCTTGCTGCCGGTGGATTTACTGCCGGAGGTCTCGGTGGTGGTCTTTTCCTCAAACCGCGTCGCCCAGATCAGCGTGCCGCCAATGCGCACCGTGCCATAGATCCGGTTCAGCGCCGTGCCTTCGCTGGCCCCACCGATCCGCGCCGACGACAGATGCGAGCCTGTCGTGGTGGAGCTGCCGTTGATTAGCGCCTGATCGACCATATTGCCAGCCAGCGACCCCACGGCGCGTCCCAGCATAGTGCCAACCGGCCCGAATATGCTGCCAATGGCCGCACCGGCTGCCTGGAAAACAAGAGTTGCCATCGATCACTTCTCCGGAAAACGGTAGACGCCTGCGACACGCCGCCGCCAGGCTGGCACCAGAGCGGAGCGAACCACCGCCGCCTGCTCATAGGCGTGAATAAACTGCTGGTCCGCCGCCAAAAGCCCCAGATGCTTGGCGGCGTAATGGGCGCGAAACCGGAAGACCAGGAGATCACCGGGCAAGGCCTCGCCAAGGCTAGACACTGAGATGAAATGCCGCCCCGCCGCCTCGATCAGCCGGTCCTCTCCCGACCGCTCGGCCCAGTCAGGCGCATAGGCAGGCGTTACCTCCGGCTCCTGCCCATAAAGCTCCCGCCAGAGGCCTCGGACCAAACCGAGACAATCGCAGCCGACGCCCTTGGTGGAGGCCTGATGGCGATAAGGCGTCCCAATCCAGCCCTCGGCGAGGGTGAGGACTCGGGTGTTGATGGAGGGCATGCAATCCCCCTCACTCAAACAGCACCGACCCGTCATGGGTCGTCTGGCCGCTGACATAGGAATAGGCGAAATCGCTGCCCGGCATATGCGGGAAGCCGCGGAAATTGGCGGCGTTGGCGAAGCTGTCGCGGCAGGTGGCGAAGCGCTTGTCGCAGCCGATGGTGACGCTCAGTGTGTCGCCAGGTGACAATGTCACCTCCAAGGGCAGCCACAGTGTCAGCTCCGTGCCGTCCTCTCCCGGGCGGCTGGTTTCAATCTCGGCGGTCAGGCCGGTCTCGGCCCCTGATGTCACGGTAATCCGGCCATAGCGGAAATGGTCTTCACCATAGGCATACAGCCCCGAAACCGTGAGCCGGTCGGACGCTGCCATCGCCACCAGAACAGCGCTGACGGTGCGGCCCTCAATGCTCAAATCGATACCGCAGCGGCTATCGCCCAGGCTGGCATCGCAGCGGCGACCCAGCGTGCGGCCCTGATCCTGGGAGAGCTTGGCGGCAAAGCTGCGTAATTCGGCGGTAAACTGCCCCGTCTGACGCTTGACCTCGCCAACATCCTGCACCTTGAGCAGAACATGCTGGTCCGGCACCTGCCAGTTGACACGATAGACCTCAATGCGCGCGCCGTCATAGCGCCCGGCGATCAGATCGGCCTCGGTAATCACCTCGCTGGAAAAACCACCGGCAACTTCGGAGGTCGGAGCCGCCAGACTGTTTTCCGCCTCACCATCGCTGGCGGAAAAACCGCTTGCGGCATGAAACAGTGTGCCGCGCAGGGTCAGATCCCGGTCATGATCGGTAAAGCCTAAAACCATCCCATCGCTGCGGGTGACGCGCCAGCAGGTGCACAGCGTCGTGGCGTCACCCGCCAGATGACGCGCCAAAGCGGCATCGATTGTCCTCATGGAATGATCTCCGTCAGCGAAATGGAGGGAATGCTACCCGCATTGAAGGCTTCGAGATTGATCTCAATCCGATCGGTATCGAAACGCACCGGCACATCGAACTGGAAGCCTGCCCGGATGACGGCACCGGAGGCAGGAATAAAATCCTGATTGAAAGACACCAGCCCGGTGGAGCTATCGCAGTTGAACCCGTTGACCGGCTCGCCATCCACCGAAATCAGCACGGTGCCATCGACCGGCTTGGCAATGCTGCGGTTCCACCCGCCACCGGCATCGCCATAGTTTTTGACCAGTTGGAAGCTGGCTGTGACGCCATCGCCGATGCCGATCTGCTGGTCGAACGCCGTTACCGCCCGCCCCGGCCCGGCGGAATTGGAATCCAGCGGATCGCGAAACCGGAACCCGGCCATCTGGCCACCACGCGCCTCGAAAAACTCCAGGATCGTATAGAGATCGGCAAGCGATTTCACCCCCGACCCGGCATCATAGCTACGGCGCGAATTGGCCCAGCGCTGGTTGCGCACTTCGCGCCCATTCGACAGGTTGACAATGTCCGTGCGCCGCACCGGCCCGCCGCTGGTTGAAAGCGACACGCGCAGCGGAAAGCGCACCTCGTGAAAGGCGGTTGTCATGGCTTCACCTCACAAATTGCGCTGACCGCGCTTGACGGAACGGGCCAGCAGGCTGGAAATCTGCGATTGGCTCTTGGTGAAGCTCGACGCATCCTGGGTGGTGACGTTGACATTAACCTGCGTCCCGGAGGAGCCGCCGCCCTGAGTGGCGACCCCCAGCGATCCGTCCGAGCCGCGTTTCAGCGGCAGGATCGCCTCGCTGCCCGCCTCACCCATCAGCCCGGTATTGCCACCATCCATGCCGAAATAGGTGGGGCTGGACACCACCCCACCAGAGGCAAAAGGCGTGATCGAGCCGGGCACGCCGCCCTTCTCAAAGGCAAACAGCGAGCTGATCCCCGATGACAGGCTGGATGTGGCGCTGGAGGCCAGCGACGACAGACTGCTTTGCAGCGGTTGCAGCCCGGATGACAGGGTGATGCTGGACAATTGGCTCGCCAGCGATTTCAGCGTGTCTTCCAGATCGCCACCGCCACTCGTGGCGGATTTCAGCGCCGATGTCAGCGCGCTGCCAAAGCTTTTCGAGCGGCTTTCCAAATCGTCGAGGGTCTTGGTCGCCCCGGAAGCGTCGAGATCGATCCCGAAGGACAGGGTATCGTCATCGGCCATGGTCTACCTCTTCTATGTTGCTGCCAAAAAGGCACGGTCGGGATAGCGGGCCATCAGCGCCTCCAGGTCGGCACGGGCAAGATCGGCGCGGGCTGTCGGGACCGGGCGAAACGCCCCGCTCATGGCGGCGAATTCGCGTGGGGTCAGCGCCCAGAAGGCCTGCGGGGTCAGCCGCAGCAGGTGAAATCCGGCATGCATCACCGCCTCCCATGGAAAGGGAGGCGGCTTTGCCGTGTCGGATCGACCCGCTGCGGCACTCAAGGGCGGGCGAGATCACCTTCCCCTATCGAAGCGGCCTGCCCGGCTGAGGCGGACTGATCGGACGTTCCAAACGTAACCAGCAGCAATTCGCGGACAATGGCGACGCAGGCCGCAAGCCCGCCCTCGACGCACATATCGGCGACATCCTCATCGGCGCAGCAATTGCCACCGCCCCGCAAACCGACCGCCAGAATGCGGATCAGGTCGCGGCTGGAAAGCTTGCCACTGGAAAACCGCAGGGCAAGATCCGCCAGACTGTCGGCGGCAAAGGCAGCTTCCAGTTCGGCCAGCGCCCCAAGCGTCAGGCATAAAATCCGCCGCTCGCCATCGATCACCGCCTCCACTTCGCCGCGCCTGCGGTTGGCGCGCATGCCCGTCCTAACATTCCCCGTCCCCCCGCTCATGCCGTCACCTCAAAGGCAATCGCCCGGCCGATTCCAGCGCGATGTCGAATTTCAACTCGCCATCATGCTCGCCGGAATAGTCCAGCGCCGTCACCTGAAACAGGCCAGTCACCGTGCCGAAGGCCGGGATCACCACCTGCCAACTCAACACCGAACCGGCAAAAAACGCCGCCCGGACCAGTTCATCGGAGGACTGGTCCTTGAACAACCCGGCCCCCGATAGCGAGGCGCGTTTGGCACCGGCACCGGCCAAAAGCTCACGCCAGCGCCCGGCGCTGTCGGCATCGGTCACATCGACGGTTTCGGTATTGAAGGCCAGTTTGCGCGAACGCAGTCCTGCAACGGTTACATAATCGCTGCCGCTGATAATCTTCAGCAGCAGGTCCTTACCCCTCTGGGCCACCATAAAAAATCTCCTTGAAAATAACTAGAAATCCGCAATCCGGCCGCCAACCACGCCAGGGCGACATCCACCCCCTCCCCGTTTTCAGGGGTCTCTCCCACGCGCGGACCCGGCCAAACCGGCACGACCGCCCATCCCTTTTTCAGAGAGAAAACCCAGGACGAAGGTTAAGGAGACCAAGAGGCCCGCAGGGGAAGCACCAAAACTGGTGTGACCGCGAAAACTCGCGTAAAAAGACAGTAAAGGTTGTCCGCACCAGTGCTGCAAACAGATGTAAATGTCTGGACCAGACACAGCCGTGTCACGAAACTTACACAGATGCGGCACTATGCTGATTTACCGATTAGGTTCCTTGCATGTCCGCTCTCCCCTCCGATTCTCCCAGTCCCATTCCCGACAATGCCGCATCGCTGGCGCGCTTGCGGCTGCTGGCCGTGCTGTCCATCAGCCAGATTGTCGGCTGGGGCACGAGTTTCGACCTGTTCGGCGTTCTCGGCCGCACCATCGCCGCCGATATCGGCATCGGCAACGAAACCGGCTTTCTCGGCGCCACGGTGATGCTGCTGATCATGGGCTTTGCCGGACCGGCCAGCGGCCGCCTGCTGGAAAGACATGGGGCCGCCAAGGTCATGGCGGCGGGCTCGGTTGTGTTTGCTTTCGGCCTCGCACTGCTCTCGCAAGCCCAAGGCATGGCTTCCTATTTCGCCGCCTGGTTCACCATCGGCATTGCTGGCACCTTGGCGCTCAGCGTGGCCTGCTATACGGCAGTCGTCGAGCGCGAAGGCTCGTCGGCGAAAAGCGTCATCGGCCTGCTGATGATTTTCACCGGCCTGTCAACGGCGATTTTCTGGCCGCTGCTCAGCTGGCTGACTGGCCTGCTGGGCTGGCGCGACACGCTGTTGATTGCAGCAGCCTGCCATCTTCTGGTGCTGGTTCCCCTGCATCGCTTCGCCCTGCCGCCCATCAAAGCCCGGTCGCAAACGGCGCAGGCGGCAGCCGACCGCGAACCAATGTCGCTGACAGCACGCCAACAAAAGCGGGCGATGATCGCGCTTGCCATCATCAGCATCGGCTTCAGCAGCGTTACCTTCGGCGTCTCCTCTTCGTTGATTGAAATGCTCACACAGGCTGGCGCCACACCAGCGCTGGCCCTGCAACTGGGGTCGCTGCGCTCGGTGCTGGGCATTTCCGCCCGCGCCGCCGATACTCTTGCCGGAAAACGCGCCTCGCCCGTCACATCAGGCCTTGTGGCAACCGGGCTGATCGTCATCGGCTTTCTGGCGCTGATATTCGGCCATGGCTCCGTATGGATGCTCGGCCTGTTTATCGGTGCCTATGGCATCGGTTCCGGCCTGTCGGCCATTTCGCGCACCGTGCTGCCTCTCGGCTTCTTTTCCGCCAGCCGCTACGCGGGGATTTCCGCCAAACTGGCACTGCCCGGCAATATCTCCCAGGCACTGTCGCCGGTGGTGATCGCCGGCCTGCTGGATCGCGGCGGCCTGCCGCTGCTTCTAACCTTCACCCTCGCCGTCAGCGCTCTGGTGCTGGCAGCACTGATCTTTCTGGCCATGCTGGCGCGCCGGACCAAAATCATTCAATGACAGCGCGAAATTGCAGCTCGGCCAGAAACAGGCCGGTCTTTGCCTCGCGGCGGCTGACGGTCTTGATATGGCGCAATGCAATCAGCCGGGCAGAGACCAGCGACAGCGCCGCATCTTGCAACACGGCACGCACCATCGCCGCCAGGCTTTCCGCCTCGCGGCGGCTAAGTGAGGACCAGGCCTGCAAGCTGACCAGCGTTTCGATCAACCCGTCATCATCGGTGGAAAGATCCGTGACCGTCACCTCGCCTACCATCAGGTAAGGCTGGGCGGAGCGCAGCAACCGCCGATCCTTCACCCCATCAGCACCGATGATCGCCGCAATGCTGGCATCGGCAAGCGCCGCCGCCGTCATTGCGGTCAGCAAGTCATTGACCGGACTGGTCATCAGCCACCTCCCCGATACGCTCGCCCTTCGGCTCCTCAGCCGCGCTTTGTCTTTTGGCAGCCGCCCGGCTGGCGGCGTCTTCCACCCTGCGCCGCAACGCAGCGGTAAAATCTGTCACCGCGCCCTGCTGCCCATTTGCTGAAAATTGCAGGCTCATCTGACCTCCTCCTCACAATCCAGCAGCAGAAACCGCTTGGTCTCATCCGGGTCGCGCAGCGCGCGGACCACTAGGATTCGCGTGCCCTTCACCAGCCGATGGCCGCGCGCCACATCGGTGCGAAAGCGAATGGTCACGGTCTGGTCTATGGTGGCGATTTCCGCTTCGCCGCGTTCTTCACGGGTGAAGGATTGCGGCTCGATCAGCGCCCAGAGCGTGGCAATCGCCTGCCAACCCTGGCTCACCCCGCCCTGACCGTCGGGTTCATTGACCGGCTGCTCAAGCGTGAGGCGTGCCGTCATCCGGCCCGGATCGGGCATGGTGTAGGTGCCCATCACAGGCCCCTGCGGACAAAAGGCGCGACCAGCCGTTCATAGCCGACCGGCAGGGCAGCAGGCTGATCGGCCAGCGCCACTACACCCCGAAACGCATACATGGCCGCAACATGCAGGCTCATCGCCCGGCGCAACGTATCGGGTACATCGGTGGCCGCCGTGCCAAAGCCTGCGGTAAAGTCGATCTCGATGCCGTTGATTGGCCGTCCCGGCAAGGGCCGTTCCCGCAGCCACAGCCGAGCTGGCCGCGCTTGTCCGTCCAGCAGATAATCTTTCAGTAAAAGATGAAGTTCATCGACATTTTCATCAAAAACCGTCACGGCATCAATGGTTTGCACCGGACCTTTGGGAAGCTGAATCACCTCGCTGTCAGGCCAGTCATCCAGATAGAGCCGCAGCGATTGGCGCATCAGGCAAAGCCCGGTCTCGGCCTCCAGATGCAGGCGGGCAGCGGTGATCAGGCCGGAGAGAAGATCGTCTTCATCATCGGTATCGATCTTCAATTGCGCCTTCACATCGACAAGGGTCAGCGGCTCCGCTTGCGGCGGAGTGAGGGTGGTGATGGTCATGTGTTGGGGTCTCCGGGAGAATGTTGGAGCAAGGATCTACCCCCTCTGCCTTGCCGGACAGAGGGGGGATCTCACGGTAAAGCGCGGCTTTACCAAACCAAATTAACTGGCCGCAAACTTGATCAACTTGAGCGATTCAAAGTTCTGCATTCCACCACCAACCCGCTTGGTGGTGTAGAACAGCACATAGGGCTTGGCCGAATAGGGATCGCGCAGCACCCGCACACCCATGCGGTCAACCACCAGATACCCGGCCTTGAAATCGCCAAAGGCGATGGAAAAGGCGTTGGCGGCGATATCGGGCATGTCCTCGGCCTCGGCAATCGGAAAGCCCATCAGCGACGCCTCAAGACCGGGGCCTGCGGGCGGCAGCCAGAGGTAGTTGCCGTCGGCATCCTTGAACTTGCGGATCTCGCCCTGGGTCTTGCGGTTCATCACAAACGTGCCGTTCTGGCGATGACCGGCCTTCAGCGCATAGATGGTGTCGAGCAGCACATCGGATGGCCCGCTTGCAGCAAAGCCACCGGCAGCACCCGTCGCCTTGAAGCCGATCTTGCCCCAGGCCCAGGCGCTGTCGGCCACCGTCTCATAGGCCAGAAAGCCCTTCGGCTTGTTGACACCATCGCCCGCCACAAAGGCCGCCCCTTCCTGCTCCGCAAAGGCAATATCCACCTCTCCGGCAATCCAGGCCTCGACATCAACAGCCGCATCATCCAGCAACGACTGGGTGGCGGCGGGCATGGCGTAAATCTCCATGGTCGGAAAGCTGAGTTCCGTCAGCTGCGGCGTATCGGTCTGGGTGCGGGCCGCGGTTTCCGCCACCCAACCGGAGGCCATGCCGCTTGGCGCAAATGGCTTTTTCAGCACCGCACCCGACACCTGCCGGACGCTGGCCAATTGCCGGATCGGCGAGATGGAGGCGAGCCTGCGGCCAATCTCGCTATCGGTCTCATCCGTCACCAGATAGCCACCATCCGCGTCCGAACCAATCGCCATGGATTTGGCATCGAGATCGCGCAGCGCCGTCTCATCGCCGCGCCGGATATAGGCCTCGAAGGCCGCCTTGCGCTCCGCCGCCTCCAGGCTGGTGGAACGTCCGCGATTGCCGTTCGATCCCAGTGCCGGGCGCAGCTTTTTCAGCGCCAGCTGGTCCAGCAACCGGGATTGTTCGTCCATCGCCTTGTTGATCCGCTCCACCTTGTCGCGGGTGACGACATCGGCGGTCAGCTTCTGCTCGATTTCGCCGAGCCGCTGGTCATTGGCCTGCTTGAAACCCTCGAAGGCTTCCATAAAGTCGTCGAAGGCGGCGGCCATGGTTTCCGGAATCGCCTTGATTTCGGGGGCTGTCATCTGATGATCGCTCATAAATCCATCCTTTATTTGAAATTGCTGTTGGCCATCGTCCGGGCTGCCCGGCGCATCGCCCGGATCAGCTCGGTATCCTTGTCGCGGTAAAACCGCTGATGCTTGACATTGGAAACCCTGGCCGAAGGGGCCATGGGAAAGGTGACGACGGAAATTTCCCAGAGATCGGCCTCCAGAATGCGGCGAATGCCGGTCTTGGCGTCCTGACGGGATTTCACCGTCTGGAAACCGATCGACAGCCCGTCCAGCGCGCCTGATTTCATCAGGGCGCGCACCTCCTCGGCACGCTTGACGCCGGGGGAAAGCCGTCCCTCGACATAAAGGCCACGCGCATCCTCCTTGAGCAGCGTCCAGCTACCGATCGGCTGGTTGGGGTCGTGCTGGTAAAGCATGCGGATGCCGCCTGCGCCGCGCCCCTGCAAACTGGTGCGAAACGCCCCCGGCTCGATCACGTCGCGCCCCAGATCCACCTCGCCGAACACGCTGGCATAGCCGCTGAACGTGCCGTCGCCGCTGAGATCCGACAGGGTCAGATCGGCAAATTTGCGCACAAGTTTTCTCGGCCCGCGATAAGCGTGCATGAATTTCTCCTTTAATCTGGCCTTTAATCTGGAATGAGATCGACGGCTTCAGCCGTCCTTGCGCCCATAGCGGCCTGCAAACCGCGCCAGTGCGCCTAGCGCCCACCAGGCCGAAAGGCTGGCAAGCGTCGCCCCCGCCAGCATGATTTCCGCACCAGACAGGCTTTGCAGAATGTCCAGCTTGCGGGCCAGCCATTGGCCGGTGGCGCCGCCGAAGATCAGCCCGATGGCCAGCCCGGTGAAAAACCGGCTGGCCGCCTCGCGTCGCCCCCTCGGCAAAAGATAGACCAGCGAGATGGCGGACCCCGCCAATGCGCCCGCCAGCCGCGCACCCCATAAGGGGGTGTCGGGTGTAAAATCGGTCATTTTGTTAATCTTTTCGTCTTATGATTGTGGATAGAGGCGCAAATCCGCCGCAGTTAATCCGAAAATTCTAATCTTTAGAATCGCTTATGCGCGCCTGCTCAGAAGCAGGGTGCAGATGTTCACACTCTGAATCACCCTTCTGCGGACCAGAGTCCGAATTGCGCATCAACCTCTTGAAATGGCAGGAGTTCACGGGTCATACCCAACCGCCTGGCGCTTTTCCTCGTCGGTGAGGAAGCTGGCGGACCCGACCCGTGACCACAGCGCGTCGCGCTCGCTGGACAGGCCCTCGACCTGATCGAGATCGGGCTTCAGGCACAAGACCTCGCCAAACCCATCGGATAGAAAGCCCGACAGGCTGGCGGCGGTACGGCGGATCAGCGGCAACACCGTCAGCCGGTAGAAGGCGCGGTTGGCCTCCTGATAATTGGCGTAGGTATTGTCGCCGGGAATGCCCAGCAGCATTGGCGGCACGCCGAGCGACAGCGCAATATCGCGGGCCGCGCCATTGCGGGCATCGGTAAAATCCATGTCGCGGGGGGTCAGGCTCATCGCCTTCCAGTCCAGCCCGCCCTCCAGCAGCATCGGACGGCCCGCCTGCATCGGCCCGGAATAGCCCTGTTCCAGTTCGTCCTTCAGCCGCTGATATTGTTCCGGCGGCAGGTTGCCACCCTCCTTGGGCTGATAGACCAGCGCCCCGGAGGGCCGGGCGGAATTGTCGAGCAACGCCTTGTTCCAGGTGGCAGCGGCATTGTGCAGGTCCAGCGCGTTATGGGCCGAAGCAAGCGGCGCGTAACCGCTGATATCGTCAAGCGGGTGAAACAGCTTGAAATGCAGGATCGGCTGCGGCTCGCCTTCAGCAGCCAAACGCCGCGTCACCCCGGCGGCGCGATAATCATAGGCGACCGGCCAGCCATCGGCACCCTCGACGACGCTGACCCGGTCGGGGCGCAGCAGATGCAGTTCCATCAGCCGCCCGCCAAGCCAGAGCGGCTCCAGATAGGCATTGCCCGACAGCAGCAGATGGCCATAGAGCATTTCGAAAAAATCCGCCCCCGTTGCCCGCCCGTTGGGCCGGGCCAGAAGCGCCAGCGCCGGATGCTCGCTCAACTCCCCGGCTCCTTCCTGCGGCAGGCCCTGATAAAGCAGAAGCGGCACAGCCGCCGCCGCCTCCGAAACCAGCCGCACCGCCCGATGCGCCACCGGATTGCCGAGAAAACCCGCGCGTGACAAGGCTGCATAAGACCGCCCCGTGCCGCGCCCGGCACCGGTGGAGAGCAGCATTTCCAACCCCACCCGGGGTCTTATCCCCGCTTTCGTCTGGCCGGATTTTGTTTTGAGTGGGTCCGATGACGACACGGCGTCACGATTGGCCCGCCGAAACGGCAGGCGAAAGGAAGACAGCATGATGTTCTCCTGAAGTTGCGATATTTGCGCCGGTTACGTGGATAGACCTGCCTATCGAAGGACCCTGACGATGCGGGTCTGCATTTCCATGCTTTCGTGAAACACGGAAATAGTGTCAGCAAACCTCACCCCATCCCCGCCAAAATAGCCCGCCCATACCCAGCCACCAGGTCCGCCCGGTCCTGCCCATTGACGATGCGGCGAGCGCCGCTCCAGTCGCTTGCCGTGGCAGTAAACACATCACCAAGCTTGACGCCCGAAAACAGCCCCTCGCGCATACCGACCACCAGAATATCCGCCGCCGTCGCCATATCCAGGGCGCGGCCCGGATCGGCAACAAGATCGACGCCCAGCGCCACCGACATCGCCTGATAATTGCGCTTATGGGTGATCTGCACGAAACCCCGGCCAAACCAGCTTCGTCCCGCCTCGTCCGGCCGCCAGTAAGGCGCGCTTACCTGGGGCAAGCGGCCCGCTTCATAGGCGCGCTCCAACCGATCAATGGCCTCGGCATCGGTTTTCGCCAGTGTTTCCCGCAGGGGCTGGAAGCGACCCGCCGTTTCATGAAAGGCGGTGGCCAGCAGATAGGCGATATGGCGATGGTCGGTCAGACCGTGGCGCGCGCAGCCCGCCAGAATGGCGTTGATGCCCTGCACCTGAGCCGTGCCGAGCCGCCCGCCACACAATTCACCGCGGATCCGGCTGAAGAGCGATTGCAAAGCCTTGGTATTCATAAACTGCCAATTCCCCTTAAAATAGCAGGGTCCAGCCGAACGCGGCGAGATTGAACCAAAAAAATGCTGGGATTTAAATCGGTTAAACAAAATTCAATCGGTTCAGACCCTGTCACGAGATATTTACAAAGATTTAAGCTTGTGGAACTTTCCGCTCCACCGCTGGTTATGAGCGGCACAGAGCAACAAGCCCTGCCGCGCCATGACAGGCGCCGGGCGCTTAACAGAGGAGTAATGTGATGGACGCCAAGAGCAGCAGCCAGATCAGCAAGACGATTGCAGAGGCCAGCCGGACCATTCCTGCCCATATCGTTGAACGCCTTGAATCCGAATGGCGCCAGATGCGTCAACCTTCGGCACCGCCAGCGCCTGCGACCAAATAATTATAGCGTGCGAATGCGCGGCTCGCCCGCGCATTCCAGAAGCAGCGCGGTCAAAGCCCAGACCAGCGCATCCAGCCGGTCAGGAGACCGGCCATTCGACAGGCCATCCGGGCCGAAATCACACATTTGATCTTCCAGATCGGCAAAACGGGCTGCGTGAAAAACGCGGCCCTGTTCATAGAGAGCCGCCACCGGCTCGGCCCGCAAAAACTTGCCACGCATCGCCCGCACCATGCGTACCGGCAGGTTGGCATCGACGCTTTTCAACAGCGCCCCAACCATTTCCCCGCCCTGATTGACCTCCGCCACCACCCGGTCCGCTTCAAACCGGCGAAAGGCCCGTACCACGGCGGTCGCCCAACTGGCCGGGCTTTCCCCCGTCACCGAACAATCAGCCAGCACCACCGCCCGGCCCAGCCGGTCGAGACCCGCAACGACAATGCCGCAGACCGATTGCGCACCCGCCCCGGAGGGCGGATCGACACCCACGACAATGCGGTGCAGCGGTTCACTGAGCCTGACCGTCAATTGCTCCAGCCGGTCGCGCCGCCACAGCGCATCCTCCCGGTCCTCTATCAGCTCACCATCCAATTCCTGACGGCCAAGCCGCGTGCCACCGTAACGGGCCTGCAAGGCCTCGATAAAGCCGGGCGCGAGATTACCGGCATTGCCGAAGGTGGAAAGCCGGGTGAGCCTTGTGCCGGGGTCCGCCAGCAATCGTTTCAGGATCGGCACCGGACGCGGCGTGGTGGTAATCACCTGGCGTGGATCATCCCCCAACCGCAGGGAAAATTGCAGCATGTCGAAGGTCTCCTCGGCATGTTTCCATTTGGCGATCTCGTCGCACCAGGCATAGTGAAACTGCGGGCCGCGCAGGCTCTCCGGGTCTTCAGCGGAAAACATTTGCGCCATCGCGCCATTCGGCCAGACCAGCCTGCGCCGGGAAATTTCCACTTCCGGGCGTTTGTGGCGGGCTATACGGGCAATGCCCGACAGTCCATCCACCATCACCTCGCGAGCATCGCCCAGGGTTTCGCCCACCAGCGCAATCCGCACAGCGGATTTTTCACCAGCCGAGGCGATCTCATGCACCCATTCAGCCCCGGCCCGGGTCTTGCCGGAACCGCGTCCGCCCATCAGCAACCAGTTGCGCCACGCCCCCTCGGGCGGTGCTTGCAACGGGTGCCGCAGCAAGGCCCAGCTCCGCGCCAACCGCTGTAGAGCGGCCAGCTCCAACCCTTGCATCACCTCACCGCCGTTGTTTCCATCCGCTTGAAGAGTTGAGATAACAGAATGACCGCGCTGTCGCGCGCTGATCGCCTGCGCCAGCAACGATCCTTCATCCCCCAGTGCCGAAACCGTATCGTGCAGGTTTTGCATCTCCCGGCGCAGGGCCGATAAACCATTGTTTTCGGCTCGCGATGCCGCCAAAAGGGCAGCAACCGATATGCCCGCCGACAGCCGATCCGAACGTCCTGTCACCCGCGACCCTCACGCTGTTGTCTGAATTGGCTGGTCGCTTGTCGCGCTCGGGGGGCCAATTGCCGCCAGGGAAGTAGTCAGGCTTTCGGCTTTCCACCGTTCAAACAGCAGCGCCGCCTTGGCCTCCGCCTGGGTTTCCACCAGCGCCAACAGCCGCGCCTGGGCGACATCCAGCGTTTCGGTCTCGCCGGCCCGCTCCTCCTCGGCTTCACGGTCACGGACCAATTGCCGTTGCAGCGCATCGATTTTCTCCAGCGTGCGGACAATCACCGACATCGCTTCGGTCGCCGCCTTCAGATCGGCACGGGCGAGCTTTGCCGCCGCCTCGTCGCCACCCTCCATCAGCGCCGCCGCCCCTTCGCGCAACAACCGGAACTGCTCGAATTGCGCCGACATTTCCCGCGTCAGCTCATTGAGCAGCCCGGCATAATGATCGCTCAGGGCAGTAAGATCGGCAGCCTTGATTTCCAGCCCGTCATTGAGGGTTACCCCATGCCGGTCGCAGGCAAAGGACAGCGCCGGTAAAGGCCAGCAGCCGTAAAGCGATATATCGAAATCATCCATGATGAATATCCTCCCGGCAGGCGAGGCTCCCATCACAAGAAAGGGAGACCGCCACAACCAGAGTTAAAGCGCTGCAAGTGTATGAAAGAGAGCGTAAAAACCAAACCGGAAGGACCGAAGCCGCAGATTTCCGACCGTAAACAAAACCTAACAGAACACCGTCACGGCGTCAATGCTTATTTTCCTATTTAGGTTTTTTTTCTTATTTTTAATTATGAAGAAGACAACCGTCCTCCACAATCGGAGGCTCACTTAACGCCCAACCAACATAAGAGGGAAGAGTGGTGGGAGCCCGTCCGGGTCAATTTCACAATTGCCGGTTATAGCCCCGTGCATTTTGTAAAATGCCTCAGGACACCATAACACTTTAAAACTGCTGTATTTATAGATGCGGACTTTTGAATCCGCCGCTCGTGAAGATATCACAAACCGCGCGACTGAAAACCGCGATGCCAAGACCATTGAGATCCGGACGACAGAGACGCACGGATCTGTCTGGTTGAGCATACACTCACTGAGGTCATGATTGACGGCCGGTCTTGCGACCGGCCGCCCGCCCCATTCCCCCGCCCCCAGGGTCCCGGTGCGTCCGACAACGGGCCATTTCGCCCGTATTTCTCCTGCCGCCAGTAAAAACACTGCGGCATATAAAAAGCGTCTCGTCATACCGGATGACGCATTGGCCTGACCCGTTATGCCGAGGCTTAGGCCTCTTCCATTTCCACCTTGCGGTTTTTGTCCGCGGAAGAACCACCGCCGAGCTTTTCCAGGATCGGGCAATCCGGGCGGTCGCCCTGCTCGCAGTGATCAACCAGGTTTTTCAGCGTATCGACCATGGCCTGCATGGCTTCCATCTTGTCTTCGAGTTCGCGCAGATGGTTCATGGCCACCTGGCGCACATCATCGTTTTTGCGGCCAGAGTCGCTCCACAGCGCCAACAGCCGCTCCGTCTCCTCCAGGGAAAACCCGAGGGTCCGCGCCCGCCGCACAAAGCGCAGACGGTGGACTTCATTTTCGCCATAGACCCGATAATTGCTTGAGGTGCGCCGTGCCGGCAAAACCAGCCCGATTTCCTCATAGTAGCGGATCATTTTCGCAGAAACGCCGGAGGCTGCGGCTGCTTCTCCGATATTCATGAGCGTGTCCTTCCTGGTTGCAAGCAGAAATAGTAAAATATCCAGCTCGCGACGTTTTCAAAATTGCATTCTAGCTTTTAACTATCAATATCGGCAGAAGTAAATAACCAAAAAAAGTTACATCGAACTCACACATTTTTACGTGAATGACAGCAAGAGCCCGGCGTCTGCGGCTCGAATTGCCAAACACTCCTCATGCCTGCAATTTCACTGAAAGCGTATCGCGATCCGATACATTCGCGTCTCGAAATGATACAGGAAATAAATCGGCAAATTCGAGATTGCGATAGTACAGCCTGCGATACACGAAGCCGCTATATAGGCAGTCACAACCTGCGGTGCAATCCTCCACCCCAGCGATGGCGCAAAAATTCAAACGGCGTGCAGCACCTGAAGGGTCTGCTGACCAGAGGTATCAGTCGGGCAATATTTCGGAGAAATCGAAATCATCGCGATAGAGATCAAAACTCGCCCTGATCCGATCCTTGACACGCTGAGGCAATTGGCTGCCCCGGCCGCTGACACCCTTGTTGAACCGGGCATGACCGGCCTCTATCGTCTCGGAAAACACCTCGGACAGCTTTGCGGAATCAAGGAATTCCGGCCCAACAAACGCAGCGATCCTCTCGGCCAGACGCTGCTTGTTGCCGAGAAAATCCTCCTCGTAGGAGATCCAGAGCGGCTTGACCAGGCCAAGCGCTTCGCAGCGTTTCCAGCTCATGAAGAATTGCAGATACCAGGCACATTGGCGATCCACCAGGATCAGATAGCGCGTCTCGTCGTCCAGCTCACAATAATTGGATGGCAAGCCGTCACTAAAATAGATCGCGTCCTTGTCACGGGTCGCCGCCCATTCCTGCTGTTGCTTGCGCATCATGTCATCCAGACTGACCAGGCTGTCATAGACATTGCGGTAGGTGACGATCGGGCGGATATTGTAAAGCTCAAGTTGCTGGCAAAGATAGGGCGTGCAGCGCAAATGATGCTGCGCCACATAGCCAAGGCCATTATTGCCGTATTGGATCAACGCCAATTCGTCCGTTTCCTGCTCACGCAGGGTAATGCCCATGGAAAAAGGCGTTTGCGGCGACAAGGCGGACGACATCAGCACCGCCATCGGCACATTCAATACTTTCATCAGGCTCTGACCGATGAAGGTTGAAGCCGATTTTGGCAGGCACGCCACCAGAACATTCGGCTGATGCGCTCGCGAGGCCGTCAGCCGTGCCCGCATGAGAGCCGCGCCGAGTTCCGGCACGGAAATCGCCAGACTGTCGGCTGCGGCATCACTCATCTTTGGCACATAGAAAGGATGCGCCAGCGAGAACACACCCGAAATCGCAAAGGCATCGGCGGGATCGGTTCGTCGGAGAAACTCATCGAATTTCCGCGACACCCATTCCGCATCGGGCACCGGGGCCGCTTCGCGGGCAAAGCTTTTGACAAGTGACCAATCCAGTCTCGACATAAGCTCTCCATTGCACCAAATTGGTTTCAACCGAGATGAAATTATAGTGTAAAACTTGTACGAGACTTACCCTAAGGAAGGCCATCAGGTCGCCGTCAGGGCGCGTCCCCAGCCACCGCCAAAGGCCAGTCGCAGAGATAATCCCGGCCTGATGAGCGGTTTCGATGTCGCCAGAAACCAGCGGATGCCACCAGCAGAGGTCCGGCCCTCGTGGACGAGGTTGTAAGCTCCTGCCTGGCGCAAGCTTCCTCAGTCAGCTTTACACCATAATGTTTTCGCCCCTTGCGAATAACCCTTTGGTACAGACACACCCCGGTGCACCGACGCATTCACTTCAGTCATGCTCTCATGCACCAAGCTTTTGTTTATGCGTCGATATATCCAATTCGACCAAAGACTCCGTTTGGATAGACGCAGCAGGATAAGGACAGGTTGCAGCATGGAACATGCGGTCGGCATCCGGACGAATGACAAGGCGGGTTCGAACCTGGAAGACACGCTGGGCCAGACGCTAGCAGACATATCCACCCTGGCGCCGCGCGAAGCGCTAAGCCTGGGAATGGATTATCTGTCCTCCGTGCCGCCAAACCGGGCTCTGGAAGTCGCCGCAGCCCTTTGCCATGCCAATCCGTTCTTTCTGCCCGCGGTAAGCGATGGCGACGCCCAGGGTCTGAAGCTGTCGACTTCCCAACTTGCCGAATTGACATTTCGGGCGAGATTGACGGCAAGCCGGGCCAGACAGCCGAATGTTCTTGTGGCCTGTGCGCCCAAATCGGCCTCGACTTTCATTTCGATGGCGTTGGTGCAGGCACTGGATATCCCCCTGGCCAACCTGGCACTTCCCAGCTTCACACCCGGCAGCGGCTCTGCACTGGGAGGCAATCTGCGCTCGCAGGAAACCGATGAGCTTGCACTTATGCGGCATGGATTGAACGGCCGTGGCTATGTCGCCCAGCATCACATTCGATGCACGCCCTATCTGGCCCGCCAGATGACGCTTTACAACATCCGCCCTATCGTCACTGTCCGTAATTTCTTCGACACGCTGATCAGCCTCGATGATATGTTCCAATCCTGGCGCGCTTCCAATCGTCCGGTCGACACCATTTTTTTTGATGACGGCCTGCCAAGCAATTACCACCACCTGCCCTTCGAGGAGCGGCTTGAGATGCTGGTTGCGGCTCAAGCGATCTGGTATGCGCAGTTTCTGCTGAGTTGGCAGCGATGCGAAATGCTCAATCTGGTCAAGCCACTATGGGTTTCCTATGAAACGGATTTCCTCGGTGACAAGGCGGTTCTGGCTGATCGGATCGCCACCTTCACCGGAGCGGACAGCCAGGCGGCTCAGAAAATCACCGCGGCGCTAGCCGACAAGCGTGACGGTGAACGCAAGCGGATCAATCAGGGCATCGCGGGCCGCGGAGCCGAGGTTCCGGAAAATATTCGTCGGCAAGCCATGGCCATTTTCGACCGCTATGCCGTCAATGGTGACCTGACACTTCTGACCGGACCGGTGGCAGCCTAGTGGAATGAATTTGACATTTGACACCCCCTTGCCGCACCCTCGAGGATCAAATGTCAAATTTTTAAATTCCAATAGAAACAGTGACTTGCTCGTGGTCCTGAAGATTCCGACATTTGCTTTTGAGGGTGCTGCGAACGGTAGCAAATGTCAAAATCATACCACGAGTGCATCGATCCAAACGAAGGCTTCAACCGCGTTTGGAAAAAATCCGTCTGCTTCTGTCGTCATTTCATGCCCCTATTTGTCGCCAGATTCTTCGGCCTGCAAGAGCACCGTCATAGGCCAGTCGCAGAGATAATCCTCGAAATCCTCGACAGAAACATGCTCTTCGCTGACCGTGCGGCCCCGGGCGGAAATCCCGGCCTGATGGACGGTTTCAGGATCACTGGAAACCAGTGGGTGCCACCAGTAAAGGTCGCGCCCCTCATGCACCAGCCGGTAGCCGCAGCTGGGCGGCAGCCAGGCGATGTCCTCGACCTGATCCGGCGTCAGTTGGATACAATCGGGCACGGTGGCCTGCCGGTTGGGATAGTCCTTGCACCGACAGCTTTCCCCATCCAGCAGACGACAGGCGACGGAGGTGAAAACCACCTCACCGCTTTCCCAGTCCTCCAACTTGTTGAGACAGCACAGGCCACAACCATCGCAGAGGGATTCCCACTCCACAGCGTTCATCTCATCAAGGCGCTTGGTCTTCCAATAGGGTTCGCTGGTCATCATGCCCTTGTCCATCGGCCGGATGCGAGCACCCAATCCGCGGCAATCTTATAGATTCGTTAAAAGTTAAGTCGCATATGATCCATTGGCTGGGATATATCGCGATCAACGCAGACATGGGCGCAAGCTTGGCGCCTGTCAAGCGTTGCATATGCCTACAGCATCCTCGGCACCCTATGCCTATGATATTGTAGCAGATCATCTTAAGGCTCGGCCCCGGAACCGCCATGCAGAAGAAAAAGCGGCATATCTTTCTCAAACTCGACGCCTGGCTGGATTCCACCTTATGGAATACCGGCTTCCAGGCCGCCGAATTCTGGGAAGAAACCACGATCTTCTTTCGCCGGTTTCGTATGCGCGGTTGGAAGAAATGGCTGTTCGAGGCGCTGGGCGAAGCGATGACGCTGGGCACCGCCGGTGCTGTCGTCATGCTGGCGCTGGCCATGCCCGCCTTTCAGGAAACGGTCAAGGATTGGCGCAATCGCGGCGATTTTGCCGTAACCTTTCTGGATCGCTACGGCAATGTCATCGGCCATCGCGGCATTATCCATGAAAATTCCGTGCCGTTCGAAGACCTGCCCGACAATCTGATCAAGGCGGTGCTGGCCACCGAAGACCGGCGGTTTTTCGATCATTTCGGCATTGATTTCATCGGCCTTGGCCGCGCACTCAGCGAAAATGCCCGGGCTGGCGGCGTGGTGCAGGGTGGCTCGACGCTGACCCAGCAGCTGGCTAAAAACCTGTTTCTCACCAATGAGCGCTCCATCGAGCGCAAGATCAAGGAAGCCTTCCTATCGCTATGGCTGGAGGCGAACCTCACCAAGCAGGAGATCCTGTCGCTCTATCTCGACCGCGCCTATATGGGCGGCGGCACATTCGGCGCGGCGGCAGCCTCGCAATTCTATTTCGGCAAGAGCGTGCGCGACGTCAATCTGGCCGAGGCCGCCATGCTGGCGGGCCTGTTCAAGGCACCGGCCAAATATGCCCCGCATGTCAACCTGCCCGCCGCCCGTGGCCGCGCCAATGAAGTGTTGAGCAATCTGGTGCAAAGCGGCTTCATGAGCGAGGGCCAGGTCATCGCCGCCCGGCGCAATCCGGCCACCGTGGTCGATCGGGCCGAGCGCGAGGCCCCGGACTTCTTCCTCGACTGGGCGTTTGACGAAGTTCAGCGCATCGCCTCCCGCTTCCCCGAACATTCGCTGATCGTGCGCACCACCATCGATCCGGGCCTGCAAAAAGTCGCCGAAACCGCTGTCAGCAACACGCTGCGTGAATATGGCGAGCAATATAATGTCAAGCAGGCGGCCCTCGTCACGCTGGAAAACGGCGGCGCGGTGCGCGCCATGGTCGGCGGGCGCGATTATGGCGAAAGCCAGTTCAACCGCGCCACGCGCGGCCTGCGCCAACCCGGCTCCTCCTTCAAGATCTACACCTATGCCGTGGCGATGGAAGCGGGCCTGACCCCGGAGACCACCATTGTCGATGGTCCGGTCAATTGGGGCAATTGGAGCCCGCATAATTACGGCAACAGCTATGCCGGGCGCATCACGCTGACGACGGCACTGGCCAAATCGATCAACACTGTGCCGGTGCGGCTGGTCAAAGACCGGCTGGGTGTCGATTCCGTCATCCGCATGGCAAAGGCCATGGGCGTGGAAACCCCGATTCGCAAGGATGTTACCATCCCGCTCGGCACCTCGGAAGTCACGGTCATGGATCAGGCGACAGCCTATGCCGTGCTGCCATCAGGGGGCCTGCAATCACGCCGCCACGGCATTGTCGATGTCAGAGATTATCGCGGCCATGTTCTCTACGATTTCGACCGCGACGAACCGGCCCCGCGCCGGGTGCTGACCGAGCAGGCCGATGGTTACATGAACCAGATGCTGACCAAGGTCCCCTATATCGGCACGGGCCGCAAAGCCGCTCTCGATGGCATTCTCACTGCTGGCAAGAGCGGCACGACGCAGGCCTACCGCGATGCCTGGTTCGTCGGCTATACCGGCAATTTCACAACGGCAGTGTGGTTCGGCAATGACGATTACACCTCCACCAACAACATGACCGGTGGCTCCCTGCCCGCCATGACCTTCAAGACCATCATGGACTACGCCCACCAGGGCGTCGCCGTCCGGCCAATCCCCGGCGTGCTGGAACCGGCAACCGTGGCCGTCAAAGCCCCAGCACCGGCCAAGGGCGAACCAAAGGGCACCGCACCCGCCCCGCCCGAATTCGTCCGCCCCCGGACACTCTCTGTCGAAACCACCGCCCTGCTGCGCCAGATCGGCACGATGCTGACCGAGGCACAACCGCTGGCACCGGGATTGCGGGCGGCGCTGGATTGATACCACAAACTTTTGACATTGTGGGACAGCCATGAAGATGGTCCATTACAGCATCAATGCCTTCGTCACGCTGTTGCTTGGCCTGCTGCTGGCGCGCTGGATCAGCGGGTTGCCTTACGAATTTTCCCTGCTGCCCGGATTGATCGCCTCCGCCATCCGCTTGTTTGGAATGGATACGATTGAAAATGCCGATGACATTGAAACAATTGGTCTTCTCGTCATCATTGTTGCATCGGTCATGGTCATGGCCATTCCTGTGGCGGCTGCCAATCTCATTTGGCGGCGCTGGCGTAACGTGCGATGACATAGCCGCCATTTCCCTGCCCTGAATTGAGTGCTACCGCTTCTCCAACAATCAACAGGGTTCGAATCATCGCGTGCTCAGGGTTCCGCTTCTTGTCGCCATTGCGCTTGCCATTGCCTTCGGGCTTGGCATTCAATCCACGCTGATGGCGCTGAATGCCACGGTGGGCTTTGGCGAGATCGAGATTGATGGTTGGCGGGCGTTTCCGCAGGCGCAGACCGCCGATGCTGATCCTTATGCGCGCTCGCACCGGGCCAAGGCCGGGCGGTTGCTGCTGGGCAGCGCCGAAGGGCTGAGTTTTATTGCCACAAGCGATACGGAAGGCCGCAAGCTGAATACACGCTGCCGCTACCGGCTGGCGGGTACAGTGCCGATGGCGCGCTACTGGACGCTCTCAGCCAGCCGCCCGGATGGAACGCCCCTAGCCGTCTCGCCCGACCTGCCGGGGGCGCTGAATTCGGTTACGACACTGAAAAATCGTGATGCCAGCATGGAGATCACCATCGGTTCGCAGGCGGCACCGGGCAATTGGCTGGCCACTCCCGCAGGAAGCGAAGACCTGATGCTCAACCTGACCCTGCTGGACACGCCGGTCGCGGGCAATTCAGGCCTGGTGACACTGGCCATGCCGCATGTCGAACAGATCGGATGCGGCGATGCGTAAGCTGATCTACGCCATTCTTGTTGGCCTGGTCGGGGCTGTGGTTCTGCATATCGTCATCATCCTAGCGCTACCGCATTTCACCGGCAAGGACGCCTATACCCGCGTAACCATGGAAGGCCCGCTGTTCAAATTCTATAGTCTCGACAGCCGGGCGGACCGGGCGGGGCTTGCCAATGGCGATCCCTTCCTCAAACTCGCCGCCTGCGCTTTCGATGTCAGCGAGGCGCCGGTGCATTTGACAGCAGAGGGCAGCGTTCCCTTTTGGTCGGTGGGTATTTTCGACCGCGATGCCAATGAAGTCTACAGTATGAACGACGCTACATCCGTCGAGGGCAAGCTTGACATTATTGTCGCCACCCCGGCCCAACTCGCCCGGCTGCGCGCCACGGCACCCGATGCGCTGGCGCAGACCATATTGGTGGAAATGCCGGAAACCCAAGGCTATGCCGTCTTACGCACGCTTGTGCCTCAAGCCAGCTTCGCGCCCGATGCACAGGCTTTTCTTACAAACGCCGGTTGCGATCAGACAGCTATAGATCCATAAAGTATTTTCGCAATCGAACAAAGGTCGATAATACTTTGGTGCGCATTTTTGCTTCAGAACATTCAATTAAATCTAAAATTTTCTTTTTTTGAACCGGTAAAAAGTTAAAATATTCGATTATTCTTTTTTTCGACTTAAGATCTGATAATGTTATTCAAACAATTGAGTGGCATTGCTTCGGAAAATCATGTTTGCTAAACATAGCAATATTAATATGTGAGATTGCTATGCCAGAAACTATCATAGATTGCATTTACGAGGCGGCCGCTGAACCGGCTGCCTGGGAAAATGCGCTGGACCGCTTGGCGCATCTTGTCGGCGCGGAAGGCGCCCTGCTTGTCAATATTTCCGACGAGCTCATGCCCTTGATCACGACGCCAGGGGTGCGCGAGCTTTATTCTGATTTTTTCAAACAGGGCTGGACCGCCGACAATATTCGCACCAAAGCGCTGCTGAGTGCCAGCAAGTCGAAATTCATCAGCGATGTCGATCAGTTTTCGCACGAGCAGATGCGCGATGAGCCACTTTACCGGGATTTTCTCTGGCCGCGCGGCTTTGGCTTTGCCGCTGGCGTCAGCTTCGACCTTCCGCAGGAGAAAATCATTGCCATCTCGATTGAACGAAAGCGCGATAGCGGTCCCATCGAAGAAAAACATCTTGATCTTCTCAACAGTGTCGGCCGGGACCTGCGTCGCAGCCTGATCCTTGCCTCCCAGCTTGAATTCAAGGCGGTCGACAACAGTCTGCGGGCATTGCAGCTGGCGCGGCTGCCCACCGCCGCACTGACAGCCAAAGGCAAGATCCTGGGGTGCAATACGGTGTTTGAAGCAGGCAATCCAAGATACGCCATTTCGGCCTTCGACCAGTTGCGCTTTCTCCATCCCGCAGCACAGGCAAGTTTTGAAGCAAGTCTTGCCGCGGGAATGGCAGCTGGCGCCAGCCGGGAGGAGATGCAGGGCGCTCAATTCGCCTGCCCCGGCCAGCCGGGCCTGCCGCCAGCGGTCGTCTATCTCATTCCCGCCGCCCGGTTGAATGTCGGATTGTTCAGCCCCGTCAGCTTTTTCATCATTCTGGTCCCCCTCAGCCGTAGCAATGGCCTGACCTCGGAGATGATCCAGTCCCTGATGAATTTAACGCGGGCCGAGGCGCGTTTGACGAAACTGCTTCTAGATGGAGAGCCTCTGCACGATGCCGCCCAGGCCCTTGGGATTCAGCTGGAAACCGCCAGAAGCCAGATAAAAACCGTACTGGCCAAAACCGATATGGCCCGGCAGACCGATCTCATTGCCGCTCTGACTTCGCTTCATTCACTGGAAGCGGATTGAGGGTCGTTACATCCTCCTTTGTGCGGCTTCGACATTGGAAACCGCTTTAAAAGGACGTCGGCACTTTGTCATTCTGAGTCCGCATCACCAATGCCCGGAAAAGCCCCTTCATACCTGTCAAACCTCACAGGCATAGACCAGGCTCAGGCATTGTCCGCCCTCTCGGCAAGCGTCAGGTCGCGACCTGCGCACTGATCCTTTTGTCTACGACCATCACGGGAGGCTTGACTGTTTTGAAGCGCGGCCAGGCGCGCCTTCACCCGACGCATGACAAGGTAGACAATCGCGATGAAATAGACGCTTTGAAGAATAATTGCCGCAACAACCGTCCTGATGATTGTGGCCGCGATGAGCCCTGTCGATTGGTAATTATAGATGGCAAAACCCAGCAAGACGACACCCATTCCTGCAAACACCCGTGGTGCATACATCATGCTGTCACGATCTGGCGTGCCCGCCAATTCCTCGTCATAGGGCTTTTGCCGATCGTTTCGAAACAATTCTGTCTTCTTCTGGTTCATCTGTTCTGCGTGACGATATCCAAGCGCAGACTCTGTGTCTTTATGCATCAAAGGCCCCCACTTGAAATAATGTTGTTTATTCACAACAATGTTTATCAACCATTTTTGGGTGCTTTAAACATCCCCCAAATGGGTTAGGCGGAATTATTACTCAAATATCATGATCGCACACAAAACAATCTTTGGTAGAATTACAAAATAAAATACATATTTTAAATTTTTGGACCATTCTTAAACAAAGCAGACATAGGCATCTCTGGGAAACTATGGTTGCACAACTATTGCGTATTCTCTTAAAGCGCGTCCGTTCTAAAAAACAAAATTACCCAACAGAATTGGCGGTATTAGCGCATCTTCTGCACAGTGGATAACGTGAAGGATGCCATAGAGCGTTCCGGGGAATGCCTGGAAAAACGGCCCGGATTTCCTGATTGCCCTGAGCGCTTCATAGAAAAGCAACCGGGCTCAGCCAATGACATTCAATCCATATGATTGTCTCACTGGTCGCAATAGCCAACGGTCAATTGATCTCACTCCACGCGGTGGAAGAGCGGCATCACGATAACACAGGTCTTATACCAAGCCTCGAAGAGGCTCATACATCCTAGACTTGAAAATATCTCAAATACATCAGAGGCTTGAGATATTTTCACAGGGAATACGAAGAGTCATTTCCAGCGAATCCTCGTATTACCCCTCGTAGGGATGCATGTCCTGCACTGGCCGCTTGCCGGTGAGCGAGGCGGCGCCGATCAGCAGAGGTTCGGTGCGGGTATAGCGCACGCCGGTAAACAGCAGAATACGGGCCTGTGTCGGTGCGGGGGTGCGGTTGACGGGCTTCTGATCCAGCCGGTCTTTCAGTTTCACGATGTCAGCCATGCTCGTCTCCATTTGGGGTAGATGAGACGGATGAAGAGATCGATTTCATCCTGCCCCGGCAAAGGGGCCAGCACATCCAGCCTTGCTGTTTTGGGCAGCAAAGACAGGCATTCTGCGCCTTTCTCCAGACATGAGGGGTAAACAGCCATCCTCATGAAAAGTTGCTTTTATACTGAAGAGCGTCCCGTTTTCCGGGAACCCTTGCTAACATTTCCGAGTAAAAGCGATGCCGCTGCAACGCTCACGCAAGGATATGCTGCTTTATCAAAGTTTCCTTATTAAACACTGTCGATGGTTAACAGCTTGCTAACGATTACCGTCTATTTTGACTGAATTGGTATTGCGTTGGGACGGGTAATGTCGTGGATCATCAATTTCGGGCGTTGGAAAATCCGAGGATCGGCCGCAAGAAGGACGTGGTTTTAATGGCCACCGTTTCCAGTTTCGAAAGCCTCGAACATCCCCGCAAGGCCGATCTCCGGCAGTTTGCCCTGCTGTTCCAGCCCTTGTTTCAATACTCCTCCGAAGAGGCGAGGCGCGACGCCGTGGCGGCGCTATCGCAATCGCCCAATGTGCCGGAAGCTGTGGCATTTTTCATCGCCAGTCAGCCGCTCGCCATTGCCGCGCCATTCCTGATCTCATCGCCCTGCCTGTCGGATGAATTGCTCATCACCATCGCCCGCACCCAGGGCATACACCACGCCCGCACCATCGTGCGCCGCGAGGCTTTGTCGCCCGCCGTCATTGATGCATTGGCCGGCCTGCGCTTCATCGACCCGCTGCCCGAGCATTCCCAGCACGTGGACAACGATGATATTGTCCAGGACATGATGGAAGCACCGCCCCGCGCCATTCGCCTGAGGTCCGACGCGGGTGCCGAACCCGAAAACATGCCCGCTATCGCCCCTGAGAAAGTGCCGGAGGAACAGACGGTGGCGCAGGAGCCAGATCAGCTCTCCTTAGAGAAGCAGGAACAGGATCCGACATACAACCCGACAAGGGCTCAACGCGAGGAAGCCTTGCGCCAGACCTTGAAGGCGCTGGATCGTCACCTTCATCGCCAGGATCGTGATCGCCTGGGTCGGCGCACTCTCAGCTCCGTGCAGGCGGCTCTGCTGGTGCGTTTTGCCCGTGAAAATGAAGCGGGCAGTTTTGCCACGGCCTTGGCCGATGCGCTGTCTTCAAGCCGATGGCTGGCCGAACGTATCCTGCTCGACACCTCGGGCCAGCAGCTGGCCACGACGCTGACCGGCCTTGCCATGGCCATTCCCGACATGATTTTCATACTGACCCGCCTCTACCCGCATCTCAGCCAATTACAGCAGGGCGAACCACGCGTCGCCAGACTGATCGCGGCGCTCGACGGCAGAGACTGCGAAAAGCGCATTGATGCATGGCTGAGGGCCGACCGCTATACCTATCAAAGCAGTCAGAGCGACGTCCAACCAGTGGCGGTGTCGGCTTCGCGTTGAGACTTTATCCGTAAAAAGTGGAACCCGATTTTCCTGAAAAGACAGAGGGCAGCGATACGCGTGGCCGCCCTTCAGCTTCCTTCGCCAACGAGCGACAAAAGACCATCCAACTGGTCGATCTCGATTTCCACCAGCCATAGATCCGGGTCAAAACGGCGCTCGCGTTCCATCAGGGCCGCGACCTCGCAGGCATCGACCCTGTCCAGGCGGCGCTCGAAACGGCGGTCGCCTGACATTTCGGCATCATCGTCTTCAATCAGGCTTTGAGGGGCTGGAGCATAAAGACTTTCCAGGCCATCGCGAAACCGCTGGCGCAGGAAGATGGCGCCGGCTTGGTCCATGCCCTTATGCTCCACAGCGGCAAAGCCGCCGGCGGAAAACACACGGCGTAGGATGGCGGCGACGAAAATATCGGAGCGAAGGCGCATCCCGCTTTTCTATAGACAGGATTGACGGAAAGAAAGGCATTCATCGGGGCAGTCGGGATTATTAGCCCTTGTCGCGCATCAGGGTCTGCATCACCATATCGATATGGGCTTCCATGTAGGCCTTTTGGTCAAGTGGCCTGCGTTGCGCAAACAGGATTGACCAGAGATTGAAGTGGATGACCGGCCCAATCAGAACATCGGGAGCGGAAACGGCCGGGCCTGGCAAAAATTCGCCGGCGGCGACGCCCCCCTCCACCAGCATGCAGACCGTTTTCAGCAGAGGCGCAACGAATTCGTCGTAATGCCTGTCTACAATATGGGGAAAGCGGGTCCCCTCACTCACCGTCAGACGCAGGAGTTCGCTACACTTGCAATCACCCGCGATCATCTCATAGGCCATGCCGATCATCTGCTTCAATCGTTCGGCATGGCTGCCCTCCAGTGTTTCAGCAGAAGCACGCAACTGGGACAACGGCAGCGACATCTGCCGGATGCTCTCCTCGAACAAGACCTCCTTTGACGGAAAATAAAGATAAACCGTGCCCTTTGTAATGCCGAGCCGCAGAGCTACATCTTCCACACGCGTCGCAGAAAAACCTTTGTCCAGAAACTCTTCAAATGCAGCTTCCAATATTTCCTGCGGGCGCCTCGCTTTCTGCTCGGCCCGGCTGATCGTTTTCAATCGCTTTGCCATGACCATTTTCCTTGAGGTTTGAGCGAGCGGACTTGCGTGAGGCGACGGAGCGAAAGCACCCGCATTACGCTTTCAATTCCTATACCGGCAACTGTCACGCCGGCAACTATATTGACTAACCGTACAGTCATTGATATCTACTCGAAACGACCCGTGAATGCAATGGTGGGGACCTCACAGTGCGGTTACAAACGACTTTATCCGGACTGGCTTGCGTCCTGCTCGCTTTGTGTCTGGCAGGCTGCAATGAAAAGACCGAGAGCCAGTCTTCACCGCGCAGTGTCACGGTGACCAAGGCCCAAACCGCGCAATATCAGCCCTCGGTGGAAATCTCCGGATCGGTGAAAGCGCGGGTGCAGTCCGACCTGTCGTTCCGTACCGCAGGCCGGGTGATCGAGAGGCATGTCGATGTCGGCGACCGGGTCAAGGCGGGCGACGTTCTGGCACTCCTCGACAATACCGAGCAGAAGGCTGATATCGCCGTTGCCCAGGCCGGGCTGGAATCGGCCCAGGCGACGATGCGCCAGAAGAAATTGGCCTTCGACCGCTACAAGGTACTGATCCAGACCAACACCATTGCCCAATCCACCTTCGACCAGGCCCGCGAGGATCTCGCCACGGCTCAAGGCTCGCTGCAAACCGCGCAGGCCAATCTGGCCACCGCCCAGGATGCGATGACCTATACGGAGTTGAAGGCCGATGCCGACGGCATCATTACCTCGCGCAGCATTGAGGTGGGACAAGTGGTTTCGGCGGCGCAGGCGGCGCTGACGCTTGCCCATGACGGACCGCGCGATGCCGTATTCGACATGTTCGAAGCGTTTTTCCTGGAAGGTGCGCCGTCCGATACCGTCGAGGTCTCGCCGATCGGCGGCCGCGCCAATCCCCAGGACGGCAAGATCCGCGAAGTCTCTCCGGCCATCGACACCAGCGCCGGCACCATCCGTATCAAGGTCGCCCTGCCTGCCGACACGCAATGGTCGCTCGGCACGACTGTCGTCGGACGGTTCCGCGCCCAGCCGCAGCAGGGCATCGTGCTCCCCTGGAGCGCCATGGCCTCGGCCAATGGCCAGCCCGCCGTCTGGGCGGTCAACACCGCCGACAGCTCCGTCAAGCTGCGCAAGATCGACATTGCCCGCTACCGCGTCGGCGATTTCGTGGTGGCATCCGGCGTCGCGCCCGGGGACATCATCGTCACCGACGGCGGCAAGTTTCTGACGGACGGCCAGGTCGTGGCCTTTAAGGAAAAGTGACATGCGCCTCTACCGTCCAATCATCACCCTTCCCTTTCTGCTTGCCCTGACGCTTGCCGCCGGTTGCAGCGAGAAGGACGACCAGCAGGCCGCCGGGCCACGTCCTGTCCGCTCGATAACCGTCAAGGCCGAGCGCCTGTCGGGGGTCAGCTTTGCCGGTGTCGTCCAGGCGCGGGTGGAAACCGATCTTGCCTTCCGCACGCTCGGCAGGGTGATCCTGCGCAAGGCCGAAGTCGGCGATCTCGTTCACAAGGGCGACGTGGTTGCCGAAATTGATCCGCTGGCGCTGCAATTTGCCGTCAACAGCGCCGAGGCCGACCTGCGCAATGCCCAGGCGGCCTTTGAGAATGCCCAGATCACAGAAAAGCGCCGGCGCACGCTCGCCACCATCAATGCCGGCAGCGTCGCCGATTTCGAAGTGGCCGAACAAGGCCTGAAATCGGCCCAGGCAAGTCTCGACCAGGCAAATGCCAAGCTGGACAAGGCCCGCGAGCAATTGGGTTATGCGCGGCTTCAGGCGGAATTCGACGGCGTCGTCACGTCAGTGTCCGTCGAAGTCGGCCAGACGGTAACCGCCGGGCAGACAGTAATGAAAGTCGCGCGGCTGGACCAGCGTGACGTGATCGTCGATGTGCCGGAAGGACGGATCGGCGCGCTGAAGGAAGGCACGAAGTTCAACGTGGCGCTACAGCTCGATCCCACCAAGCAGGCCATCGGCACGCTGCGCGAGATCGGCCCGGAAGCCGATGCGGAAACCCGCACCCACCGGCTGAAGATCGCCATCAACGACGCCCCCGAGGTGTTTCGTCTCGGCGCCGTGGTGACCGCGACTGCAAGCCGTGATGAAGAGGACGGCGTCATCCTGCTGCCGTTGACCGCCATCCTCAGAAAAGACGGCGCAACCGGTGTCTGGGTGATCGATCGGGCCAATGCCACAGTCGCCCTGCGCAAGGTCGTCCTTGATGACGCCACCACCGACGGCAACCGGGTGAAGGTCCTGTCCGGATTGAAGGAGGGCGAGCAGGTTGCCGTCGCCGGCGCCAACCAGCTTGCCGAGGGACAAAAGATCAAGACCGATGAGGAGCCGCGCCCGTGAAGAAATTTAACCTGTCGGACTGGGCGCTCGAACATCGTTCCCTCGTCTGGTATTTCATGATGGTGTTTTCGCTGGCCGGCGTGCTCGCTTATATCGGCCTTGGGCGTGAAGAAGACCCGTCCTTCACCATCAAGACCATGGTGATCCAGGCCCAATGGCCCGGCGCCTCCGCCCAGGAAGTCACCCAGCAGATCACCGACCGGATCGAGAAGAAGCTGCAGGAACTGGAATCGCTCGACTATACCAGGTCGATCACCACGGCGGGCCAGACCATCGTCTTCGTCAACCTGCTGGATACCACCAAGGCCCGCGACGTGCCCGCCACCTGGCTGCGCGTGCGCAACATGGTCCAGGATGTCCAGGGCGACTTTCCCTCCGGCGTCGTCGGACCGTTCTATAACGACCGTTTCGGCGACGTTTACGGCAATATCTACGCCTTCACCAGCGACGGCCTGACCCATCGGCAATTGCGCGATCTGGTCGAGAGCGCCCGCACCAAGCTGCTGACCGTTCCCAATATCGGCAAGGTCGACATTGTCGGCACGCAGGACGAGGCGATCTATCTCGAATTTTCCACCCGCAAGATTGCCGCCCTCGGCATCGACCAATCAGCGATCATCGCCACGCTTCAGGCCCAGAACGCCGTTACCCAGTCAGGCTTCATCGATGCCGGGCCGGAGCGGATCGCGCTTCGGGTCGGCGGGCGTTTCATTTCGGAAGACAGCCTGCGGTCGATCAATCTCAAGGTCAACGACCGCTTCTTTCCGCTGACCGATGTCGCCACCATCAGCCGTGGCTATGCCGATCCGCCGACCAGCATGTTCCGGGTCAATGGCAAGCCGGCAATCGGTCTTGCCATCGGTATGAAGGCTGGTGCCAATCTGGTGAATTTCGGCAAGGCGCTGGACAAGACCATGGCTGGCGTCATCCAGGACCTACCGGTCGGCGTTTCCGTCGATCGGGTCGCCGATCAGCCGGCGGTGGTGGAGGAAGCGGTTTCCAGCTTCACCCATGCGCTGTTCGAGGCAATCGTCATCGTGCTGGCCATCAGCTTCATCAGCCTTGGCCTGCGCGCCGGACTGGTGGTGGCGATCTCGATCCCGCTGGTTTTGGCGATCACCTTCCTGTTCATGCAATATGCTGGCATATCGCTGCAACGCATCTCGCTCGGCGCCTTGATCATCGCGCTCGGGCTTCTGGTCGATGATGCGATGATTGCCGTGGAAATGATGGTGGCGCGGCTGGAAGTGGGCGATAGCCTGCGCAAGGCCGCCACCCATGTCTATACCTCGACCGCCTTCCCGATGCTGACGGGAACGCTCGTCACCGTCGCCAGCTTCATCCCGGTCGGGCTAAACAACAGCAATGCGGGTGAATTCACCTTCTCGCTGTTCGTCGTCATCGCCGTGTCGCTGGTGGTGTCCTGGGTGGTGGCTGTGCTGTTCACGCCGCTTCTGGGCGTCACCATGTTGCCGAAGACCATGAAGAAGCATGCCGACCACAAGGGCTGGTTTGCCCGGCTGTTTGCCAGAATGCTCCACTTTTGCCTGCGCTGGCGCTGGCTGACCATCGTTGCAACGATCGGCGCCTTCGCCCTGTCGCTCTATGGCATGACCCATGTGCAGCAGCAATTCTTCCCCAGTTCCGACCGCCCGGAACTGATCGTTGACTGGAACCTGCCGCAAAACAGCTCCATCGACGAAACCAACCGGCAGATGGCCAAGTTCGAACAGGAGCAATTGGCCAACAACCCGGATATCGACCATTGGTCGACCTATGTCGGTCGCGGTGCACCGCGCTTCATCCTGTCGTTCGATGTGCAGCCTGATGATATCACCTTCGGCCAGATGATCATCGTCACCAAAGGACTGGACGTGCGCGACAAGCTGCGCCAACAGTTTCAGGCCTATCTGAGCCAGACCTTCCCCGGCACCGATGCCTATGTGAAGCTGCTGGATATCGGACCTCCGGTCGGCAAGCCGGTGCAATACCGCGTGTCCGGCCCCGACATCCAGAAGGTGCGCGACTATGCGGGCAAACTGGCCGCCATTGTCGGCACCCACCCGCTACTCACCAATATCGCCTTCAACTGGTATGAGCCGGCCCGCGTGCTGAAGGTAGATGTATTGCAGGACAAGGCCCGCCAGCTCGGTGTCACCTCCGAAGACATCGCCCAGACCCTCAACAGAGTGGTTGAAGGCTCGACCGTCACCAAGGTCAGGGACGACATCTACCTGATCGATGTCGTCAGCCGTGCCGAAAAGAAGGATCGCGGTTCAGTCGAAACCTTGGTTGACCTGCAATTGCCAAGCAGTAACGGCCAGTCTATCCCACTGTCGTCGGTCGCAACCTTCCATTACGAACTGGAGCAGCCGACCATCTGGCGGCGCGACCGCATGCCAACGATCACCATCGAAGCCGCCGTCAATGGCCCCACCCAGCCCGCGACGATCGTCAATGCGCTGAGCGGCAAAATCACCGAATTCGCCAAAGCGCTTCCGGCAGGCTATGCCGTCAATATCGGCGGCGCCGTCGAGGAGAGCAGCAAGTCGCAGGGGCCGATCATCCAGGTCGCACCTCTGATGCTGTTCATCATGGCAACGCTGCTGATGATCCAGTTGCAGAGCTTCCACCGACTGTTCCTGGTGTTTTCCGTCGCGCCGCTGGCGCTGGTCGGCGTGGTAATCGCGCTTCTCACCAGCAACGCGCCTCTTGGCTTCGTAGCGCTCCTCGGCGTGCTCGCGCTGATCGGCATCCTGATCCGAAACTCTGTCATCCTGGTGGTACAGATCGAGGATCTGCGAAAATCGGGCGTCGCGGCCTTTGCGGCGGTGGTCGAGGCCACCGAACACCGGATGCGCCCGATCATGCTGACCGCCGCTGCCGCCACGCTGGCGCTGATCCCGATCTCGCGGCAGATCTTCTGGGGACCGATGGCCTTTGCCATGATGGGCGGCATCGTCGTCGGAACGGTGCTGACCCTGCTGTTCCTGCCCGCGCTGTACATCACCTGGTTCCGGATCAAGCCGGAGAAAAACCCGGCGCACGACAAGCACGTCCCCGATACCCATGCTCCCGATGACAATGCTATCGGAGCTGAGAAATAGGATGCCGATTCTCGGCTGGCGCAAGAGCGGGAAGCGGGAACACGCCCGTTCTTCCTTGAGCCGTGGATATGCCCTATCGCCTTCCCCATCGGCATGCAGGCCGGCAAGGTCCAGTCCTGCTTTTGCCGCCGCGTTCCCCCTACTCATCGTTCTCGTGCTGGGTGGCTGCGCGGGCCGGCCAGAAAGCGTGCTGAAGCCCGTTCCCGTGGCCAGCGATGCCAGCCAGGTCAACATGCTGGTGTTTACCACCCGCCAGGCGGCTGATGATCCCGGTATCCTCTATTCCGGCGATCGCGGCACAGCAATTTCGGTGAATAATGTGGTCGTCTCCATCCCCCCGGAGCGCAATCGCAAGGTGGGTGAAGTGCAGTGGCCTTCCCGTGTGCCCCCCAACCCGGAACATGATTTCGCGGTGCTGAAGGCCGATAAAGTCCCGACGGAATCCGAGGCTTTGCAGTGGTTCAACGCGACCCGGAACAAGAAACGCCAGGCCGTGATCTTCGTGCATGGCTTCAACAATACGTATTCGGATGCGGTTTTCCGCTTTGCCCAGATCATCCATGATTCCGGCACGGACGCATCCCCGATCCTGTTCACATGGCCGTCGCGCGGCAGCGTGTTCGACTATCTCTACGACAAGGAAAGCACCACCTATTCCCGGCGGGCGCTGGAAGACATGATCCTGCAAGCCGCGAAGAACCCTAATGTCGGCGATGTGACGATTATTTCCCATTCCATGGGCGCATGGTTGACCATGGAAGCGTTGCGCGGCGTGGCGATGCGCACTGGTGGGGTTCCAACCAAGGTCAACAACGTCATCCTGGCTTCGCCGGATATCGATGTCGATGTGTTTCGTCGCCAGTTGATCGAAATGGGCACGAAGCGGCCGCATTTCACCATCTTCACCTCCAACAAGGACAAGGCGCTGTTCGTATCGCGGTGGCTGTCGGGCGGCGTCAGCCGGGTCGGCGGCATGAGCCAGGCCGATCTACAACCGCTGGCCGCCGACATGAAAGTGCTCGGCATCACCGCCATCGACACCAGCAGCGTCGATAGCCACGATCCGCTCGGCCACACGGCCTTTGCCGACAGTCCGGAGATCATCCGCAATCTGGGCAAGAACATCGCTGGCCAATCCATGGAAGGCGGCCAAACCACTTTGGGCGATCGGGTTGGTCTGGTGGCGATCGGCACAGCCAATCTGGCCGGTTCGGCGGCCCGTACCGTTGTCACGGCTCCCATGGCGGTGATCAGCAGCGATGCGCGTCAATCGCTCAAGCAAGAATTTTCGTCGGGGCAGAAACCGCTGATCAACGGGAAAATCGCCTATTAGAGTTTACTTTTGGAAAGTGGAAACGGGTTTTGCGTTAGGGCATACGGAAAAGCTGGAGAAAGCCGCTTACAAAGCACCGATGGATTTCAGCTTTTTCAGCACCGCCATATTCGGCTCACCGGTTTCCGGCAGCCTGTAATGGCGCTCGAAGTGGCGAATGGCAGCCTTGGTCTTGTCGCCAGCCACCCCATCGACGCTGATATCGGTATAAGCGATATTAATCAGGCCGCGCTGGATATCCATGATCAGGCTTGCTTCCCCGCCTGCACCGGTCGCGATGGCATCATCGCCACCGGTCGTCGCAAGGCTGGTGGCGGCAACGGGCGCTTGCGGCACCGGCGCATTTGCTCTTGTGCCGGACTGGGGTTTGCCGGAAGAAACGGCGGCGGTCGATACGGGGGTTACCGTGGGCAACCGGGCGGGCGCGGGCCGCACAGGCGCGGACTGCGCGGTGGTGACGGTCTTTTCCGCATTGCGAATGGCTGCGGCCACGGGATCGATGGCATCATCCGCTGTCGCCGTGACTTGAACTGGCCGTTCCATAGGGCGCACTGGGGGCGCACTCCCCTTGGGGGCCGCACCGGCCTTGGGGGCAGCACCGGCCTTGGGGGCAGCACTGGCGGGTGATTTCTGATCGACGCTCATCGCCGCCAACAGGTCATCGCTGGGCGCGCCGGTGACGGACATGCCGATCCGCCGCTGATAAGCGCTGATTGCCGCCTCGGTTCGGGGTCCACGTTTGCCATCGGCAGCACCATCGTAAAGCCCCAGCCGAATGAGCTGCGCCTGAGTGCTGGCAGTCAGGGGATCGGCACTGGTATCCGCGGCCGGCACCACACCTGTTGCTGAACCAGCGGCGCCGGGCGCTGTGCTGACAGGGGTGTTTTCCGCTGTCTGGCGCTGGATACGGAATGTGGTGACATCATCAGGGTCGGGTTTCAGGGAATGGTTGCTGTTCAACCCCAGCATGGCGGTAAAATCATGCGGATCGCGGGTGCGCAGGAAGGGAGACGGATGCCGTCCTGGCTGATACCAGAACGCATTGGCCGCAACGAAACCCATGACCACGACAAAGCCGACCGTGCTGGTAAACCGGGCTGGATTGCGCGCGCAGAGGCGCATGGACGCTTGAGCGGCCATCATCAGAAAACCCGGCTCCTTGCGGGCCGGTTTTCTTTTATCAGGCGATTTTCGCTTTCGCGTCGTCATTCACATCCTTTTGCTGGCCCATCCTTTGGCCCGGCTGCCCGCTACCCTGCTGCTCATGCGTTTGTCCCGCACCCTCTTCAAAACAGACCTCATCCATCTGGTGCTGCCGCGACGATTGGGCAAGCCCCACCCTGTCGCTCCCCAAGGTCTCGCTCTTTGAGCCATCGAGCCTCTCGCGACCAGGCTGCCTTTCACTGACGGGCAAGCGTGGCGGAAATTCGATCTGACGGCTTTCGCCTGTGGATTGAACCCGGGCAATGCCCGATCCGTCGATTGGCAGGGTGATGGAAACCACCGTCCCCTCCCCCTCACGGCTCGTCAACAGGAATGTGCCACCATGCAGGGCAACAAGACCCTTGACCAGCGACAGGCCCAGGCCAACGCCGTCGAATTTCCTGTTATAATCACTGTCAACCTGGACGAAAGGCTGGCCAAGCAGAAGGATGCGATCCTGGGCGATGCCGATACCCGTATCGCTGACAGAGATCACCAGATCCTTGCCGAAACGTGCCGCATCCACGGTGACAACACCACCCGACTCAGTGAATTTAATGGCGTTACCAACAAGATTGATCAGGATCTGGCGCACAGCGCGCGGATCGGCGGTCAGCTCGCTCACATCGCGGCCAATGCGGCTGGTGAGCTTCACGCCCTTTTCCTGCGCCTGCAAGGCCAGCATGTTTTCACAATCGTGAATGGCCTGCGAAAGCGAGAACGGCTCCACCAGCAATTCGTAGCGCCCGGCCTCGATGCGGCACATATCGAGCATGGTATTGACCACAGACAGAAGATGGCCACCGGACTGGCGGATCAACCGCACATATTCCCGGTGACGTTCATCTTCCATCCGGCCGAAATAATCGCCCATCAGAATATCGGAAAAACCGAGTATGGCATTCAGCGGCGTGCGCAATTCATGGCTGACGGCGGCAAGAAAGCGAGATTTGGCTTCATTGGCCGTCTGCAAATCGGCATCGAGCTTGACCAGCCGCTGCGCCATCTGCTGTTGCTCGCGGTAATCCAGCATCTGCACGAAAATCCCGGCAATGCCACCGCGCTCGTCGCGGCGCACGGCCATGTCGAGCCCGACCGCCATCAACGTGCCATCGGCAGCCTCGTCGCTCGTGGTGTCGCCAAGCAGGTTTTCGCCGTTAGAGCCTTCAGAATGGGCATTGGTGGGGCGGGCAAGCCGAAGCTTCACACGACCGATATCCTCGCCCTGGCGCAGGGCGTCAAAGGCACGCACAAAGGCGATACGGTCGGTGACATGCACCTGATCGATGAAGGGACGGCCGAGCGGATTGCGCAGGAAAGGCAGGAAGTCGCGGGCATCGCGCCCACCGACTGTCTCGACCCGCGCCTGGGCATCCAGGGTGAAAACCATGCCGGGAAACAGCGATAGATCGATGGAAGCGCTCGTGTCCAGGGATTGGCGGATGGCGGGCTGGCGAGAAGACAGGCGCGCCAGCCACAGGGCGGCGACCACGGCGATCAGAAACAGGCCAGCAACAATGGCAACGCCGAGCGGCAGGGCCACGGCGACACCTTGAAAGAAGGAAAGGGTGAACGGCACGAGGACCAGAGCGGGCAAGCAGGCCAGGACCACGCAACGTGCCGCCGCAACTTCGGCGCGAGACGGCGAAGCTTCCGCGCCGATGCGCGTTACCACCAGGGTCACGGCTTCGTCGAGAAGGGTCTTTGCCCGATCAGCGATTTTACTCAATACCAACACGCCAAATTTCCGCGACTTGCGGTCCTCTTTACTGACCAAACAATAGAGGTCGCCGCCTTAAGGAAAAGATAAAGGGAAAGCTGCAAAACCCGCCTAAACCGGTGTTTCCGTCTCGGAAAGGGACAGGGGTCAGAAGCTTTCGAAAACATGGTTAACGTGGCGTAAGCAACGGATTTTGCATGTTTTTCCGCATCACGTTAATATCTGTGGCATCAGGTGGAATGAAAAAGCCCGGGAACAGAAGGGTTCTGCCGCAATTATGCTTAACCTCAGTCGTTAAACTTTGACTAGAATGTGGTTCAAATGCGGAAAGAACGCATTTTATGAAAATACGCAGAAAATCCGATTGTGTTTTGCAAAGCGATATTTCCGCGCGAATCATAGTCTGTTTCGCAGCAGCCCGGCCATTCGACCGGCGCAACCGACGCGACAGACGAAAAAATGTCGCAGAACGAGACGGATAAGCGGTCATGTGGTTTCTGATCAAGGGAGCATTCTGGTTTACGCTGGTATTGGTCGCCCTGTCCTATCTGGGCGGCGCGCCGCGTGACGGTTCGGCATCTGCACCGCAATTCGAGCTGGCAAACGCCGTTTCGGCCGCATCCGGCGCCTATGATTACGTTTCCGGCCTCTGCGGCGAAAAGCCCGATGTCTGCGTCAAGGGCGGCCAGACACTTCAGGCCATCGGAATCCGGGCGCGTGAAGGCGCGCTGGTCGCTTATCAATTGCTTAACCGTCAGTTCGGCACCGGAGAGGATCATCAGGCCATCAGCGTCGATGCGGCGCCAGTCCATGGCAGCGTCAAGGAAGCGGCAATCGCCACCCCTGCTGCCGCCAGCGAAGACCATATGGTCACTGGTACGGTCTCTGCTGCTGGCAATGGCGTGCCCCTGACCATCACCGTTCCGAGACCAAGACCGAAACCCGCAGGTTGAGTGATTTTTAACGGCGCAGCCGGTTCATTTCCGCATGGGAAAGGCCTATATGGCCTCAAGCGCTTCCAAAGCCATCAGCGGAGGCCACTCAAAACACCCGAAAAACCGCCTGGATGACCCTCCCATGACGCCCATCGACCAGATTATCGACGACTTCGCCTATCTCGACGATTGGGAAGACCGCTACCGCTACGTGATCGAATTGGGCAAGGCCCTGCCGGACCTGCCGGAAGAACAGCGTATCGCTGAAAACAAGGTCAAGGGCTGCGCCAGCCAGGTCTGGCTGGTGACGAAGGCGGGCGAAGGTTCTGACCCGATCCTGACGTTCGAAGGCGATTCCGATGCCCATATCGTCAAAGGCCTGGTCGCCATTGTGCTATCAGCCTATTCCGGCAAGACCGCCTCAGAAGTCGCAGGCTTTAACGCCCTCGACCTGTTCGGCAAGCTCGGCCTGATCGAACACCTCTCCGCCCAACGCGCCAACGGCCTGCGTTCAATGGTGGAACGGATCAGGGGCGAGGCTGTGGCGCGGGTCTGAGACACTATCGAAAGGTGCGAGACATGGCGATAGCATCGCGACTAGGGCGCATGGGGCGAAATTTCGTCGGTCTGCTGATTGCGGCGCTGATCCTTCTGATTGGATATCGAATCGCTATACCGGGTCTCAATTCCGAGCGGTTTGCCATGATGACCAGCCAATCGGCCATGGCCTCATCGCGGTTTTCCATCCTGGCTCTTGGAACGGGTCCTGTCGTCACTGCTTTCGCCTATGTTGAAATTCTGCGCCTTTTCCTCTTCAGCTTTGTCGGTTGCCGGAATTGGGTGCGCAAGAGCCGGGCCTTCGCACTCTTGCCGGCGGTGTGTGCTATAATAATATCCGGTTTTCAGGCCTATGGTGTTGCAAGCGCTCTTCAGAGCTACGCAGAGGTAACTGATAGTGTTTTCGTCCCCGTCGCCATTGCTTGCCTCGTCGGCGGCACCGCGGCGGTGATCGCCTTGATAAACAGAACAGAGCGAGAGGATATCGGTGGTCTGTGGCTTTTACTTGCTGTCAGCGCCCTCCCTGACTTGATACAATCAACCTTTCAAAGTCTCGAACTGGCCTATGTCGGTGCTCTAGCCTTTTCCGATTGTTTTATACTCTTGGGCATCGCAGTCCTGGCTATAACGCTGGCCACCTTTGCGGTTCTCGCCCTATCGAAATCCATGCCAGCCAATAGCCGAGAGCTGTTGTCTCGTTGGCATCTGCTACTCTGGCCACCGATCCTTGCCAGCATAGCGGCGAATTATCTCTGGATGGTGCTGTTTTCCCTGACGCCGCAACTCATGCAGGCCACATTAACCGAAACCTATTTGGGCAGCAGCGGTCTAATAGCGATCTCCGTCACCTCCATGATGGCACTCGTCACCCTCGTCTATGCCCGAATTCTCAATCGGGACGCCCGCGACAGGAATGAACCGACTCTCTCTCCTGCCGTAGTGATAACGATCATCTTGATTCAGGCCATATTGTTCGTCGGGCTTCAAATCCTATTGCCGCTAGTCTACCCGCAAGTCGGCCTGACAGCATCGAACCTGCTGATAGTCGTGACCGTGCTGATGGTATTAAGCGGGCTTGCGAAACCAAATCGACTTCAACGTCATTTACCTTCAGGCTGATCCGGCCTTCAGGCTGATCCGGACCGTATCTGCTGCTACCGTCCCCACTTCAACTCAACGGTCCTATGAGATGTGCTCTACGCAACAGCACCGGCCGATGCGATTGCCAGTTCGAATTCGGCCGGCAGTACGCCGACTGCGGAACGGATGATCATTGCGAGAATATCTTTCAACGTCTGCTCCCTGCGGTCCTCAGGTTGGAGGAAGATTGCCATCGTACCCTGGCCTGCCAGAACGTGCGAAATGGTGATGGAATGGGTGAAAAACAGCAGGGATGCATCCTGCCGGTGCACCAGTCCCAGGTCCATTCCTTCCAAGAGCAGCGGCACCGTCGCATCGTGGAAAGGATCGATCAGCGAGACTTTCACCTGCTCCTGGCGCGGGCCTTCCTGAACCATCTCCTGGAGAATGAACAGGCCATAATCCGGCAGGTCGGCATTGAAACGGATGAAGGCCGCATAGAAATCCGCCATTCTTTGAGAATAGGCCAAAGGGGCCGCCGAAATGGCCTGCAAGGTGCTGATGCAGGGCGCCGCGCGCAGGTTCATCCGTTCGAGGCATGCCTCCCATAGGGCGGCTTTTGAGCCGAAGTGATAATTTGCCAGCGCAATATTGACCCCGACCTGTCTTGCCAGGTCCCGCAAATTCACCCCGTCAAAGCCTTGGCGGCCAAAAGCATGAATGGCTTTGGAGAGAATTGCCTCGCGGCCAACCTCCGCGCCCAACCGGGGCCTGCCGACCCGGGTCGGCTTTATCTTGGCGGGTTGTTCGTCGCTCATGGTCATCTCTGCTTCATCGATGCGGCCGTTGGTTGATCTTTTGCCCCGTGACCGAACAGGGCGTCAATGATGATTGCTAATAAAAAATTAAACATCCGCTGCATTATTAGGCTAATGGCGTAACGTTTGGGTGTTTCATGTCGTGAGCAGATGAGCACGATGCAGGACATGACATGGCGGTAACTGGGAGGAGGCCGGACCCTGAAGCCATGGCTTTTCATCGCCCGAAAATCGGGCCAGCAATGGGGGCCAGCAACAGGAATACCGGCACCATATGGAGGAAAATTATGAATATTATCAAAAATTTAGACGGTATCGACGTTATCTTCAGAAAAACGGTGGTCGATGAGAACTCCGCCAATTATCGGGTGGATGAGCGCAGCTTCATTCTCAAAAAGGGCAGTACCCACCGCGAAGGCGGCATTCCGCTGCAATCGGATGTGCTGGTGGACCGGGATGTGGCCGTGACGCTGCGCGACGGCGTGACGATCCGGACGGATCTATATCGCCCGGTCGAAGAAGGTCAGTATCCGGCCATTATCGGCTGGAGTCCTTATGGCAAACGCGGCGGCGCCCTTAACAACGATCTCTTCGGGCACCCGACGCGCATGGATGTGCCCGTCGCATGGGAGGATGGGCTCAACAAGTTCGAAGCCCCGACGCCGGCCTATTGGGTGGCCCACGGTTATGTGATCATCGCGCCGGACAGCCGCGGCGCCGGTCACTCCGAGGGCGACATCCATGCCTGGGGACGCCAGGAGCCGGAAGACGAGTACGATCTGATCGAATGGGCTGGGCAGCAATCCTGGTCGAATGGCAAGATCGGCCTGACAGGCAATTCCATGCTGGCGATGTCGCAATGGTTTGTCGCTGCCCTGCGCCCCCCGCATCTGGCCGCCATTGCCCCCTGGGAGGGGGCATCCGATATCTACCGCGATACGGCCTGCCGCGGCGGGATTCCGGAATTCATCTTCTCGGAAGGCATATTCGGACGGCTGTGCGGTCCCGGCCTGGTGGAAGACATTCCCGCCATGACGGCCACCCATCCGCTCCTCGACGACTATTGGAAAACCAAGATCTCTGGCCTCGAAAACATTGATGTTCCCGCCTATGTCGTGGCTTCCTGGACCAATCTTCTGCATACAGGCGGCACATTTCGCGGCTGGTCATCCATTTCATCGACGGAAAAATGGTTGCGGGTCAACAATACCCATGAATGGACCGATTATTTCAACCCTGAGAATGTCGATGATCTGCGCCGCTTCTTTGATCGCTACCTGAAAGATATCGATAATGGCTGGGAGGCCACGCCGCGCGTCCGCCTGTCTGTGATGGACCCGGGCAACCGCGATACCGTCAACCGCAGCGAGGTCGCCTTCCCGCTCGCGCGTCAGGTCACCAAAGCGCTGCACCTTGAGCTGAAGGACGGCAAACCTGTTTTGACCCACGAAAGCCAGACTGAGCCCGCCAGCCTTTCCTACGATGTCGCGGACAAGGAAGGTGTTTCCTTCTCCATCACCTTCAACGAACTGACGGAACTCACCGGTTTCTTCAACCTGAAGCTCTGGGTGGAAGCCGAGGGCCATGACGACATGGACCTGTTTGCTTTCATCAGGAAGCGCGATAGCAAAGGAAAGGTGCAGGGATGCCACGTGGTGACGGACCGCACCCATGTCGGCCCCAATGGCCGTCTGCGCGTTTCGCTGCGGGCGACGGACCCCGAACGTTCGACCGAACTTGAGCCGTTCCTGCCTTATGATAGTCCCGTCAAGCTGAAACCGGGGGAGATTGTGCCCGTCGAAATCGGCTTTTGGCCTTACGGCATCCGCTGGCAGCCGGGCGAAACACTGGAACTGGTGATGACCGGAACCGATCTGCTGATCAGGCCGGAATTTCCGCAATTGCCGCCCATTCCAACCCTCAACAAGGGCCGCCATATCATCCACTTCGGTGGAGACTACGGCTCGAAACTGCTCGTTCCCTACATTCCCGGAGCGTGAGGAAGAAGAGTAGCAGGACGGCCCGCCAGCCGGTCCGGCAAGAAGGCGGAGCTTTTCTTTTGCCCCGCCTTCTCAATCGCTGGCCCGTCTTCTCAATCCTTTGACAGTGCCGCCACCGGATCGAGCCTTGACGCATTGCGAGCGGGCATGAAGCCGAAAACGAGGCCGATCAGGCAAGAGCAGCTGAAGGCTGCCACCATGGAAGTGGTGGAATAGACCAGCTGAAAATCCGTGACCAGCATGCTGAAGAGAAAGCCGATCGACAAAGCAAAGCCGATGCCGAGTCCGCCGCCGATCAGGCAGACCAGCACCGCCTCGATCAGGAATTGCTGGAGAATATCCTGGCGGCGCGCACCGACCGCCATGCGCACGCCGATCTCACTGACCCGTTCGGACACCGAAACCAGCATGATATTCATCACTCCGATCCCGCCGACGATCAGCGAAATCACCGCAATTGCCGCCACCAGCAGTGTCAGGGTCTGGGCAGTGCTGACGATCGTCTTGCGGATATCGTCAGTGTTAAGAATGAAGAAATCCGTTTCGCCATGGCGGCCAGTGAGAAACGTGGTGACGGCACTTTCGGCCACTGCACTATCGACGCTGTCGTCCAGCCGGACCGTGATGCTGCGCAGCGACAGATCGCCGAGGAACCTGGTCTGGACGCTGCTATAGGGCAGATAGGCCTGAAGATTGGAGTTCGAGCCGAAGCCGCCCTGCTGGGCCTCGATGACGCCGACAATACGCACCGGCACGTCGGTCAGAAACACTGTATGGCCAAGCGCCATGGCCGGATCGTCGCCAAACAGCGCCTTTGCGGCGTTCTGGTCGATCACCGCCTCCTGGGTCATGGCTACGACACTTGCATGGTCGAACAGCCGCCCGGCCAGCAGCTTGGAGCCCTTGGCGGTAAAATACTGGTCGCCGACGCCGTTGACCAGCACATTGGCCACGGTGGCGCCATAGCGCACCGTGCCTGAGGTGGAAACGGTCGGGGTCACGGCAGAGACATAGGAGAGCCGCGCCAGTGCATCGGCATCACCGACTTTCAACGTGGTGATCTTTCCTGAGCGCGTATCTCCAAACCCTTTGCCGGGGAAAATCTCCAACGTATTGGTGCCAAGCCCGTTGATGTTGGAGAGCACTTTCTGCTGGGTGCCGGCCCCGAGCGCCACGACTGACACCACCGAGGCGATGCCGATGATAATACCCAGCATGGTCAGGAAGGTTCGCAGCCGGTGCGAGGCCAGCGCCCTGACCGCCATCATGAAGGCTTCGCCCAGCCGGTCGAGACCGGGGAACCGATGCGGCCGGGCCGTGGATGGCAGGGTGTTTTCACGCACCAGCACAGGTTTATCCTGACGGCGGTCGGCAATGATTTCACCATCGGCAATCTCGATCACCCGTTCCGCGCGCGCGGCAACACCCGGATCGTGGGTGACGATGATGATGGTGCGTCCCTCGGCATGCAATTCGTCGAGAATGCGCAGCACTTCCTCGCCGCTATGCTTGTCGAGCGCGCCGGTCGGTTCGTCGGCCAGGATCACCTCACCGCCATTGATCAGCGCGCGGGCGATGGACACACGCTGCTGCTGACCGCCGGACAATTGGCCCGGTCGGTGACGCAGCCGTTCGCCCATGCCCAGCCGTTCCAGGATTTTTGTCGCCCGGCTGCGGCGATCCGACGGCGAAATTCCGGCATAGATCGCTGGCACTTCCACATTGCCAAGCGCCGTCAGATCAGACAGCAGGTTATAGCGCTGGAAGATGAAGCCGAAATGCTCGCGCCGGAGCGCCGACAGCGCATCGCTGTCCAACTGGTCGGTACGCTTGCCATCGATCTCATACGTGCCAACGCTCGGTCGGTCGAGCAGGCCGAGGATGTTCATCAGCGTCGATTTTCCCGACCCTGATGGCCCGATGATCGAGACCATCTCGCCGCGGTTGATATTGAGATTGATGCCTTTGAGGACAGCAACATCCTCTTCCCCGGAGCGATAGATACGGGTGAGGTTCTTCAGCTCAAGCAGGGCCATGGATCACATCCCCCCGGGTGGCGGCCCAAAGCCCCCCGATACTGATTTGACGGAAGGATCAGCCTGGCCGATGACGATCTTTTCGCCTTCGTTCAAGCCCGATTTCACCTCGGCATTGACCCCGTCATTCAGGCCGATTTCCACCGTTCGGGTGACAATCGCATTGTCGGCTCCCACGACCCGCAGGCTGGCCTTGCCGGTCTTGACGCCGGTGCCGAGTGCCGAGGCCGGCACCGTCAGCACATTCTTCACCGCGCCAAGCACGACATGCACTTCCGCCGTCATATAGGTGCGGAAACGGCCATCGGAATTATCGACATCCAGTATGCCGTTATAGTAAATCGCCGAGGACGATGTACTGGAGGAACTGGAGGAACTGCTTGACGAACTGGAACTGGACGAGGTCGAAACGCTGCTGTCGCTGGTGATCGATTCCGGCGCGGGCTCGATGGATTTCAGCACCGACTCATGGCGCACGGAAGGCTGGCCGAGAATGTTGAAATAGACCGCCTGCCCTGGCTTGACATTGACCACGTCTGCCTCGGAGATTTCAGCCCGCACAATCATGTGGTTCAGGTCGCCCAGAATAACGATGGTGGGCGCCGATTGCGTGGCATTGACAGTCTGGCCCTGCTGGTTGACCACGGCCAGTACCGTGCCATCCATGGGCGCGGTGATGCGCGTATAACCGAGATCGGCCTCGGAGGTTTCGACGGCGACTTCAGCCTTGACAATCTGGGCCTGAAGGCTGTCGATCTGCGCCTTGGTCTTGTCGCGGGTGGCAACCGCGCTTTCAAGATCGGCCTGGGTGCCGGAATTGCTGGCCCTCAGATTCTGCTGGCGCACCAGCGCCAGTTCGGCGCTGATCAGGGTCGCCTCGGCCTCTTCCTTCTGGGCCTTGATATCGGCCAGTGACGCTTGCGAAGTACGCAGGTCGTTGACCTGGGTAACCGAGTCGATTTCGGCGACCAGGCTGTCCTTCTTGATGGTGTCGCCGACCTTTACATGCAGCGCCGTGATACGGCCTGACACCTGAGCGCCCACCGCAACCAGCCGGGACGGCTTGAAGATGCCGGTGGCAAGCACCGTCTCCTCTACATCCCCGCGTTTAACCGCCGCCAGCAGCAGGCCATCGGTCGGATTGGCCTCGGAACGCTTGAACAGAGTGAAACCAACGGCGGCAAGCACCAGAACGACGATGACAACGACTGCGAACAGTTTACGCGACACTATGAACCTTCCTTCAGCAGTGTGAACCACTGGAATTTCTGTCTACGGAAAGCACATCAACCTGATTTTATCCAAATCTTCCAAAACGTTAAAAAATGTAAATCCGGTTTTGGGCGACGGTAAATTTATAAGTGCTCTTAAGTACCGATAATCTGAGGGATCGAAGGGTGTCAATCAGCGCAAGGATTAAACTTCGGCAACAAATGGCGAACTCAAACATGTCGGACAGGGCCCGTATCAAGGGCTGATCGCGCCAGAGCGACGAAGCCCGGAAGGGAAAGGTCGCTCCTAAGCAAAGCGGAGGCAGGGTGGGAAGGAGCCCAAGGCGCGACGCTAGAGCCTGTCAGGTTCATATTGAACCAGACAGACTCTGATTATTCTTGTTTTCGTTTGTCTTTTCGGGAAAACCGGTTTCCACTTTTCCCTGACGAACTCTAAATCATCGCGTTCTGTGAAATTGAACCGAAATCCTCTCTATTCCATTGTTTTCGATTGTATTTTATCGGAAATCGGCTTCCGTTCCTCCTAAGAAAATCTCTAAATCAGGGCAGATTTTCTCAACGCAGAGATGCGAATGATCAGCTTGGCGCAAGGCAACAGGTTATAAGTTATAGCTATTCACTTGCACGGCATGACGCCGTCATGAATGCGACAGGGCTAACGCCCGCTGCGCTGCATTCTGGAATGCCACCGGTCCAGGATACGGCTTTTTGCAGCAGGCGTTCCCAGTCTTGACTGATCATATCTTCACCGATCATGCGCCCAGCGCCGGCAATTATCTCCGGCCAAAGTGAGGCGGTCGCATTTTCAGTGGTTGCGTAACCGGCCATCGACCAGACCCGGTTTCAGGACAGACGCAGAATGGCACGGTCGCACACGGAGAGAGGTCCATGCAAGTTTCTAGCAGCAATGCATCGCAATCTACCTATACATCGAGTTCATCAAAGCAAAAATCCAGCAGCGGCAGCGGTGGTCTGTTCGATTCTCTGTCGGGCGGCAGCAGCAGCAGCGGCAGCAGTAGCGATGATACACTGCTCAACGCGCTCTTCGGTAGCGATAGCACCGAGGAGACGGATGAGAGCGATACAAGCGAAAGCGTATCGACCGATCCGTCCACGTCGTTCGAGGCATGGCTTTCACAGCTGACCTCGGCAACAGCGGCCAGCAGCACCAGTTCGGACGAGGAAAAAGACGAAGAGGTCACCGCCGGCTCATCGACATCAACAAGCACTGAGTCACAATCGACCACAGCCAGCACATCGGGCACGGATGCCGCCACTGTTGAAGACGATCTCCTGTCGCAGGTGTTCGCAGTGCCGTCCGCTGGCGCTTCGACGAGCGCTAGCTCGACGCAGACCTCGACGTCCTCGACAGAGGACACCGATAGCGCCACCGCATCGTCGTCCACTGACAGCAGCGATGACAGCGATACCGACATGTCGGATGAAGGCCTGTTTGCCCAGTTGAAGAACTATGATGGCAACCTCAGCTACTTTGCCGATCAGTTCATCAATCAACTCGATCTGCCCGGCGGCGGAGCCTCTTAATAAGCCCGGCGGCGGAGCCGGTTAATAAGCCTTGCAGATATTGAGGCATCCTGGCTTTGAACACATTCCGGCTATCTCAAGTGTTTAAGGCCTTGAGATAGGCGGACGATAATCGCTTTCCCCCCAATGGCGAAGGCCGGACGCTGTCCTTGCCGGTGGTGGTGTATAGTGACGAGCCAGCGCCAGAAGTGCTGTCCGCAACATCAGTTTGGCCGAGCGGGCCGGCCATTGCCGCTCTCGCTCCACGGCTTCAAGACCCTTGGCAAAACAGCAGATATCCAGAGCGACGCCTGACAACTCCGGCCCTAAAGCCGTCAGTGCCTCACCGACCCGCAGCCGCGCGGCAAGCGCGCTGTCGGTCAGATCCAGCCCGGATGGCCGTGCGCCTTTGTGCTTTTGCGCCAGGCGCGGCTCAAAGGATGCGGTGATGCGTGGCTGTAAATGACCGCGCTCGAAATCCGCCGCCAGCCGCTCCCCGGCGGCAACCGCTTCCGGTGGCAGATAGGGCTTGCCAGTCCGGTCCCGCAGCCGGGCCACCGTCGAAAAAGGCTGGTCATCAAGATTGCGCCGGACGGTGGAGCGGCTGCCATCCGGCTCCACCAGGGTCTCACTCGCCCTCTCCCCATGCTGGCCTGCAAAGATCTCGTCTTCACGCTCGGCCATGGCTCGTTTGAGGAAGCTTTCCGCCTCGCCGGTCGCGGCGAGCGCATTGCCTTTGCGCCGGACCAGACCGTCCGCCAGCGCCTTGTGCAACAGCGCATCGGGTACGCGGCCCAGCAGCACGCCATCCTGGGGCCGCAGCAGCGCGGTTTCGCCAGGATCAGTTGGCTCCAGCAACACACCTCGGCTTGCCAGCCGCAACAGCCGCAGCAACGGCTTGGTGCTGCCTGATAGCGAATTTTGCGGCGAATGACTTGTGGGCTTACGCATCACGCCCATCCTTGGCCAGCGTCGACAGCACCGCAACGACCCGTTCCAAAACGCTGAGAAACTGGTCGAGGGCCGCATTTTCGCGTCGGTCCTCAATGACATGGCAGGCATAGGACACTGTGCTTCGGTCATAGCCGAAGGCGCGGGCGATTTCCTGTTGTGGCAGGCTCAGCACCACATGGCAGAGATACATGGCGATCTGTCGGATATGGCAGCGCTGACGGCGGCGCCCGGCATTTACGAGACCCGGGCTCTGAAAAACTACAAATATTTCCTCCGTAACCCTGGCAACGGAATGGCACAGAACCCGGCTGGAGGCTTTGACCGGGACAGGATGTTCAAGCGGCATTGCTGACATGATAACGTCTCCCTTAATAGGATTTTATTCATATCAACATCTGCAATCCCTGTGAACGTTCTTTCACGTCGCCAAAATTATATCCTTTGTTTTCATTATCATTTTTATTGAAACCCACAGGCGCATTCAGGATTATTTTCCACGTTACCGTGAGTTTCCCCCGACTAATTCAGGGGGATTTTATGGAAACAAGCGCAACATACAAACGTGGCGCGCATCTTGTTGATACGCGGCACGATCAAACATCGGCATCTGCATACTCGCTTTTGCTCAAAAGCAATGCGCTTATGCGACATGACATTCATCTCGCAACGAATCGTGTCACAGTCTGTTCAAGAATTGCTGCTGGCCTGGCGAAAATGGTGATTTCGAGAACCGGAACGGAGCGTCCTTAACCTACGTGAGTACAAGCATTCCAGGAAAAGTGCGAAGCGGTTTTCCGTTTGGAAATGCGAATGCAGCAAGCAAGCGGAGAAATTGCCATTTGCAGACGGCCAGCGGCTATTCTTGGACGGACTGTCAGGGCTTTTGCTCGAACACCATGGAATGACCATTGATGCAATAGCGCAGGCCGGTCGGCTTGGGACCATCGGGAAACACATGGCCGAGATGGCCGCCGCAGGTGGCGCAGCGGATTTCGGTGCGCACCATGCCATAAGCCGTATCGCGATGTTCGGTGACGGCGTCAGGCGTGACCGGCTCGAAATAGCTCGGCCAGCCGCAACCGGCATCGAATTTGGTATCGGAGTAAAAGAGCGGCGTGTCGCAGCCGGCGCAACGATAAAGGCCCGGCTCAAAATTATCCCAGTAAGGACCGGTAAAGGCCCGCTCCGTGCCGTGTTCGCGCAGGATCCGATACTGGTCCGGCGTCAATTGTTCACGCCACTCGGCCTCGCTGCGCGCTGCTGCGGGCTTTTCACGGCTGTCGATGCTGTCCTCGCTCATGAGACCTCCTCGTTTCGCTATCCTGTTCGGAGTTGACCCTATAGATAGTGTTTTGTCCCGGTGCTGCAAGTCAGACGACCAAGTCAGACAGGCGACGATCAGATAGGCGACAATCAGGCAAGGGCGAGCCAAACCGCAGGACGTGTGCCAGCTTTTCCAACGATGGTTCATCCTGTCGTATTTGTGAATATCTCGAGCCTCAATTGAATGGGAACGTTTTGCAAGGTCTTCACGCCATGAATGCGTGAGCACCTTCCAGATCGGGTAGAAGACTGACGACGCCGATTTGGGGTGGTCGTTCCGGTTGAAATCCTTATATTCGCCAAGCAACCGCCAAATCAGGCAGAAACCGGCCAAATCAGGACAGAATCAGCGCCGCACAAACCGGGAGGCTGCTCGTCGGTCGCAGACAACAGGAGACAAGATGATCGCTGATGCCGCCGGTATGACGCTGCTGGCTTTGGTCCTGCCATTTCTGGGTGCCTGTCTGGCGCCCTGGCTGGTACGGCACCTTGGCAGCCGGGCGGCGTGGGTTCTGGCGCTTCTGCCGCTATTATCCTTCGTGCATTTCCTTGGCTTCCTGCCGGAAATCGCCAATGGCGAGGAAGTGACGGGCGGCTATGCCTGGGTGCCGAGCTACAATGTCAGCTTTTCCTGGTTTCTCGATGGATTGTCCCTGACCTTTGCGCTGCTGATTACCGGCATCGGCACGCTGATCGTGCTCTATGCCGGCGGCTATATGAAGGGCCATCCGCAGCAGGGCCGGTTTCTGTCTTTCCTGCTGTTGTTCATGGGCGCCATGCTGGGCGTGGTGATCTCTGACAGTTTCCTGATGCTGTTCATCTATTGGGAACTGACCTCGATTACCTCCTTCCTGCTGATCGGTTTCGACCATGAACGCCCGGCTGCGCGCCGTGCCGCGCTGCAAGCGCTGGTGATTACCGGCGGCGGCGGGTTGTTGCTGCTGGCCGGTTTGATCCTGCTGTGGAACGTCTCCGGCGTCACGCAATTGTCGATGCTGATGCATAGCAACAATATGGTCACCGCCAGCCCCTTCTACCTGGCGATCCTGCTGCTAGTTCTGGGTGGGGCCTTTACCAAATCAGCGCAATTTCCCTTCCATGTCTGGCTGCCCAACGCCATGGAAGCCCCCACGCCCGTCTCGGCCTATCTGCATTCGGCCACCATGGTCAAAGCCGGGGTCTATCTGCTGATGCGCTTGCAGCCGGTGCTGGGCTCCACACCCGCCTGGGAAATATTGTTGCCGTTTTTTGGCGGCATCACGCTGATCGTCGGTTCCGTCATCGCCGTGCGCCAGACCGATCTGAAGCTGATGCTGGCCTATACCACAGTCGCTTCGCTGGGGTTGATGGTGATGCTGACCGGCTTCGGCTCACCGCACGCGCTGTCGGCCGCCGTGCTTTATCTGGTCGCCCATTCGCTGTTTAAAGGCGCTCTGTTCATGGTGGCCGGTGTTCTCGACCACGAAGCGGGCAGCCGCGACCTGACCAGACTTGGCGGGTTGGCGCGGGCCATGCCTATTACTTTTGCCACAGCGCTGCTGGCCGGGCTTTCCATGGCCGGACTGCCGCCGCTGTTCGGCTTTCTTGCCAAGGAAGAGATCTATGAGGCGCTGGCAGGTGGCAATCTTCGCGCCCTGCTGTTTACCGCCATCGCCGTAATCGGCAATGCGCTGATGATGGTCGTCGGGTTGGCACTGGCCTTCAAACCGTTTCTGGGGCGCGTGGCGACCAGCCCGAAACCCGCCCATGACGGCCCCGCTTTGCTGTGGCTGGGGCCGTTGGTGCTGGCCTTGACTGGGCTGGGGGCTGCGGTGTTTTCCGGGCTGTTCCACCAGGCGATTTCATCGCCGATGGTCAGCGCCATCACCGGCAGAACGGTGACGGTCTCCATCGGCCTTATCCCGCATATCGGCGTGCCGCTTGCCCTGTCGCTTTTGACCATTGCCATCGGTCTGGTGCTGTTCATAATGCTCGACAGGCTGCGCCGTCTGGTGGCGAGCCTGTTGGAGATGCTCGGTCCCGGCCCCGATCAGGGCTTCGACCACCTGATGGCCGGATTGGTACGGCTCTGCTTCCGCATCACCAATATTCTTCATGGCGGGCGGCTGGATGTCTATGTCACGGTGACCTTGATCGCCATTGCCTCGGCTTTCCTGGTGCCGATGATGCTGTTTGGCGAGGCGCCGTCCTGGCCGGTGCTGCCGGAGCGGATCGAGCTGCATGAAGCCGCCTTCCTGCTGATTGCCGTGGCCGGTCTTTACGGCGTGCTGCGGGCCGCCAACCGGCTGGATGCCATCGTCGCGCTCGGCATCCAGGGCTTTGCGATCTCGGTAATCTTCCTGCTGTTTGGCGCGCCGGACCTGTCCTTTACCCAGTTCATGATCGAGACGCTTTCCGTGGTGATTCTGGCACTGGTGATGACCCGGCTGAAACTGCATCCCGCCGATCACAGGCCATTGCCGCAGATCCTGCTGGACGGCACGGTGGCGCTTGCCGCCGGGACCGGCCTGATGCTGATGCTGCTGAAGGTGACGCAAATCCCCTTCGACCCGACCCTGACGGAATTCTTCAACAGCTATTCCAAAGTCATCGCCCATGGGGCCAATGTGGTAAACGTCATCATCGTCGATTTCCGCGGCGTCGATACCATGGGCGAAATTGCCGTGGTGATGATCACCGGGCTTGCCATTCTGGCGCTGATCCGGCTGCGCGCGCCCAAGCCAACGGCTTCGCCGTCCGGGGTGGGGCATGAAAGCCATGAGGTGGGAGATCGCTTATGAACAGCTTGATCTTTCGCACCGTTGCTCCCGTTGTCACTGCGCTGATGCTGCTGTTTTCAGTTTTCGTGCTGCTGCGTGGTCATAACGAGCCGGGCGGCGGTTTCATCGGCGGGCTGATCGCCGCCTCCGGCTTTGCCATCTACGCCATGGCCTTCGGCGTGCAGGCGGTGCGCCGCGCCCTTTACGTCCATCCGCTGTCGGTGGCGGGCTTCGGCCTGCTGATCGCCTGCCTCTCCGGCTTCGTCTCGGCCTTTGCCGGTGTGCCGTTCATGACCGGGCTGTGGATCACCCCGCATATCTTCGGCGTCGATGTGCCGGTCGCCACCGTCACCAGCTTCGATATCGGCGTCTATCTGGTGGTGGTCGGAGCGATCACCTCAATTGCGCTGGCGCTGGGCGAAAGGGAAAACGACTGATGGAAGCGATTTTTTCCCTGCTGGTCGGGCTGTTTGCCGCGACCGCCTTCTACCTGATCATGTCACGCCATATCGTGCGGGTGCTGCTCGGCATCGTATTGCTCGGCAATGCCGTCAATCTCGGCCTGTTTACCGCCGGACGCCTGACCCGCGAAGTGCCGCCAATCATGATGAAGGGTGAGGACGTCCTGAGCATGGCCGCCGCCAATCCGCTGCCGCAGGCGCTGATCCTGACGGCCATCGTGATTTCCTTCTCGTTCTTCGCCTTTCTGCTGGTGCTGTCCTACCGCGCCTACCAGGACCTCGACACCGACGATACCGACGATATGCGGTTGGCCGAACCGACAAATCCGCCCTTGCCGCCGCTTGATTACTGAGGATTTCCCAGCAACACCAATGCTCTGAACTGAAAGACCAAAACAACCGCATGGCCGCTTCAACCATCACTGCCGAGGCTCTCGACGCCGCTCTCAAAGCCGCTTATGTGCAGGCGCCGACCACGTTTGCGCAGTGGCTGCCGATCCTGCCGGTGGCCCTGTGTCTGGCCGGTGGGGCCGTGGCCTTGATGCTGCGTGATCGCACCCGCCTTCAGCCGATGATCGCCCTTCCCACCCTGGTCTTGCTGGTGCTGATCGATCTGGCACTGCTGCTCAAGGTCATCAAGGATGGCCCGCTGACGGTGATGATGGGCCGCTGGATGCCGCCCTTCGGCATTGCCTTCACTGTCGATATCGTTGGGGCGCTGTTTGCCCTGACGTCTGCCATCGTCGCCCTGGCCTGCGGCGTCTATGGGCTGATGGATATCAATACGTCCGGTCGCCGCTATGGTTTCTATCCGTTTCTTCTGGTGCTGATGGCCGGGGTGTCCGGCGCCTTCCTGACCGGCGATATCTTCAACCTCTATGTCTGGTTCGAAGTGCTGCTGATCTCGTCGTTCGGCATGCTGATCCTCGGCTCCGAGCGCGAACAGATCGACGGCGCGCTGAAATATGCAGTGCTCAACCTGATCGCCACCACGCTGTTTCTGATCACCGTCGGTTTTCTCTATGCCAGTTTCGGCACGCTCAACATGGCCGATATCGCACGCAAGGCCAATGGGTTGCGCGATACCGCCCCGCTGATGACGCTGACCACGCTGTTTGCCCTGGCCTTTGCCATGAAAGCCGCCGCCTTCCCGTTGAATTTCTGGTTGCCAGCCTCCTATCACACGCCGCGCATCGTGGTGTCGGCGCTGTTTGCCGCCCTGCTGACCAAGGTCGGCATCTACAGCCTGTTGCGGGTCGTGGTGATGCTGTTTCCGATTGAGCGCGAGACGCTGAGCCTGGTGCTGGGGGTGATTGCCGCCGCCACCATGATTCTGGGCGCGGTTGGCGCCATCAGTCAGTCTGACATCCGCCGGCTGATGGGCTTTATCGTCATTTCCGGCATCGGCATCATGCTGGCCGGTATCGCCATTGGCGCCGTACAGGGCATCAGCGCAACCATCTTCTACGCCATCCACTCAATCCTGTTGATGGCGGCGCTCTATCTGGTGGTGGGTCAGGCCGGGCGGATGAGTGGCAGTTTTGCATTACAAGGCATGTCTGGTCTTTATAAAGCAGCACCGGGTTTTTCCTTCCTGGCCCTGGCGCTGTTTTTCGCCGCAAGTGGCCTGCCGCCGTTTTCCGGCTTCTGGCCAAAGGTCATGCTGCTGAAGGCGGCACTGGATATCGGCGCCTGGTGGATGGCGGGCGCAATCCTGCTGTCCGGCTTCCTGACCACGATTGCGCTGGCCCGGGTCTTCCTGCTGGCCTTCTGGCGCACCCAGCCAGCCAGGGGCGAATCAGAGGGGAACACCAACCAGGCCGGACCAGAGATCCTTACCGCGCCAACGCGCTCAGCCCTTTCCCCGATCGTGCTGCTGGCCGGTTTCATCGTCTGGTTCGGGCTGTTTCCCGAACAGATGATCGCGCTTTCGCAGGACGCCGCAGTCGGGCTCGTCGATCCATCGGCCTATATCACCTCGGTCTTTCCCACGGAGGCGCGCCCATGAGGCTGTTGATCCTCAACCTGCTGATGGTCATCATCTGGGTGGCGGTCACCGGCAGCGCCAGCCTGCATAATCTTCTGTTTGGTTTTGTGCTGTCGCTGGCGGTGGTCGGGTTGCTGCGCGAGCAGATCGGCGGCGTCTCCTATCTCACCAGGGTGTGGCGCATCCTGTCCCTGCTGCTGCTGTTTCTCAGCGAACTGGCCAAATCCGCCTGGAAGGTAACGATCATGGTCCTGTCGCCAGGGCTCGATATCAAGCCCGGCATTTTTGCTTTTCCGCTCAGCGTCGAGCGCGATTTCGAAATCACCCTACTGGCCAATCTCATCACGCTGACGCCCGGCACCCTGTCGGTGGATGTATCTGAGGACCGAAAGATCCTCTATGTCCATGCCCTGGATTGCAGCGACCCAGATGCGGCCCGGCGCGACATTGCCGAGGGATTCGAGCGTAAGATCCGCGAGGCGTTCCAATGACCCATCCCGATATGACAGCCGCGCAACTCCTCGTCCATCATGCCTGCAATGGCGGGCTGCTGTTGCTGGCCATCGCCTTTTTCCTGACCGTCTACCGGGTGATGCGTGGCCCGACCCTGCCCGACCGGGTGATCGCGCTGGACATGCTGGTCGGCATCGTCATCGGCTTTATTGCCGTTTTTGCGATCAAGTCGGGCTATGTGCTCTACATGGATATTGCCATTTCACTTGGCCTGGTCGGGTTTCTGACAACCATTGCTTTTGCGCGATTCATCTTTGTGCGCGGCGTGATTGGCGAAACACCGGAAACCGAGCCGGCAATTCGGGCGGCAGCCGAACAATTAGCTGTGGAAAAGTCTCGAATGGAGCGCAGGCGCAAGCGGACTGGTACAAATAAGCACATGTCCCAAAAGGAAACAGATTAATGGAAATGGCGGCTGCGATTTTAACATCTGTATTAATTCTGGGCGGTTCTTTTTTTGCGGTGATTGCTGCAATCGGCCTGAACCGCTTGCCGGATCTGTTCACCCGCATGCACGCAGCCTCCAAGGCCGGAACGGTGGGATCGGGCCTGCTGTTACTGGCAATTGGCGTCAATTCCGCAGATTTGTCGGTTTTTGCACGGGCCTTTTGTGGGTTTTTCTTCTTTGTACTGACCGCGCCGGTCTCCGCCCATCTGCTGGCAAAAGCTGCGCGGCATGTCGGATACCCCCTGGCCCAGGCGACCGTACTCGATGAAATGAGCAACGGCATTGGCAACGGCAAGAAGGACTTAGTTAACAAATTATGAATGAGACCGTTCTAAAAGTATCATAAGAGCAGAGTGCCATTCATATTTGATCTGATCTACATTCTTTCACGCACAAGAATTAGGATAAATAGGAACTGGACATTTTTCCCGATGTTGATAATTGATTAAAAGGACTATTTGGATCACTGAACCGTTTTCAATTTCGATCTAGTTCAAAAGCAGCATGTATTTAGCCGTTACAACCGCCCGGGTTGTAGACCAAAGGCGGACAATGAATTTGGAGATTAGTTTTGGGTTAATGGCGTAAATATCTAATATAACACTGCCATCCTGGCTGGCTGGCAGTGGATTTTATGTGGGGGTATCACGCAAACCAGTCGAACTGGTTTGAATTCAGTGTCGGCGGTGGGTGGCAAACGAACCGTCAGGCAGACATATGACAGGAGAAAAAAATGAGTGAAACGGCATTTGGATCGTCAGGAAACGATCTTCTGGTCGAACTGACGGCAGATATCGTTGCAGCGTATGTCAGCAACCATGTTGTACCAATCGGGGACATCAGCCACCTGATTTCGGATGTGCATACTGCATTGTCCAATACATCCTCACCGGTGCCAGTGGTATCCGTGGTCGAAAAGCAGAAGCCTGCCGTCGCCGTTCGCAAGTCGATTCAGGGCGACCAGATCATCTGCCTGGAATGTGGTGGATCGTTCAAGTCGCTGAAGCGTCACTTGATGACCCATCACACCTTGAGCCCGGAAGAATATCGCGAAAAGTGGGATCTTCCCGTCGATTACCCGATGGTTGCGCCCGCCTATGCGGAAGCCCGCTCGCGCCTCGCCAAGGAAATGGGCCTGGGGCAGCGCCGCCGCCGCGCCAAGTAATACCAATTCGATAGCCAGACCTCAATTCCGTGGGCCTCATAAGGCTTGCGGAATTTTTATTTATGATTGCTGATATCAGTCCGATCCCGACAAATAGCCTTTGGTTGGCTTGCCTAGAGTCTGTCAGGTTCAGATTGAACCAGACAGACTCTCGATTCTTTTGCTTTGGTTTGTCTTTTCGGGAAAACCGGTTTCCACTTTTCCCTGACAAACTCTAGCGCGACTATGCACACGCTTGTCCTATCGTCTCCTGCCGTCGCCAGGCGCTGGGGCTTTGCCCCGTAACCCGCAGAAATTCCCGATTGAAATTGGACTTGGTCATGAAACCAGCCTCGAAGACGATGCTGGTAATCGGCTCATCGCTGTGTCGCAGCAGTTGGCAGGCCTCTGCCACGCGGTGATTGTTGACATACTGCGAAACACTCATGCCATGCACCCGGTTGACGGCATTCGACACGGATCTGGCGGGAAGGCCGAGGCGACGCGCCAGCCGGCCAAGGTTGAGGTCCACATCCTTGTAGAGCTGTTTTTCCACCATCATCGCCGCGAGCGCGATGGCAATCCTCGCGTCCTCCTCGCTCGCGGGTCTCGGCACCGGCTTGTCGCCAGCGTCGCCTGCTCGCTCCTCTTCGCGCCCATTGTCAACTGAAGGGTCTCCCTCATCTGAAGAAGCACCACTTTCGGCCAGTGATGCTGCAAAGCCAAGTGCCAGAAGGATCAGGGTCATGAAAGCCGAAACAATAGTTGCCGCATGACGGCCACCGCCAAAGGCAAAATCGAGGCTGATGACGACATCGGCAACCGCCGAGGCCAGCAGCGAGGCTGCCATGCATTGCAGGGCGCGGTAGGACCGAAGCGCCCCGTCCAGACGCGAGGCCGTCAGACCATCCGGCCCCAGCCGCGCCAGCCAGAGCAGCGCCAGTCCATAGGCCAGGAAGGTGAGGATGATGATGGCGTCGATTGGCCCACCGCCGACGCCGTTCAGCACCAGCACGATGACAGCCGGCAGAGCATGCAGCCAATCAACATGCGAGAAACCACGATCCTGCCGATCCGCACGGGTCGAGGTCAGGCTGCGAAAGGCCAGAAAGCTCAAAGGCGGGATGACCGTTCCGAGAACCGACATGGCTGGCATGACCAGCATCATGCCATAGCCCCAGCGCAACCCGACCAGAACCGATTGGACCGCCATCACCGCCAGCAGCAGCAGGAAAGGCCTCGCGGAGGCGGGGGCGTCCTCCTGCCGCAGCATCCGGATCAACAGGGTCACAAGCAGCAGTGCGACGAAAAAGGAAATCGGCAGGAAGATCATGGGACAAAGATCATGGAACAAGGATTTTTGAGCGGGTGCGTAATGTGTTTCAGTGGCACTTATACCCCCGATCATGATCGGCGACGACCCGAAACGTGTTTCAGGTCGCAGCATGACCTCCTTTGGCAAAGATTGGCGCATCGCAACCCATTGGAGTGAACCTCATGAAAAAACGTGTGATCGTGCTTGGCATTGCCGTAGGACTTGTTTGCATCGCCGCCATGGATCGGGCCATGGCGCTATGGCGGCACGATGTGCCGATTGGCGCGCCGCTTGATCTGTCGGCTATCTCCAAACTGCGCGTCGATGGCGCCGCCAGCCTGATTTCCGTAACCACCGACCCCGGCACGCCGCTGACTGCCACCCTGACAGGCGAGCGAGACGGCTGGGGCTCGCTCTGGCAATCTGGCTGGCATGCCCGCGACTGCTCCGACAGTGGCCGGATGCATATCGACAACGACACCCTGGTTGTCGATGTCGCCGACATGTCGCGCTATTTTGACTGGTCGGATTGCACCATAAAGCTCAAGGCCAATCTGCGTCCGCAATCGGCCGTGCTGATCCGCCAGAAAGCCGCCCGCATCGGCCTTGATGGCGATTTTTCCATCGTCAATGTGCGGGCCGATGCTGGGGATTTCACTCTGGACGGCCATGCGAGCACGCTGGATGTTTCAGGCGCTGCGCTGCGGGTGCAGGCGTTTTTCAAGACCATCAGCAAGGATGAAACCATCCTTCTGTCCGGCCGGATGATGGACGCCACCCTGCGCTTCCTCACCCCCACATCGATCAGCTATCTGGTCGAGGCCACCGCCTCCTATATCGACAGCGCCCTGCCCAATACGCCGGGTGTCCACCCTGCCATTACCATTCGCGGTGAGATGGTGCGGGCCAGGATCGAGTAATCAACGCGCAATCATCAGTTCCATCGCCGCCAGATCCAGCCAGCGGCCGAATTTGGTGCCGACCTCGCGGTGGATGCCGACCAGGCGAAAGCCGAGCTTTTCGTGCAGGGCAATCGAGGCCGCGTTTCCGGCCTCGATGGCGGCGATCATCACATGCACATTTCCGGCCTTGGCGCGCTCGATCAACGCCTGCATCAGCGCCTTGCCCAGCCCTGCGCCGCGGTGATCCTTGTCGATATAGACCGAGTGCTCAACCGTATGGCGATAGCCATCGAAGGCCCGCCAATCGCCATAGGAGGCATAGCCCGCAACACGACCATCCACCTCTGCCACGAGGACCGGAAAGCCTTTGGCCCGGCGCAGTTCCAGCCAGGCACGACGATTATCGACATCGATCAGCGCCTCGTTCCAGATGGCGGTCGTATGCTCGACGGCATGGTTATAAATCCCGACAATTGCGGCAAGGTCCGCTTCGGTTGCGTCGCGGATTACGCGCTGTGTGGTCATGAGAAGCCCTGAAACAGACATAGGATACGCACAGTCCTAACGCAGAAAACCATGCACGGAAATAGGATTTGTCGTCTTCAATGCCCCTCGTATGGCGCTCCCGACAAGGGCCTTTCCACAACGGGTCAATACCCCAACTTGAAATGGAAGAATGGATCAAATTCAACGTGCGGAATATGACAGTCATGTGACTGAACCAAAAACAATAGTCCAAGCCTTGATGTAGCTTTTGCGGAGTAAACATCGTCCTTGCGATATGGGCGGACGCTGTTGTAAAGGATCTGAGCTCGGATAAAGATTGATATCACAGCGCAAGGTCGATCTTGCGTCGTTATTTTCCGCAATGTGGTATCGAATTTTGCAAATTTTCGCTCTTCCTCCGAAAATGTAAAGAAACGTCAAGAAACTACGCGCGTTATTCTCTTTGGAATGGTTTTTCGGAAATGGTTAGTGTTGGCTCCCACAATGAATCGTTCCATCATGCAGCATCGTAGCAGCGAAAATTATTCTTTAGACGTTCCTAAGCAGTGATAAAAATCAGTTCTAATTTCCCCCTTGCAAGAATGTAACACATGAGCCTTTCTTCGCCCGCTAGCCGACCGCCACTCCAGATCAGAGCAACGCCTGTATGGTCGCCGCAGCGAGATGAGAACGCGGAACATATCGCCCTAAGCCCAGATGAACAGTACGAACTTGGGCGACTGGGAGAAATCATAGAGTATCGCACAGCGAAATTAGAGATATTGTCGCAAGGTGAACCCGCAGATTTCCTCTATTTGCTTATCGAGGGAGTCGTTCAGGCCTGTCACTCGCTGAAGGATGGTCAACGGCAGATCGTGGCGTTTTACTGGCCAGGCGATATCTTTGGTCTGGCGGAAAAGGGACTGTACGTTAACTCGTCAGAGGCGGTAACACCCTGCTCCGTATACCGCTTTCCGTTCCGCAAGCTGGAGAAATTCCTTCTGGAACACCCGAGGATTCAGCAGGGTTTCTTCGTCAAGGCAGTCCACGAAATTCGTACCGCACAACGACACACCATCACAATCGGACAATTGGAGCTGCCACAGCGCTTAGCTGCGTTTCTAGTAGATTGTTCGGATCATGATCGCTATTTTGACCGTGAAAACTCGACCTTATCGCTTCCGATGTTGCGCTACGATATTGCGGACTATCTTGGGACCTCGGTAGAAGCAGTGTCACGTACTTTTGCGCTGCTGGAAAAAAACGGCCTCGTCCAGCGAAAGGGGCCGAGGAAGCTCGAGATAAGCATGAAAAAACTGATCGACTTTTCAGGTATCGGCTGAGGGAATGGCCAATTTACGCAGCGCAATTGAAGCGCTGATCTCCGAGAGGCCAACATGATACGCCAACTCTGACTTTCTCGGCTATACAGCCGCGCCGCCTCAAGATCCGATGGCGGTAACCACGGCGGAATAATGCACGGCAGCCGCAGCCACCACGAAACCGTGCCAGATGGCATTTTGAAACCGCAGTCTCTCCCAGACGTGAAAGATCACCCCTGCGG